>JAZOCO010000037.1:0-21801 GCA_045596505.1 Eubacteriales bacterium
CTTATCTTCTAATATATGTTTTAAAACTATAGATGCTTCTAAATTTAATATATATTCTGGTTTTTTTGTAGCTACTCCTGTTGCTCCAGAAGATACCCTAGCCTTTTTTACATAAGACCCTGGTGCCACGCGGAACTTCAAAATCTGTAGTGAGCGATAAGGCGGCAGAAAAGAATGCCGAGCTTGCCCGTGGCAAGTGACGGCGTTCAGCCACCAAGGCATTCTTCAAGCGTTGGCACGGAGTGCCGAAAGCGGGACAAGTCCTATCGCTGTGGCTGTGCCCAAAGCGGTTCAATACCGAGCCCCTTCACAAGCAATTTAATATTGTCTAAACTTTTGGGTTCACTTCAGACGGGGGCGGTTTTTTGTATTTTACTGTTCTGATCCTACGATCAGAAATCAAGAATGGTCTTGTCGCCGTAAACGCCCTTCCAATCCTTATCAAAGCCGGCAATTGCGGCATCAGTCATGGGGTGCGCGATCAGCATTTTCATAATATCGTCCGAAACGGTAACGCTGTGGCAACCGAAGGAGGCGCACTTGTGCACCTGCTCGGCATTCTTAAAGCTTGCGGCAAGCACCTTGCAGTCAGACCCGAAATTCTCAAGCTGGCTAACGATCTCTGCCACGACCTCACAGCCATCACCGAGAATGTTATCAAGACGGTTTACGTAGGGTGCAACGAAGGATGCACCTGCCATAGCTGCCATAAGAGCCTGTGCGGGCGTGAAAATGGCGGTCATGGTTACACCAATGCCAAGCTTTTTCAGCATCATGGTTGCCTTAAGACCCTCCTCACCGATCGGGATCTTAACGTAAAACTCGCCCCCCAATCTTTCCTTCAGGAGCTTTGCCTCGGCTACGATATCCTCAGCCTTTTCCTGTGTGGTCTGCACGTGCAGCATCTTGTGGGGGCCGATTATCTCACGGATCTTTTCTACCAGCGGCCAAAAATCGGTTTTTGCCTTTGCAATGATAGAGGGGTTCGTGGTTACGCCCGAGAGGGGATAAAATTCGTTGCAGTGTTTAATTGCCGCAAGATCTGCGGTATCAAGAATATAGATCATCATCAATCTCCTTCAAAATCTTCGCTATTGTGTAACGTTAAGCAGCCTGTCGTAATACAGGTATCTGTCGTAGCATTCGCTGTAATCTACGTTCCTGCTTTCAAAGACCCTGTCAAGCTTGATCAGCTTCGTTGCCGCCTCAACACTCGCAAAGCAGCCAACGCCAACCGCCGCCAGGATGGCAGAGCCAAGGCAAGCAGTCTCCTTGTTTTTCAGGGTGACCAGCCGTTTGCCGGTCATATCTGCCTTCATCTGACACCACAGCGGGCTGTTTGCACCGCCGCCCATTGCGCGGATCTCCTCCACGTCAAGGCCGAGATATTCGAGATTAGAGCGCAGCATACAGGCAACCGATTCCATCACGGCGCGCACAAAGTGCCCGCGACCGTGCTCGGTGGTAAGGCCCGTAAAGCTACCTCTTGCAGCAGGATTGTATTTTGGCATGGTAGAGCCGCAAAGATAGGGCAAAAAGGTAACGCCGTCACTGCCTGCGGGCACGGCGGCGGCAAGCTCGTCAAGCTCGCGGAACGAAAAATTGTCGCACAGTGCGTTTCTAAACCATTTCAGTGCCATTCCTGCCGTGGGAGTCCAGGAAAGCAGGCAGTACCTGTCATCATAGTTATAGTGGCAGGGAACGATGCTCTTTTCGTCATACTGCGGCATAGCCGTTGTAGGCAAAAAGAGGACCATGGTGGTGCCCGTCATAACACTGACGGTTCCTTGCTTCACTACCCCCGCACCGATGGCACCGGCGATTTGGTCGATCGCGCCCGTTACCACTGCCATGTCCTCATATACGCCAACCTTTTGCGCACTGGAGTGCAGCGTCGGGAGCATTTCTTTATCAACCCCGATAAAGGAAAGCATCTCGTCCCACCACGCACCCTTGTGAATATCAAAGTAGATGGTGGAGGATTGCAGCGTTTTTTCCGAGATGAATTTGCCCGTCATCTTATAAAGGATCCAATCCTCAAGCAAAAAGATCTTTTTCGTTTTTGACCAAATTTCGGGCTCGTGCCGTTTGACCCACAGCAGCTTGCACGCGGGCCAAGTGGCAGTGATCTCGGGCTGACCCGTGACCTCGTATACACGCTTGTGACCAAAATGCGCGGTAATAAGCGCAGCCTCCTCAACCGCCCTGTTATCAAGCCATACAATGGCAGGGCGAACGGGGACGCCGTTTTCGTCGGTAAGGATCAGCGTTTCACACTGGGTGTCGATCGCAAGGGCATCAACAGGCATCCGTGCCTTGATCTTTTCGATCTCGCCCTTAACGATCGTCCAGTATGCCTCGCCGTCAAATTCAACGGTATCGCCATGGGAATCCAGCGTGTAATCGGCGGCAAGAGATATTTTTTGCGCAAGGGCTTCATCGAACACCGCCGTTTTCACGGACGTGGTGCCAATGTCTATTCCCATAAAATTCATATGTTTATCTCTTCCAGTTCAGTTCGTAGTGAACGTCGTACGCCTTTTCCTCATCGGTATATTTTCTCAGGGTATTCACCACCTCGCCGTTGTTGTACTTTCTGTCGTTGATCGGCTCGGTGGTACCCATTACGGTCACGTTCAGCTGTCTGCGGCGTGCGCGCACGTGGTCCCAGTCGATAAAGTAAACGTGTGCAAATTCGCCGCCGTCAAGAACGCCGTCCTTGATGGTCATGGTCTCGCTTCTGCCAAAGAAGCAGCTGCGCAGGTGACCGTCAGTGTTCATGGAGGTGTAGTCGCCGGGCTCGTTTACGTATCTGCCAAACTGAGAGTGGATGGGTCCCGGGTGACGGTACTGATGCTCCTCGGCAAAATCGGGGATCATCTTTCTCATAATATCGAGCAGGTCATGCTGCAGATACTCAAGATCGAAGGAGTCGATATCGTGAGAGCACTCCTGTACCATAACCGAGCAGGTGGTGTGGTGAGAAGCGATGCAAACGGTGCCGTTCTTAACGCCGGATTCCTCAACGATCTTGAGAATATCAGACGTTACGTCGTGAAACGTGGGGATCCAGCCTCTTGATTGCAGCTCGATCTCTTTTTGAAAAACCTTGAAATCCATAGTAAAATTCTCCTTTTAGTATAAAAAATTTATGTTTTTTGTATTGATGCGCTTATTTGTTCAGACGCTCGCCC
The DNA here is from genome assembly GCA_045596505.1 of Eubacteriales bacterium. GTDB lineage: Bacteria > Bacillota > Clostridia > Oscillospirales > CAG-272 > Firm-07. Next base: position 3,195 of record JAZOCO010000037.1, read on the forward strand.
ACGGCTCCGCCGGGGTGGATCAGGGCAAACTGCTCGTTTTTGTAGTCGGTCTCCTCAATCAGGGCAGTCTGCAATGCGTGAAAGATCATGCAAAGCGCCGTGGAGGAGGTCGTGCCCTGTGAGTTATACTTATCAGTCTCGCGGTTGACGTATTGCTTCAGCACCACATCTGCGGCAATGGCAAGGGGAGATTCGAGATTTTCCGTGACGGTGATCACCCTTACACCCTTTGCTTTGCAGATATCCAAAATGGGCAAAAGCTCTTTTGTTTTTCCGCCGCGGGAGGCAAAGACCATCACGTCACCCTCCTGCAAAAAGCCCATGCCCCCGTGCACCGCCTCTGCGGGGGAAACAAATTTTGCGGGTTGCTCGATGCAGCACATCAGGTGTGCAAAATGTTGGCAGATAATGCCCGAATGCCCACAGCCGCTTGCACCGATGCGGGGTGCGTTTTTCAAAAGCTCTACCGCGTTTGAAAACGCCTCGTCATCGAAATATGCAAGCATTTCCTTGATGCATTCATATTCGATCTCATACGCCGCGCGCGCGGCGTTCAAGCTTTCCTTTTTCATATATCACCTCAAGCGTGCAGCTCGTCCCACGCGCGGCGGAGGTTGTAGAGCATTTCCTCAACCATTGCATAAGGATCGGCCGCCTTCAAAATGCCGCTGGTAGAGCCGGTAGCCTGTGCGCCAAGTTTGATGGTGTTGTAAACGTCCTGTCCGTTCGAGATGCCCGCGCCCTGCAGCACCATAATGTCGGGATTGATCTCGCGCACGGTTTTGATGGTTTCGATCACGTAGTTCGAGTCGCTCGTGGTTCCTGTGCCGATCAGCTCAGTCGGCTCTGCTACGATCAGATTAGGGCCCATATGCGCAATTCTCTTGACGTCCTCTACGGTATCTGCACAAACGATGGTGGCAAGGCCTACCTCGTCCGCGCGGCGAATGGTCTTTTCAAGCGTCTCCATGCCGAGGGGCCTTTCTGCGTGGTTCAGCATAACGCCCTTTGCGCCAGCCGCCTTCACAGCCTCGGGCAGCACGCTGCCAAGACCGCGTCCGGGCACCAGTGCATCCATGTGCTGTGCAAACACCAAAATTCTTTCGGTATTATCGGCAAGCAGCTTGATATCGGTGTACTGAGGGGTGACAATGACGTCAACATCGTACTTCATTGCCGTTTTGTCGATCACCTTGGCAAGGGCAAGCATAGCATCTCCCCAAATGATCGCTTTAGGTCCCACCTCAAAGAACGGTGGCTTGATGTCAAAATTTTTGATCATTGTTTGACTCCTGACTTTCTAAAAAATATGCATATACATTATACAGGACATATGCTTCCTTGTCAAGCAAGATTTCCCATTTCTTTTATTGCATTTTCAGTGTTTCACGCGCTTTACTGCAATGCCTTCCACGCGCCAAAAACGGCAAGAGCGCCAAGGGACGAGGCAATACGCGCCGTGTCATCGTCCACCACGGTAAGCTCCGTCACACCTGCGTGAGTAAGCAGTAAGTGGAAAACGTCTCGCAAGGGGGCGCCGCCCCCAAGGATCACAGGCTTGGCAGTTCTGCGGCAACGCGCGGCGGTAGCCACGATATTGTCGTGTAAAATGGCACCAACAAGGAAATTCGCGGCGGCATCCTCCGTGTGCTCCCCCCACACTTGGATCATGCGTGATTTGATCAGCGAATTGGAGGTGCCGTGTCGGTCGCAGTATTCGTAGCCAAGGATCAGCTGTTTTGCATCCATCTCACGGATCACGGGAGAGGGCAGGGTCTTTTTGAGGAACGTGTGCTCGGAAACAGCTGTAATAAGGTCGCCGCACATACAGGTCTCAAGGGTCACGATGCGCCCCTCCTTGTCAAGCTCAAAGGTCTGGCAGTACGAGCCGGGCATCACCATCAAAACGTCACCCGAAAGCCCCAGTATCTTCATAATGCCATACGCCTCGCATTCCTCGCCACCCATGGAGTCGTAAGCAGCGATGCGCTGCAGCTCGTCCGCCTCGTCCCCCCTTGGCATGATGCGCACACCGGGAACAAACAAGATGGGTATCTTTGAAATATGCGGCAAAGTCACAGCGCGTGCGGCGGCTGCACTTTCTAAAATGCCGATGGGGGCAGGCGCGTGCGGCACGTGATAGATCCCGGCGTTTGAGGCAAGCGTGCCTGCGGAAACGATCATTTCCACGTCCGTCGGGTTTAGCTTGTTTCGCTCAAGCAGTGTGGCAACAGACTCTCGCAGCGCCGCTTCCAGCGGCGATGAACTTCCCGCAAACGCCGTGTTGCGCGTGCCGCACTGCACCTTTACTTCATCAAGCAGTGTGTCGTTTGCAAATAGGCGGCAACGCATATTGGTCGCGCCGCAATCTACCGTTATGATCATGTTTTTACCTCGAAACTGTGCTTAGGGCAGATAACTGTCCTATTTCGTGGGTGCAGGCGCGAAAAGCAACGTTCTGCCCCCGCTTTTATTTTAGCAAAAAACCATACCTTTGTAAATAGGTGGCGAAAAAGATAATAAATAAATATTTTGTCCCTTCGCCCGCTAACGAATGAAAACTTGAAAAAGGGGCTTTCCAAAACGCTTTTTTTGTGGTATACTGATAAAAACGCGATATGTGTTGCGATTTTGTAAGAGAGGGGAGGCGGCTGACACGGAGAGCTTTGCGCAATACGAGCTGTTAAAGGGCATCAATAGCCCAGAGGACCTAAAGGCATTACCGCGGGACCGGCTTCCTGCGCTTTGTGCCGAGATCAGGCGCTATCTATCCTTCCGCGTGCGAGAAAACGGGGGGCATCTGGCATCTAACCTTGGCGTGGTGGAGCTGAGCGTGGCGATCCATCGCGTATTCGAAACGCCCCTGGATCACGTGATATTTGACGTGGGGCATCAAAGCTATGTCCACAAGCTTTTAACAGGCAGAAAGGAGCGCTTTGATACGCTCCGCGAGGCGGGGGGCATCTCGGGCTTTACCAAGCGTGCAGAAAGCGTGCACGATGCTTTTGGCGCGGGGCATAGCTCCACGGCGATCTCCGCTGCCCTTGGTATGGCGCACGCGGATGCGCTTTCGGGCAGCAATGCCTATACCGTTGCCGTGGTGGGTGACGGGGCGCTGACGGGCGGACTTTCCTATGAGGCGCTTAACAACTGTGTGAGTGATCTTCGCCTTGTGATCATCATCAACGAAAACGAAATGTCTATATCTCCCAATACGGGGCGACTTTCTGAGCATCTTTCGCGCATACGCGCGTCGAAGGAGTACCTTTCTACCAAGGCATATACGGCGCGTGCACTTCGTCGCATTCCGCTGGTCGGACGGCTGCTTTACAGGCTACTCCATAAGATCAAGCAGTTCGTTAAGCACCGTGTTTACCGCGAAAATATCTTTGAGCATATGGGCATTGCTTACCGCGGGCCGATCAACGGAAACGATCTTGAGGGGATGATCGCTTCTCTTGAATATGCCAAAAGCCTGAATTCCTCTGTGATCCTGCACGTAAAGACCAAAAAAGGCATGGGTGATGGAGAGGCAGAGAAAAAACCCGAGGCTTATCACGGTGTTTCGCCGCACTGCGCCGCAAGCACCACACCAACGTTCTCACGATCCTTTGGAGAGGCGCTTTGCAAAATGGCAGGTGATGATGCACGTATTTGTGCCATTACCGCCGCAATGAGCCACGGAACGGGGCTTGAGCCATTCCGCCTTGCATATCCCACTCGTTTTTTTGACGTGGGTATTGCGGAGGGGCATGCGGTAACCTTTGCGGCAGGTCTTGCGGCGGGTGGAAGGCGCCCTGTAGTGGCAGTGTATTCCACCTTTTTGCAGCGAGCCTATGATAATATCCTACACGACGCGGCGCTGCAAGGACTGCCCGTTGTGCTTGCCGTTGACCGCGCTGGCTTTAATGAAAGAGACGGAGTCACACACTACGGTATATACGACGTGGCGCTTTTGCTTACCATACCCAACGTGCGGATATTTACCCCCGTTACAGGGCGGGGGATCGCCGCTTCCTTGCATGCGGCATGGGCCTCGGAGGGCGTCGCGGCAATACGGTATCCCTGTGGCGTTGAAAACGAAGAGCTGCTACGGGCATTTTACCAAACAGATGGGGAGCTTGGGAACGCACCCACCGTGCGCATGTGGCAAAACGGTGACGCACCCGACCTCACTGTGGTCACACACGGGCGCATAGCGGCAGAGGCGCTGGCGGCAGCCGAGCTGCTGCGGCAGGAGGGACTTTTCATGCGGGTCCTGCTTTGTGAATATATTGCACCCGGCAGATCGCTTGCAAAGGAGATCGCACCGTTGCTTGCGGGAGAGGCGGTCATTTTCTATGAGGAAGAGATCCGCACGGGCGGATTTGGCGAAAATCTTTCGGCGGAACTGCGAAAGATAGGCGCACTTTCAAGCCGCATGTGTTCGATCCTCGCTACCGAAAACGGTTCTATAGCACCGAAGGCGGGCGAAACTGTGTGGCAGGCGGCAGGGATCGATCGCCACAGTCTTGCGGTATTAGCACGTAAGCTTGTCAATAAAAACGAGGAGAGGGAACTATGATCATAATCGAACGCACTTCACTGATGAATTTTGAAAACGCCATACGTGGTGCACGTAATCCCATGAACAGCTGGGCAAGAATGGATAGCACGTATGATGAAAACGGTAATTTCTTGTTTGGTGCAAACGATCTTGACCTTGCAAAGCGCCTTGCGCGTGCAGGGAGCGATCATCGCAAATTCCTGCGGCAGATCTTCGTGTCGGTTGATATCACCGCACCGCTTTATTGGTGGAAGGAATTTGATACGTATAAGGTAGGAACGGTTGCAAATTCCACCTCTACGATGCATAAGATCCACGCAAAAGCCTTTGAACGTGATGACTTTTCGTGTGATCGGCTGGATGCCGGTGGGCTTGCCGCGCTTGATGCACTGATCGCCTATCTTGAGGCGGAGCGCGTGAAATTTGTGGCGGATAAGGCAAATAAGCAGTCGTGGCATAATATGATCCAGCTTCTGCCTTCTTCTTATAATCAAATGCGCACGGTAACGATGAATTATGAAAACCTCATCAATATTTACTACGCGCGTCGCTCGCACAAGCTTGCCGAGTGGCACACGCTTTGCGATTGGATCATGTCGCTGCCTTACGCACGTGAGCTGATCGCAATAAAGGAAGACTAAAAAAGAGGGGCTGTCACATTTGGCGCGACCGAAAAAGTCCGCACGTGAAAAGAAAAAATCTCATTTACCCAAAAGCGGCAAATGAGACAGCCCCTTGTATTTAAAGGAAGGGTGGGAAGGAATTCCCTTTTTTTTGAATAAAATCGCTTTTCTTGGGGTATCCTTGTCGTATCAAGCAAAAGGGAGCGATGTTATGAAACGTATTTTTGTACCTTTATTGATCGTTTGTCTGCTTTTATCGGCGCTGACCATTTTACCCATACACGGCGAATCTGCGATCTATGATAGTGTGATCCGCCTGCACGTGATCGCCAATTCCGACAGTGCGGAGGATCAGGCATTGAAGCTTGCCGTGCGAGATGCGGTTTTACAAACCACAAGCGAGCTGTTAAAGGACGCTCGCACACGCGATGAGGCACAGACTATCCTTTTAAAGAATTTGGAGCTGATCGAGGCAGTAGCCGAGGAACGGGTGAAAAAAAGCGGCTATAGCGATGCTGTTTCGGCATCGATGGGAATGGAGGATTACCCCACGCGTGAGTACGAAAACTTAGCATTTCCTGCGGGAGAGTATCTCTCGCTGCGTGTGATGATCGGCGAGGCACAGGGCAAAAACTGGTGGTGTGTGTTATTCCCACCCCTTTGCCTTTCCGCAGCCACTGAAAAAAAGGAGGCGGAGGAGACGTTTCTCGCGGCGGGCCTTACCGAGGAGCAATATCGCATCATCACCGACACTGACAATACAAAATATAAGCTCCGCTTCAAGATCCTTGAGGTGGCACAGGAGCTGTTCTCATAAAAATAGGCTGTCACAAATGTACTGTTTGTGACAGCCCTCTTTTATTTCAAATCGATTTAAAGAAGAATAAAGCCGGCAATTGCGATAAGAAAAGAAAGGATCACCGCGGGGTCGGAAAGTGCGTCAAGGACGGTGTAAAACTGAACGTTGTAGGGCACTGCGCGGCGCGGGTCGCTGAGGCCCTGCTCATCACGTGTGCGATAAATGCGGCGACAAGCCCGACAAAGCACGATAAGTGATACCAAAAGGATCGTCACAAGAATGAATAAAAGGAGCGACAAGTTGCCCGTAAAATAATATAGCGCGTTAAGATACCGTTGCAAAAGCAAGCATAACACGTTAAAAAGCACGTGCAGTAGCGCTGTAGCATACAGCGAGCCGGTCGCGTAGAGCACCAGCATCAGCAATGCACCCACAAAGAGGTGAGAGAGGAGATTGGCAAGATCAAAATGAAGCAGCGCAAAGAGCAGCGTGCTCATCAAAACGGCGCGCACGGCACCGCGGCGCTCGTATTCTACGGCTGCGATCCCGCGAAATAAAAGCTCCTCAAGCAGTGCGGGAAGCACGGCACATACCAAAACGGAAAGAAGTGTTTCCCACACTGTTTTATGACCTTGCGCGGAAAATGCAGACACGCTGTTGCCCAATGCTTCTGTGCCGCCGAATAAGGCCGACAGGAGAAAAGAGCCACTAAGTAGGGAAAAAAGCGCGGCGATCAACAGGGGTGAGTGCGAGGAGCTCGGCAGCTGTAAGCGCAAAAGCCGCAAGTAGCCTTTTCCTCGGAACAAAAGATAGAAAAGAATGGGAAGTAAAAGGGCAAAAGAGGCGATAAGGGGTGGAAAAAACCACTGCGTAAGGGGGGAGGGGAGAAGGGGAGTCAGCACGCGGCAGATAAAGAGCAGGGAAAAGATCGCCAGCATCAAAAATCCCACTGTTCTGTGCTCTTTTTTATAGCTTGGACGTTCCGGGATGCGGATCGGCATAGGTGATGTCTCCTTTCTCCGTAATAATATTCGAGGGGGATATCAAAAAATCGTGCGGCTCGTGCGGCAGTGTATCAAAAACAAGCCTGTCGTATACCGCAAATAACAAGGATCCTACAAAACGGGGTAAAAAACGGTCATAAAATCCACCGCCATAGCCAAGGCGCGTGCCATCCCGTCCCGCGGCAAGCCCGGGGACGATGCAAAGCGTTTTTTGGGTGGGGGTGGCTTCCTTTGCGCCCACACGCGGTGATAAGATGCCAAAACGGTCTTTCGTGAGCTGATCTCGCCCTTCATACATAAGAAAACGCATATCGTCCCCGTCACAACGCGGTAAAAATACAGATATGCCACGTGCGGCGGCGACCTTAAGGAGGGGGGTAAGATCAGGCTCACCCCGAAAGGGCAGGTATAGGAGCAGTGCATCTGCTCCGTCAAAATAGCGGTGCGCGGCGATCTTTTTACAAAGTGCCCCGTCGAGTAGATGCTTCTCCCCCTCGCTTATTGCGTGACGTAGAGTAAGCAAGGCACGGCGAAGCTCCTTTTTATCCGTTGTGCACATCAGTCTGCAAGCACTGTGCGGCGTAGCTGTTCGGCTGCCGCATCACCTTTAAGGGCGGCAACCAGTGCAAGCCCAAATTCAAGTGCCACACCCATGCCCGCGGCAGTGATGACGTTGCCATCTCGCACCACGCGCTTTTGCGAGATCGTAGCACCTGCAAGCTCCTTTTCAAAGCCGGGGAAGCAGATCGCCTCCCTCCCATCAAGTAGCCCACGGTGACCCAGGACCATTGGTGCTGCGCAAATGGCGGCAAGAATACCGCCGTTGCGAGCCGCTGCCTTCAGTGCCGTGTCAACGGTGCGGCTTTCGTCAAGATGCTTGGCGCCCGGCATACCACCGGGCAAAATGAGCATATCCGGGGTGCTGTCCTGATAGTGTCCCTCGGGAATATCTGCCATAACAGTGATGCCGTGTGAGCCAACGATCATTTCACCGCCAATACCCACGGTGGTAACAGCAACACCCGCGCGACGCAAAAGATCCAGCGGGCAAAGTGCCTCGATCTCTTCAAAGCCGTTTGCAAGAAATAAATAAACCATATTACACCCAACCGTTATCGTTTTTTGTTAACAAAAATCAACGTCAAGGCTCGCCCCGTGGGAGGATGCCTTTGCCACTTATGCGTATGCTTAGCCCATCAGATCGTCATACGACACGGGCTTAGCAAGCGCGGGCGGCGCGAGAAAGAAGTCGGCAAGCGCTCCGATCTTTACAATGCTTTCCTCACGCGTGGCAAGATCTTTGATCTTTACTGTGCCTGCCGTCACCTCATCGCCGCCCATAATGACCACGTGACTGAAATGCTCCTTCGCCGCGAAGTCGATCTGCTTGCCAAATTTTTTGTTGCCAAGATAAAGCGTGGCGCGCACGCCGCCCAGGCGAAGCTCGTCCACCAGCGCGGTGTATTTTTCAAGCGGCACGTCCTCAAAGCGTGTTACAAGCACCTTGATGCCGTCGCCCACAAGATCGGGGATCAGTGCGTGGGTGGTTAAAAAGTTTTCAAGCGTCACGTCGCCCATACCGTAGCCAACGCCTGAAATTTTTGCATTTTTCGCAAACAGCCCCACTAAATTGTCGTAGCGACCTCCACCGAACATGGCGCGGTTGTTTTCGGGAGCTTCGTCAAAGACCTCAAAAACAGTGCCCGTGTAATAATCAAGACCGCGGATGATGCCAAAATCAAACATGCAGTATTTTAATAGTCCCGTTTTTTCAAGTGCGGTGAAAAGCGCGCGCAGCTCCTTTGCACCCTCGCTTTCGGGGCAAAGGGCGGTGGCGTCCTGAACGTCCATTTTGTAAAGCTCGTCGATTTGTCCTATCTTTGCGTCATCAAGTCCCAAGTCGCGGAGGTCCTTTTCGTAGCTTTCGCGCGGCACCTTGTTCTTGCGGTCAACTACCTTGGATATCTTGCGGCTGCCCTGGGGATCGGTGCCTGCAATAGCGGCAATGGCATCGTTGAAAAAGCGGCGGTTGTTGATGTGCACGCGGAACATGGTCTCATCAGCGCCAAAGGCACGGAGAAGTGAAATGGCGCTTTCAATAACGTCAAGGTCTGCCTCGAAGGTGTCACAGCCGAAGATGTCCACGTTTAGCTGCCAAAACTCGCGCAACCTGCCACGCTGGGGGCGCTCGTAGCGGTACATATTGGAGATGCAAAACCACTTTAAGGGATAGTTCAGCTCACCCATCTTCGCTGCTACCATGCGCGCTACGGTCGGCGTCATCTCGGGGCGAATGGCAAGGCTTCTGCCGCCGCGGTCGGTAAAGTTATAGGTCTGCTCCTTTGCAAGCTCCTCGCCGCTTTTTGCAGCATAAAGATCAAGGCTTTCAAGCATTGGTCCATCGTATTCGTCAAAGCAAGCTCGCTCAAGCGATCTTCTGATCTTGCCAAAAAACCAGTTGCGAAGCTTCATTTCGCGCGGATAAAAATCGCGCGTGCCCTTGTAGGGTTGTGTTGAAAGTTTAATGTCCATTTGGGATTCCTTTCCCGTTTCTCAACGGATATAAATATACAATATATATTATAACATAAAAGACATTGCTTGTCCACAATTTGTAAAAGATTTTTTGGGAGCGAAAAAGTTGTTGCCTTTGTGCGCCTCGCGTGTTATAATAATGGTAGTAAGAGCCTAAGCCACATTTGTTTAAATTTGGAATTTCCTGCAATGGTAAAACTTTAAAATTGGAAAATAAAGAACAAAAATTAGAAAATGTAAGAGAAAAATTAGAAAGGGAAACAAAATCGCTATGGAAATGTTTTTTGATCACGAAAACAAAACGCCCACGTCAGATCTTTCAAATGAGGAGCGCTTCCTTTCGATCTTTAAGGAAAAGATTCATCGCGAGGGGTCAGCAAAGCTATTGGACTATCTCTGCTCAGACAACTGCGATTTCTTCACCGCCCCCGCCAGCACGCGTTATCACGGTGCTTACCCCGGTGGACTTCTTGAGCATAGCTTAAACGTTTACGATTGTCTTTGCGATTATTTGGCTCGCCCGCGCGTAAGAGAAATCTATGGGCTTGACTTTTCCGAGGAGAGCATTGCCATCGCGTCGCTGTTACACGATCTTTGTAAGGTCAATTTTTATAAGGAAAGCACGCGTAACGTAAAGGAAAACGGCGTTTGGAAGACCGTTCCCTTTTATACCATTGAGGACGAGCTTCCTTATGGCCACGGCGAAAAATCCGTTTACATCATTTCTGGCTTTATGCGCCTTACGCGTGACGAGGCGTTTGCCATTCGGTATCATATGGGCTTCTCGGGCAACGAGGATAACAATACCGTGGGCGCGGCGTTTGCCAAATATCCGCTTGCTATGGCGCTTGCCACAGCGGATATGGAAGCGGCTTATTTCCTTGAAGGGACTGAAAAGAAATGATGGACTCTAAGGATCGGGAAAGGGAGATTGGGAGCGCGTCCACGCCCCCCGAAGCAAGCTGCCGGAAAATGCGTGCCTTGGTCATCTCGCGTTATTTGTTGCCGGTTTTTGTTGCTGTCGTTTTGCTTATTCTCGGGTTTTTTCATAATGTTTTTACGTCGCAAGGCGGGCAGGAGCTCGGGGTGTCGCTGCTCGCCCTGTGGGCGAACAGCATTAAAGCGGCACGTGCCTATCTTTTGGAGGGTGATGCCGTGGCGGGCGGCAAAGCCTTTTATCGGGTGATCTTATTTTCCGCTTGCGCGGTGGCGGTGCTTTTCCTCGTATCCTTGCTCTGCGCCTTGTTTGCGCTTTACGTGCTGCGGCGTGTTGTGCGCGCGCACGGTAAAAACGACCGCGAGGGAGAAAAGGAGGCGAAGATCCTTTTCCGTGCCTTTTTGCCAAACAGAGCGTGGCTCTTTGTTTCCAACCTGTTGGTGCTGCCGCTGGCGCTTTTTCCCGAGATATTTTCCTTTGTTTGCGGCCGCTTTTTGGCGGCAAGCAAAGGGCAGGCACTGTATGTACGCTTTAACGTCACGGCAGTTGTCGTGCTGCTGTTTTTGCTCGCACTGCTTGTGGTGGCGGTTTTTGAGCGTCGGCTTTCGCGCTCTTTGGGGCTTGACCTGTTTTTTGTTGATGAGGGTGACAGTGACGGCGATGAGAACGAGGGTGACGAAGCGGAATGAGCTTTAAGGGCATTGGTGCGGGAAATGTCGCAAAAATCCACAAAAATATTTGAGTTTTTTCAAAAAACCTATTCAAATTTCACAAAAAACGTGATATAATAAAGCTGTACCAACCAGGTGCAGAAAGGCGGGAGCTATATGAAGATCACCGTTAGTGGAAAACAGCTGACCGTACGCCCATCTCTCAAGGACCTTGCCGAAAAGAAGCTTTGCCGTTTTGATCGCTTTTTTGGCGACGATGCACAGGCAACCGTTTGCTTTTCCTGTCGCCACGATCTGCAATACGTGGAGATCACGATCTATTACGGTGGCACGATCTTTCGTGCCGAGCAGGGAAGCGAGAGCTTTCAGAACGCGATAGATGAAGCGCTTGAGGCGCTCGAGCGCCAGATCAGAAAGAATAAAACGCGTCTTGAAAAGCGTTTGCGCAGTGGTGCGTTTGCCCCACAATGGGGAGATGACGAGGAGATGGAGGAGCCCGAGTTTAAGATCCGCACCAAGTGTATGCCTATCAAGCCCATGTCGGTTGAGGAAGCCATTTTGCAAATGAATTTGCTGGAGCATGGATTCTTTGTGTTTCGAGATGCCGAAACCGAGAAGCCTTGTGTGGTATATCGCCGTAAAAACGGAGAATATGGGCTGATCACAGAAGAATAAACAAAAAATGAACCTGCCGCGGCAGGTGCATTTTTTGTTCGTTCAAATGTACGGGTGGTGCTTTATACTTCAAGATCCTTCGCCCAGCGGATGGAAAGCTCCAGCCATTTTGCTACGTTGGGTCGAATACCATTTTCGTTATTTGCGGTCATCTCGTTTGCAAGAGAAAGACCGTGAGAGCCTTCGGGGAAAACGTGCAATTCAAAGGGTACGCCCGCCGCAGTCATCGCCTCAGCAAACAGCAGGGAGTTTTGAACGGGAACCACCTTGTCGGTAAAGGTGTGCCAAATAAACGCGGGGGGCGTGGTGCCATTTACGTGAAGCTCAAGGGAAAAGGGGTGCTTTTGTGCTTCGGTCGGCTCGTCCTCACCGGTAAGGCGCTTAAAGCTGCCTTGATGCCCCCACTCACCCGCCGAGATAACGGGGTAGGAAAGGATCATAGCGGTGGGGCGCACGATATCGCGCGGCGCACCCTGGGCGACCTCGTCAAGCACGGGAGAATTCCACAAAACGCCCGCAGACGCCGCAAGGTGTCCGCCTGCAGAAAAACCGCAGGTAAAAACGTAATTGGGATCGACGTTATATTTTTCCGCGTTTTCACGCACGTGACGAATGGCCAGCGCCACCTGCTTTAAGGGGCGGTAGTCAGCCGCATTTTCCTTGATGCCGTAGGAAAGCACAAAGGTGGCAAAGCCTGCCGCCACGTACTGCACGGCGATCACCTCGCTCTCGCGCGGGGATATGTGCCCGTAACCGCCGCCGGGGCAAACGATAATGGCGCGGCAGGGGGAGGGCGACTTTATGCAGGGCTCAAGGCAAAAGGGGGTAAGAGTCGCCTCTTCAAAATCTCCAAGCGTTATTCTTTCGTAGATCATAACAAGCTCCTTTTGGAAAGTAGTTCTCAACCATTTTAGCACACGGAAAAATTCTTGTCAAGAATATTGCGGCAAGTATTGACTTTTTAATTTGTGGGGATTATAATAGGTGTATCTTGAAGAGTAGGGATCGTGGCGTTAAGTGCCGACGGGACGGGGAGTTGCCGGTCGGACGAAGGAGAGATCCGCGGCCGCGTTCCTGCATCCCGCTTCATTTGAATAAGAGCGATGCTGTCGTCTCCTTTTTTCGAATGAAATTCGGGAAAGGAGGTTTTTTTATGCGAAAAGAAAAAACACCTGAGGAAAGCACGCAAGGAAAGGCGTTGATGGGGCAAAAAAACAAGAAGCGGTGCCAAAATCACCCCCGTGTCGGTGGATTTGGCAGCTTGCAGCGACTCTCTTTTGCGGCGATCCTTGCAGCAATGAGCCTCGTGCTTGGTAAATTTTTGCAGATCCCCAATCCCTTTCAGGAGTTTATCCGCATCAGCTTTGAAAATCTGCCGATCCTGTTGGCTGGTCTTTCCATGGGCCCCTTGGTGGGTGCACTGGTTGGCGTGGTGGCTGATCTTCTCGGCTGCGTGCTTTACGGCTATTCCATTAATCCCATTATCACACTTGGTGCTGCCACTGTCGGCGCTCTGTCGGGCGTAATATCCCACTACGTGGTGAGAAAACCGCTACTTGCACGGGTCATCGTATCGAGTGCCTTGGCGCATCTTGTTGGCTCAGTGCTGATCAAAAGCGCGGGACTTGCCGCGTGGTATCTTGCCAAATATCAGCTGGGTTATGCGGAGTTTCTCGCTTGGCGGCTGCTTAATTACGCTATCATCGGTACGGCGGAATGTCTGATTCTTTGCTTGCTGCTTTCAAACCGTGCTTTTGTAAAACAAATGGAGAGGGTGCTGAAAAAATGACCTACAAGGAAGCTGTTTCGTATATCCATTCGGTTGCGTGGAAGGGCAGCCGCCCCGGGCTTTCGCGCATCACGGAGCTGCTTGCGCGTCTCGATGACCCCGAGGGGGAGCTTCGATTTATCCATATTGCGGGCACGAACGGCAAGGGCTCAACCTCTGCGATGACCGAGTCGATCCTGCGTGCGGCAGGCTACAAAACAGGTCTTTTCGTTTCCCCCTATATCAAGGAGTTTAACGAGCGTATCTGTATTTGCGGTAAGCCCATAGACAACGATTCTCTTGCCGAGATCACCGCACAGGTGAAGTGCGCCGCTGACGGTATGGCGGATGCACCCACAGAGTTTGAGCTGATCACCGCCATTGGCTTTTTGTATTTCAAAAAGATGGAATGTGACATAGTGGTGCTGGAAACGGGTATGGGTGGCCGCCTTGACTCCACCAATGTTATCAAAGATCCGCTTGCCACCGTCATTACCGGTATCGCGCTTGACCATACGGACCAGCTGGGCGACACGGTGGAGGAGATCGCTTTTGAGAAGGCAGGCATCATCAAATCGGGTGCACCTGTGGTGTGGGGCGGAAAGGATGCAAGCGCGCGCTGCGTCATCGAAGCGGCGGCAAAAAGGATGGGCGTGCCGTTTGTGGCAGCCGAGGATACCCCCATTACGGTGCATAGCCTTGATCTTTCGGGTGCAGTGGTCGATTGGGGAGAATATCGGGCACTGAAGCTACCCTTGCTTGGCACGTATCAGACCCAAAATCTTGCCACCGTGTTGGCACTTTTCGGCGCATTGCGGGAAAAGGGCATTACAGTTGACGAGGAAACGCTACGCCTCGGTCTTTCACGCGTTGTGTGGCGTGGCCGCTTTGAGAAATTGTGTAGCGATCCCGTTATTATATCGGACGGCGCACATAATCCCGAGGGGATCGCCGCCGCCGTTTGTGGCATTCGCACCTATTTTCCGAATACTAAGGTCCTGCTTTTAAGTGCCGTTATGGCGGATAAGGATTATCGCGGTATGGTGGCGGCGCTTGCGCCTGTCGTCGACGAGGTGTTTACCCTTACCCCTGACAATCCGCGCGCGTTGCCTGCCGCTGAGTTTGCCACGGTATGGCGTGAGCACGGCGTGCCCGCCACGGGCTTTGAGACGGTGGATGCCGCTGTTGCCGCTGCCGTTGCCGCCGCAACGGTGCGAAAAAAGCCGCTGTTTTCTCTCGGCTCGCTTTATATGTATGCCGAGGTGACCGAGTCACTGGGGCTGCTCGGCATTCTTTCATAAAGGTCCAAGGGTAACGCCCTTGGCGGTGAGTTCGTAACCATCCTCACCCAAATAAAAACTAAGGAGAAACAAAAATGAAAAACAGCAGTATAAGGATCAGAAATCTTACAAACGGGGCGATCATCGCCGCACTTTACGTGGTGCTTACGTGGTTTTCCGCGCTTGTCGGGCTTTCGGGTATGGGTGCAATACAGCTCCGCCTTTCGGAGGCGCTTTGCGTTTTGCCGTATTTTACGGCATCGGCGGTGCCGGGGCTTACCGTTGGGTGTCTGCTCGCTAATCTTTTAACGGGCGCGGCAATGCCTGATGTGATCTTTGGTACACTTGCCACGCTCCTTGGGACTGTGGGCACCCGTCTTTTGCGTCGATGGTGCTATCTTGCACCCCTGCCGCCTATCGTTGCCAACACGCTCATCGTGCCCTTTGTTATTCGCTTTGCTTATACTGAAGTCAGTGAATCCTTACCTTTTCTTTTTCTCACCGTCGGCATAGGCGAGCTTTTGTCGGTCGGCGTGCTTGGCACTATACTGCTGCTTGCGTTACAAAGACATAAGGGTGCAAGCCTATTTAAAGAATAAAACAGGGGGCTGTGCCGCAGCCCCCAAATTTTTTTCGCAGTTGACGACAAAGCCGCAAAATTCTGTTACAATACCATTAGCAGGACGCTTTTGCCAAGTGGCAAACCGGGGGGCGATCCTGCAACGAAAAAAGGAGGAATTTTATGGCACAGTGTATGTGTAAAATGGTGCTCGACGTCGCAGACCGCGATTCGGCACATATCATTGTAGCAAGGCAGGGGGACAGCGCCACGCGCTTCGTGCGTCTGCACCTTATGTCCTACGGAGAGCCGATCCGTGTGGAGGAAAGCGCCGTTGTGGTGCTGAACGTAAAAAATGCTTCGAATGAGTTATTGTCCTTTGAGGGCGAGGTCAATTCCGATGGCTCGCTTACGTTGCCCATTAACGCGTGGATGCTGCAAAACATTGGCGTTTTGCAGTGTGACGTCTCGCTCATCGATGTAGGAGGGGGAAAGCTGACCACGCCTTCCTTTGAGATCGAGGTGGTGGCATCCGTCGCACCCGATGAGGTGCTGCCGAGCGATGATATGGCAGGACAGAGCATCACCGCGCGGTTGCTTGCGGAGGAAGCAGTCTTTGGGCTTGAGCCCGTGCTCGCGGGTGATGGATATGAGCTGCACCCACAGTGTAACCGCAAGTATGCTCTTGACCTTTCAAGTAGCAGCTACGCGTCAGGAGATGATTGGAAGGCGATCTCGTTGGTGCTTCCCACACCCGATGACGTGACCTGCGACAACTGGATCTTGATCTATTGTCACGCGCCTGCTCGCCTATCGGGCTATGTTTCCATTGACTGGGGCAGAGCATCGGAGCTGCTGTTTGCAGACGGGGTCATTCCCGAGATCACCAAGGGAGATTTTGATATCATTTGTACGTATTCTCCTGTGGTAGACAAGTGGCAGATCGGCGTTGTGCAATACGGAATGGTAGGTGGTACAGTATGACCGAGCACGTAAGGCAGCATCGTGCATTAACAAAAAACCGTGTGCTACGTGCCTGGTCGGTATCCTTTCCCGATCCCATCGCAGCCGGAGGCGTGCGCGGTGATAGGGCACGGGGGATGGTCGCAAACGTTTCCGAGGGCGGCGAAAAGGTACGCAATGATTTCGACAGCGTATCCATCTATCAGCGCCCGATCTTCAATGCCACCTGGGACGATGCTACGTGCCGCTGGGTGGATCTGGTTGGGCAAGGGGAGGAGGGGTTTACCTTCTCCCCCACCGAAAAAAATCGTGAGGTCGTATATCGTTGCACACCCTTTTGGTATAGAGTGGAGTATTCGGCAGATAACGAACTTTCCTTTGTGTCGGTCACGGATAAGCCACTAAAGGGATATAAGCTAGCACCGATGTTCAAAGACAGTAAAAGCTATGAATACCGTCCCTGCTTTGAAATGTCGTATGGATCGGATGGGAAGCCGCATTCGCGCGCAGGCTTTTTTCCCATCATCACCACACCTGCCACGATAATGCGTGCTGTGCGTGCGCTTGGCAAAAACGCGCGTACCGAGAACATAGCAGATTGGTTCTCCGATTACATTTTGATGCTGGTTGAATTTGCTACCCGCAATTTGCAAGATGTCATGCAAGGTGCGCAGTTAACACGTGCGAACGTGTTACTGAACGAAAGTGACGAGTGCGATCTGCCGCTTGGTATTTACGTCGACTTCCCTGACGAAGTTGAGATCGGTGCGTTTATGAAAATGACTTATCATGATGAAAATGACGAGTATCACGAAAGAAAGCTGGAGGTCTTGGCGGTTGGCTCCGAGGAAACCGAGTTAGGCTATTATGTCACGGTTGATGCGGATGACATAGAAAGCATTATAGAGAACGGCAGCATGATAGAACTCATATACGCACCGTGCAGGACTGGCACTGTGTTGCCGTATCTTATGGCAAGCTCGGGCAAGATCCGCGCACGCGGTCAGCTTCCGTGCGCTTGGCGCGGCAAGGAAAATCCGTGGGGGAACGTTTCATCGCTGATATGCGATATGCTGTTCGAAGTCAAGGGAGATCTTGAAATGGATGTGTATCGACTTTCGGATCCGCAAAAGCTGGATGGGACCCGAAACGAATATTACAGCAAGCTCGGAACAAGGAATATCTTTTTTTTGGGAAACTATATGGAGTGGGGGATTATAAAGAGCTACACCTGCATCGGGGAGGATTATATTCTGGTGCCTGAGATGACGGTGCAAGAATACAGCAAAAGATATTGGGCGGCTCGTGCTGCAATAATGCCTTCGGCTAGAGAGGGTGGTATCAGATATTTGCGCGTGGGAGGCGATTATGAAACAATGCTGATGGACAATGCCGGTTGTTATGAGCTGCTTGGAGGAAAGTATTTATCCGACTTTGGTGCAAGATTGATCATGGAGGAGGTAAGCGAATGAATCGCTATATGATGCAAAACGGCGTGTTCGTTTTTCCGCCCTCGGGCGGCGTGACTGCAAACGGCAGAGCCGTTTCTAATTTTGGAGGCCGCGTGCGGCACGACGCTGCGTTTGCTGCGGAAAATGGATATTTTCCGATCAAGGAAACAAGGAAAGAGGAGGATGAGCCGCTTGAGGAGCAGGCGCCGAGAGAGTGCACCTATACTCTGCAGGGCGGCGAGTGGGTGATCGAATGATCACCTGTGGGGGCACTGTGGCATATGCCACAGTGCCCCCATATAGAAAGAGCCTTTTAAAATAAAATATTTTCAAAAAAAGGCTTGACAAACCCACACAAACGTGATATAATCTATCTCGTTCCGATTTCGCTGGTGTGGCTCAATGGCAGAGCAGCTGATTTGTAATCAGCAGGTTGTTGGTTCGACTCCGATCACCAGCTCCAGTGATATTCGGCGGCGGCATCGCCGCCGATATCATCAATTTCATAGGGGAGCGTTCCCGAGTGGCCAAAGGGGACAGACTGTAAATCTGCTGCGATTGCTTCGGTGGTTCGAATCCACCCGCTCCCACCAAACAAAAGCACCCGACACAAGGAAGTCGGATCGTAGCCATGTCGTTCTGTGGGCCAAGGAGTTGAATCCAGTGGTTGTCTTCCTAAGACCGCTTGGCCTCCGACTTCCCGAGTGGCCAAAGGGGACAGACTGTAAATCTGCTGCGATTGCTTCGGTGGTTCGAATCCACCCGCTCCCACCAAACAAAAGCACCCGACACAAGG
>JAZOCO010000038.1:0-21017 GCA_045596505.1 Eubacteriales bacterium
GGCGGCAAAGCCGCCGCCTTTCGGGTTGCCCGAACGCCGTGTATCAAATCAACAACTATATTAAAACCACCTCATAAATTTTGCTTTTTCATTTTTTCTCCTCTTGTGTATATCCTGCCCGAAACAGGCAAAAATAGAAGCAGTACAAAGAAAAGGAGAAAGAAAATGCAAAAAAATAAATTCTTTTTAAAATTGCGTGATGACAAGGGCGCTCGCGCCATCGCCATCACCGTACTTTTAATGCTGCTGGTGCTGACCACCATCATCGTTGTCACCGTGATCGCCAACCGCGCTCCCACGGACGACACCCTGCCACCTGTTGACAGCCAGCCCGCGGGTGTGACGGATCCCGACGATCAGGAACCCGACGATACCCCCACACCCCCCACAGAGGAAAAACCAAACGAAACGCCCACCGACGCGTTACCCACCGAATTTTTGCTCCCCGTATCGGGTGTTTTGCTCTCGGCACATGATTCTGAGCTTCAGGTGTTCTCGCCCACGATGCAGGATTATCGCGTGCATCTGGGCATTGACATTGCAACCGTATCGGGTGCTACGGTATCCGCTATGGCGGACGGCACTGTTTCGCAGATCTGGGACGACGTACGCATGGGCAGATGCATTGCCATTAAGCACGGCGGCGACTCCTATACCATTTATAAAAATCTCGTGGCAGAGCATCCCGATGGGATCGCCGTGGGAGCAGCCGTAAAGTGTGGCGATACGATCGGCACGGTGGGTGACAGTGCCATGGTAGAGATCGCAAGCGAGCCTCATTTGCACGTTGAAATGACGGTAAAGGGCATTCAGGTAGATCCCACCGAATACCTCAGTGAGGATGCGATGGCTACCCTTACAGAGGATACCAACTACGAGGACGCCTCCTGATAAACAATAAACAACAAAAACGCGCCACTGCAAATTGCAGCGGCGCGTTTTTTGCCCCGTTTGGGGGTGATATTTACGTGCCAAACCGAAAGCCAGCCGCGTACAGTGCATCATTGTCGTCCCCCACGATCACCCCGTGCCATGCAGCCGTCGTACCCTGATATACCACGCTCTTAAGCCCCGTACAATCGGCAAATGCACCCGCCTCAATGCGGGAAAGTGCCGTATGTAGCTTCAGCTCTCCCCCGCGTCCCGTGGGGCAATACACAAGTGTTTTTCCATCAGCGGAATACAGGACCCCCTCATATTCACTATACCACTCGTTGCCCGCAGCTACGCGCACGTACGACAGACGCGCGCAACCCGCAAAGGAAGCGGCGGAAAGCTCCCGCACCGTAGTGGGGATCTCCACTGCACCGATAATACTGTCCTTTAGGGCATAGGGCAGGATCTCGGTGACGGTATCTCCCGCAGGACTGGTCGGGGGGATCAGGATCAGCGACGAGGTACACGTGCCAAGACCCGCCAACGCACAAGTGCCGTCACCGTTACTGCGGAAGCGTAGCCCCTCGCTATATGTTGGTGTTACCGTCACGCTGCCACTCACGGGTAGGTCCTCTCCTCCCATTTGTTGCGGATCTCCCGCTGCTCCACCTACTACCTCACCCGTCTGATCTTCTGTGTTCGGCGCTGTCTCTGCCTCGGTGCTGACCACAACACACCCGCAGATGATCGCACAGAGCAGCACAAGACAGGCGAGCATTTTCCAAACCTTCATTTTTCTCCTCCTTGTTTTTTGTTTTGAAAGTATCTCGATGGTAACACAAGAAGCGGCAGCGGTCAAGCCCCAACCGAGCGCACGATACGACGCAAAATGGGAGAAAAAAAGTGACTTTTTCGGGATTCTGTCAAGCGCCGTCGAGCCACCGCACGGATACGGCGGAAATTGCGATGAAAAGTTCTCATATTTAAAAAACAGTAAAACGCCAAGCGCCCGTCAACACTTGACAAAAAAAGCTGTTTTATGGTATCATTAGATGATATTTTTCTGTGGAGGTATGATATGTGCACCCTTCTTGTCGATAACCGCCTAAGCGGTCGCAAGGGCTGCTTTTTAGGGCTGCTCACACAAGGCACGCGTGTGACCGTTTATCGCGGCACATATCCTTTTAAAAACTGATGGCAATGCTAAAGATCGGCGGTGTGACCCTGAGGCACGGCTTGATGCTTGCGCCCATGGCTGGCGTCACCGATGCCTCGTTTCGTGCCGTTTGCCGCCGCGCGGGCGCAGAATATACCGTCAGTGAAATGATCTCCGCCAAGGCTCTTTGCTACGAGCAATCAGGGCGCGCCTCAGCACCCGCGCGCACCGCTTCGCTTGCCGCCACAAGCGGCGAGGATGCGCCTATGGCGGTTCAGCTTTTTGGCAGCGATCCCGCCTTTATGGCACAGGCAGCCGAGCTACTTGAGCACGGCACCTATCGGGGCGCGTGTGCGGCAGTCCCGCCCGTTGCGATCGATATCAATATGGGCTGCCCCGTACCCAAGGTAGTCTCCAACGGTGAGGGGAGCGCCCTGATGCGTACGCCCGATCTTGCCGCCAAGATCGTGGGCGCTGTGAAGCGTGCCGTTTCCCTGCCCGTTACGGTAAAGATCCGCGCGGGCTGGGACGAAAAAAGCCGCAACGCCGTAGAATTTGCAAAACGAATGGAAGCAGCGGGAGCAGACCTTATCTGTGTCCACGGTCGCACCAGGCAGCAGCTTTATGCCCCCTCCAGTGATAACGGTATCATTGCCGCCGTAAAGCAGGCGGTGAAGGTGCCCGTTATCGGAAACGGCGATCTGTTTACCTTCGAGGGCGTTTCGCATATACTGGAAGAAACGGGCTGTGACGGTGTGATGATCGCGCGCGGCGCACTTGGCAATCCCTTTTTGTTTGCCGAGATCATAGCAAGACTTGAGGGACGGGACTACACACCCCCCACTGCCGCCGAGCGACTGCAAGCAGCACTTACGCATGCGGCGGATATGGTCGCAAAAAAGGGGCAACGTGTAGGAATTTCCGAAGCGCGCAAGCACATGGCATGGTACTGCAAGGGGCTGCGCGGTGCGGCGGCTGCACGCGGAAATCTGATGCACGCAGAAAGTCTTGACGAGATCGCCACGCTCTTTGATCTTCTTATAAAACAGGAGGAACTACCTTGATCGCTATTCTTAGCACCGATCCCATCCTTTCACGCATGCTCACGCTTGAAGCAGAGCGTGGCGGCTTTCCGCTTTCAGCACCGGAGGCGGCAAGCCTTTGGCTGCTTGATCTTGACCATACACCCCATCCGTTGTCACAAAAACACGATGCGTACGTCGTGGGATTTACGCAGGAAGAACCAAACGCTACGCATGCCGATCATACCTTTTCTCTGCCCTACCCCACACAAGAGCTACAATCTCTTCTTAACGCTTTTATGAGCAAAAACTCGGGCACGTGCCCAAGGCATTTGCCCGGCATTGCTCTTGTGGGCGACAGGAAGGTGCATTTAAGCCCCGCAGAGGAGCGCCTTTACACCTTATTGCTGGAAAAACAGGGGGAGGTGGTTGCCGAAGAGGAGCTTCTTGCTGCCTTAGGCGAGAGCGCCGCCAAAACTAACGTTTTGCAAGCACATATCTACCGTTTGCGCCGTAAGCTTTCTGCGGGTGGCGCTTCCTATATCCGTGCTGTGCGCGGTAAGGGATACCGTCTGGCATCTCTTTGATGAGGGTTTATGAGGTCTTCTTTATTTTCAGCGCCTATACCAAAACGGCGCATCACGTGATATGAAAAATGCTGCCGCCCCCGTCGCCGTGTTTGATTCCGGCGTTGGGGGCATTGGCGTGCTTCGAGAAATTAAAAAGCTGCTTCCACACGAAAATCTCCTTTATTTCGGAGACAGTAAAATGGCGCCCTATGGCGAGCGCACCACAAGTGACGTACGCACGCTGGTGCTCGCGCACGCCGAAAGACTGCTAAAGGATGCCAAGGCGCTGGTGCTTGCCTGTAACACCGCAACTGCGGCGGCGGCAAAAGAGCTGCGACTTGCCTACCCTCACGTGCCGATCGTTGGCATGGAGCCCGCCGTTAAGCCGGCTCTCACTGTAGCACCGCATCCAAAGCTCCTGATCCTTGCCACCGCAGCGACCCTGCGCGAGGAAAAGCTGACCGCCCTGCTTTTAAAGCATGAGGGCGATGCCGACTTTTATAAATGCGCGGCACCGGGGCTTGTGCGTTTGGTGGAAGCGGGGCTTGCCGATTCACCCGATACCGACTGTTACCTTGCCGCGCTTCTCGCGCCCTTTAAGGGAGAAAAACGCCCCGACGCCGTGGTACTGGGCTGCACGCACTTTCCCTTTGCAAAAGCGGCAATTTCCCGTTTTTTTGGGAACCGTATGCCACTTTTTGACGGCGCGGCAGGTACAGCGCGTGAGCTTTCGCGCCGCCTTTTGGTGGCAGACTGCCTTAACCTATCCGGGAAAAAAGGCTCCGTTACCCTTACTGCCAGCGACGCGGCATCGCTACCACTTTTCAAAAAGCTTCTACATGCATAAACAAATCGGCTCACGAAACTGCGTGAGCCGATTTGTTTTACTCTTATTTCCAATCGTCGGGACAGGTGCGGTGCTCTTTAAACCACTCCCATTCCTTCAAAGCACGGCTGTCGTTACTGCAAAAAACGCTAACGCCCGTTTTGTCACTCACCACCACGATATTGCCGTTCATAGAGGTAAACGTGCCCGCCTTGTAATCCACACACATGGTGGTTACATATACCTTATCCGTGTAGGGCGCGATACGGTCGATAAACGCTTGCGTAGGAAATTGATTGGCATCGGTGTCCGTATATTCCTCACTGCCGCAGCAGCAGCAAACGCACACGTATTGGGGCTTGATCGCCTCAAGCAGCGCCTCGGATGAGGAGGTCTTAGAGCCGTGGTGCCCCGCCTTGTAGAGCGTGACCTCGGGCAGATCGTTCATCGAAACGAGATGCTCCTCGCCCTCTTTTTCAAGATCGCCCGTAAAAAGATAGCTTTGATCTCCATATGTAAAGAGCGTGCAAACCGAATAATCGTTTTCAGAGGGTGCTTCGTTATAATAGTAGTAGCTGTCAAGCACAGTCATGGTAGCGCCGTTATCAAGGGGAAACACGGCATTGCCGCCACTCACGCATTCTGCCGCAGTATAGTGCGTCGCACCCGCGGCGATCTCGGCATCGCGCTCGTCAAGATAGCGGCCGTACATATTCGAGCTGCCCTTATCCTCCTGATTGGTGAGGGCAAAATCAATGATCACCTCGCACTCGTAAAGATCAAAGATGCTGCCCTCGCTGAGCGCAAAGCCCGCATAATGGTCTTGGTGTGCGTGCGTCACGATCACGTATTCCAGCTTGCCGTCCGTCACGTACTGATTAATATATGCGGCGATAACCGGCACGCTTGATGCACGCGAGCCCGCATCGATCAAAATATCGGTGTCGCCTACCTTGATATACGTGCAGTCGCCCGTATATTTGTTGCCAAGCTCGGGAAAATGCACCTGAAATTCGCCCGTGACAAGGGCGGGGGGCGTTTCGTCGCTTTTAAAGCTGCGCGCGTCGTATATTGCGGCACCCAAAGCACCGATCACAAGACCCACCAAAAG
Source organism: Eubacteriales bacterium (assembly GCA_045596505.1). Classification (GTDB taxonomy): domain Bacteria; phylum Bacillota; class Clostridia; order Oscillospirales; family CAG-272; genus Firm-07. Next base: position 5,561 of record JAZOCO010000038.1, read on the forward strand.
CCCCAAAATACACAAGAAAACCGTTAACGGTGCGGAAAATCTTTTCTTCTTAGCCATTTCGTCCATCCTCCTCAACCGCGCTCACCGTAAAGACACGCACGCGCTTCACGACACCGTTTGGCGCATTCTCGCCAAATTTAAGCGCGTCAACGGTATAAGTAATGGTATAAACGCCCTCGCGGTCGGTGGGGATCACGTAGTGACCCTCGGCATCTCTTTCAAGCTCAGTTTCCACGGTCAGCTTTCCCGACACGTCCCTACCAAAGCAATATGCCTCTACACCCTCCTCGGTATAAAGGTAAGGCGCGCCCCCCTCCGTTACGTCAAAGGAAAAGCTGCTCTCGCCCTTCAGCACAAAGCGGTCGTTTTTGGATACGTGCAGGCACACAAAAGCTCCCGCCACGATTCCCACCAAGATCGCCAACGCCATTGCCAATTTGGTGGCAGCGTGCAGCCTTTTAAAGGATCTTTTTGCATACCGTTTAGCACTTTTTTCAATACCTTTTGCCATATTCTATCTCCTCTACGGTTTCTATCCTTATTATAACGGACAACACTTGCCCTTGTCAAGGAAAAGGACGGACTTTTTCAAGCCCGCCCTATGGTTTTTACTTGGTAAGTGTAGCCGCCATCACAGCCTTAATGGTGTGCATACGGTTTTCCGCCTCGTCAAAGACGATGGAGCGCTCGCTCTCGAAAACACTATCCGTTACTTCCATACAGTCAATGCCAAACTTATCAAAGATCTGCTTGCCAACAGTAGTTTTGAGATCGTGGAACGCGGGCAGGCAATGCATAAAGCAGCATTGGGGACCTGCTAAGTCCATCAACGCCTCGGTGACGCGATAGGGCGTCAGCGCCTCAATGCGCTCCTGCCACACGCTATCGGGCTCACCCATGGAAACCCAAACATCGGTGTAGATCACGTCCGCGTTCAAAACCGCCTTTTCGGGATCCTCGCAAAACTCAAGCCTCGCTCCTGTTTCGGCGGCAATCGTCTGACACGTGCTGATCAGCTCCTCATTTGGGAAATATGCTGCAGGGGCACACGCCACAAAGTGCATGCCCATCTTGGCACAGCCTACCATCAGCGAGTTACCCATATTATAACGTGCATCACCCATATACACCAGCTTTTTACCCTTGAGCGAGCCGAAATGCTCCTTAATGGTAAGAAAATCGGCAAGGATCTGTGTGGGGTGATATTCATTCGTCAGGCCATTCCACACGGGAACACCTGCGTATTTTGCCAGCTCCTCTACGATCTCCTGACCGTAGCCGCGGTATTCGATACCGTCAAACATACGCCCCAAAACCCTTGCGGTATCGGCAATGCTTTCCTTTTTGCCGATCTGCGAGCCTGTGGGGTCAAGATAGACGGCGTGCATGCCGAGATCGGTTGCCGCCACCTCGAAGGCACAACGTGTGCGCGTGCTGGTCTTTTCAAAAATAAGAGCAATGCTCTTACCCTCGAGAAGGCGATGCGGCACGCCCGCCTTCTTCTTTGCCTTCAGCTCCTCGGCAAGCGCCAGCAGCTCGGCGATCTCGCAAGGCGTGAGATCAAGCAGCTTTAAAAAACTTTTTCCGTAAAAGGACATCAAAAACTCCTAACTCCGCGGCGTCACTCTGCGCAAGCGGTTTTAATAATTTGGACGGCTTTTTTCAGCACGTCAAAAGGGATATTAAGTGCGGGAAGCAAGCGGACCTTGTGCTTTGCAGTGAGGCAAAGGACCCCCTTTTCCCTACATTTTGCAAGCACGTCGGCGGCAGGCTTTTCGGTTTCAACGCCGATCATCAGCCCCATACCGCTAACCGTCTTTACGCCCTTTGCACCCTTTAAGGCTTCAAACACGTATGCACTTTTTTCGCGCACCGAGGCAAGCAAAGCCTCATCAAGCTGTGAAAGCACGTAAAGCGCGCCCGCAGCGCAAACGGGATTTCCGCCGAAGGTAGAGCCGTGGTCACCGTAGCCAAGCACGTTCTCCACCTTTTCGCCCAACATACAAGCGCCGATCGGCAAGCCGCCGCCCAGTCCCTTTGCCGTGGTCACGATATCGGGAGTAACGCCGTAGTGCATATAGGCGTAAAGCTCGCCCGAGCGTCCGTTGCCCGTTTGTACCTCATCAAATATGAGCAATATATCGTTTTCCTTGGCATAAGCCGCTACACGGGTCACAAAATCGGCATCCAGCGCGATCACACCACCCTCGCCCTGTACTGCCTCCATCATAATGGCGGCGACCTTGTTCTCCTCGGCGAGCGCGATCAGCGCATCGGCATCGTTTGCAGGTGCGTGTAAAAATCCGTCCACCAACGGCTGAAACAACTCGTGATAATGTGCCTGTCCTGTAGCGGAAAGAGTTGCAAGAGTCCTGCCGTGGAAGCTGTTCTCCAGTGTGATGATGCGGTAATGATCCGCACCCTTTTTATCGGCGGCATACTTGCGCGCCACCTTGATGGCACACTCATTTGCTTCCGCACCCGAGTTGCCGAAAAACACCTTTTTTAGCCCCGTTTTGCGACATAACTCCGCTGCAAGTACGGCACACGGCTCGGTATAATAAAGGTTTGAGGTGTGCTGTACGCGCCCCAGCTGTGCGGTGACTGCCTCTATCCAGCCCTTGTCTGCTATGCCAAGGGACGATACCGCAATACCGGAGCCCATATCAATGTATTCCTTACCGTCCGAATCCCGCAAATACGAGCCCTCGCCCGAAACGATCTCCACGGGAAAACGGCGATAGGTGTGCGCTACGTAATTTTCGTCCAGTTCCTTTATACTTTTCATTTCTTATTCCTTTGTTACCATCGTGCCCGCGCCCTCATTGGTGAGGAGCTCCATCAAGATAGAGTGCGGCACGCATCCGTCCATAATAATAACCTTTTTCACGCCGTGCTCGATGGCGTCAATGCAGCAATCGACCTTGGGGATCATTCCACCCGAAATAACGCCGCTTGCGTAAAGCTGTTTTGCCTCGGCAACGGTGAGATTGGGGATAAGAGTGGTGGGGTCGTTTTTGTCGGTCAAAACACCCGCAATATCCGTCATCATAATGAGGCGCTCCGCGCCAAGTGCCCCCGCAATGCGGGCGGCAGCGGTATCGCCGTTGATATTATAGGTGTTTCCCCTTCGATCGCATCCGACCGTGGACACCACGGGGATATAGCCCTTTTCAAGCAGATCGCTCACGGGGGAAATATTGATCCTTGTAATGTTGCCGACAAAGCCGAGGCGCTCGTCCTTGGGCTCTGCCTCGATAAGGCGACCGTCCATGCCCGAAATACCCATTGCCTTGCCGCCCTGCATCTCCAAGAGATTTACCAGCGTTTTGTTGACCTTGCCTGCCAGCACCATCTGCACCAGATCCACGGTTTCCTTATCCGTTACACGTAAGCCGTCCACAAATTCGGGCTTCTTGCCAAGTCGATTCATCAGATCGTTGATCTCGGGGCCGCCGCCGTGCACCAGCACGATACGCACGCCAATGAGGTGCAAAAGGACAATGTCCTCCATCACCTGCTCCTTGATCTGCTCGTTGATCATAGCGTTGCCGCCGTATTTCACCACGATGATCTTGCCGTTATATTTCCTGATATGCGGAAGCGCCTGTGCCAATACCTGTGCACGCTCTGCGTTTGAGAAAAATTCCTTCATAACTTCCTATCTCCATTATGTACGGTAGTCGCCGTTGATCTTTACGTAATCATAGGTAAGGTCACAGCCCCAAGCGGTTGCCTCGGCATCACCCTCACCGAGCGAAACAAGGATCTCTATCTCCTTTTCAAGCAGGATCTCCTTGGCGATCTCCTCGGAAAACGGAACACCCGCGCCGTTTTCGCACACCGTTACCGTCCCTTTCGCGGAACGGAACGCCACGCCGATCTTGTCGACGTCAACGTTCACGCCGCTGTAACCGATGGCACACAGCACGCGTCCCCAGTTGGCATCAGCACCAAACATTGCCGCCTTGAAAAGGCTGGAGCAGATCACACTTTTTGCGACCGTTCCCGCACATTTTTTGCATTTTGCACCCGTAACCTTGCATTCGAGCAGCTTGGTCGCGCCCTCGCCGTCGCCGGCGATCATGCGGCAAAGCCCCACGTTTACGGTGTTGAGTGCTTTCGCGAACTCATTAAAATCAGCACCGTCCGTGACGATCTCCTCATTTCCAGCCATACCGTTTGCAAGCACCGTTACCATATCGTTGGTAGAGGTATCGCCATCAACGCTTACCATATTAAAGGTTTTTTGAATATCTGCCGAAAGCGCCTTTTGCAGCATTGCGGCACAGATCTTCACGTCGGTGGTGATAAACACCAGCATCGTCGCCATATTGGGGTGGATCATACCGCTTCCCTTGGCAATACCGCCAAGATGACAGGTCTTACCGCCGATCTCAAACTCCACAGCGACCTCCTTTGCCACGGTATCCGTGGTGATGATCGCATCAGCTGCGGCGCGCGCGCCAAGATGATCGTCGGTAAGACCCGACACCAGCTGCGGCATTGCCTTTTTGATGGGCGTGATATCAAGAGGCTGTCCAATGACGCCCGTAGAAGCGACAACAACGTCATCGACCCGAACGCCCGCAACCTCAGCCACCAGCTCGCTCATATGCTCCGCGATCTCCACGCCGTTGGCGTTACACGTGTTGGCGTTGCCGCTGTTGCAGATCACCGCCTGTGCCACGCCGTTTGTAAGATGCTTTTTGGTCACCAAAAGCGGTGCGCCCTTAACAAGGTTCGTCGTATAAACAGCAGCAGCGGCTGCCGGCATGTCACTGACGATCAGCGCCAGATCCTTTTTTACTTTGTTTTTGCGGATGCCGCAATGTACACCGTTCGCGCGAAAGCCCTTTGCCGCGCAAACGCCACCCTCGATCAACTTCATTTTATTTTTCTCCTATCACAAGTCCTGCGCATTCATCAACGCCAAGCAGGATATTCATGTTTTGAATGGCAGCGCCCGAAGCGCCCTTGCCAAGATTATCAAAGCGGGAAACAAGCAGGATGCGCTCCTCGTTGCCAAGCACGCCGATCTCCATATCATCACGCCCCGCAAAGCCGCTGCCGCAAAGAAACCCGCTCTCGCCAAGTGACTCGTTATACCTTACAAGGCCCTTGCCATACGTTTGGCGATACACCGCCTCGATATCGGCGCGTGTACCGCACAAGGACTCCGCAAACAGCGGCACGGTAACCTCCATGCCCGCGTAATAGTCCGCGACGATCGGGGAAAAGATGGGCGCGCGCGCAAGCCCGCATATCGCCTTCATCTCGGGCAGGTGCTTGTGTGACTGTGAAAGTGCATATTGACGCGGCGCGCCGTAGCAAGCGGCACGCTCCCTCGCCTCGTATTCGGCGATCATTTTCTTACCGCCACCCGAATAGCCTGTGAGGGAAAAGGCAGTGAGCATCACATCCGCCGAGAGTATCCCCGCCTCGACCAAGGGTGCCACCAGTGCAACAAAGCCACTTGCGTGGCAGCCGGGATTTGCAATTCTCTTTGATGCCGCGATCTTCTCGCGTTTCGTGCCAAGCTCCGGGAAGCCATAGACCCAGCCGGGGGCGGTGCGATGCGCGGTAGAGGTGTCGATCACAGCGGTGCTCGGATTGTCAATTAGGGAAACCGCCTCGATTGCGGCATCATCGGGCAAGCAAAGAAATGCTACGTCAGCACTATTGAGCGCCTCGCGCCGCGCGGCAGTATCCTTTCTTAGCTCCTCGGGCAGTGTGATCAGCGAAAGATCGGTGCGCGCCTGAAGCCTATCCTTAATACGAAGCCCCGTGGTGCCCGCGCTGCCGTCGATAAATACTTTTTTCACAATAGGTCCTTTCAGCCCTCAGAACGATAGAAAAATTACTCATTATTTTTGAATATTTATTCATATAGGGCGATAATACATAAATATTATACACGCGTGCCGTGCAGTTGTCAAGCATTTATTATAAAATAATTCTTTTTTTTGCCAAATCTTCTCTAAAGCGTCTTACTTGGAGAATTATTTTATGTATTTTTATTTACACCATGCGAAAATTTATACACAAACCTTTTCCCCCGCGCGCCATGAGGACATATGAAGCTGCCAAGCCGAGTTGATATTGACTTTCCAATTTTTATATATTATTTTCCATTTTTAAATATAAAAAATCTAAAACCAAATTTCTTTAGCTGTTTAGTTTTCCATTTTTGGCGGTTTGCATGCTCTTTTTCCGCTTTTGTAGCAAAATCCTGCCGATTTTGCGCCAGACATAATAAAAAAGCCTCGCTTACCGTTTCGCGAGGCTTTTTTATAAGAAAACTGATTTACTTTTTTACGGCAATACACTCGATCTCAAGCTTTGCGCCCTTCGGGATCGCCGCCACCTGCACACAGCTGCGTGCAGGATAGGGAGCGCTGAAAAATTTCTCATAAATACCGTTTACCGTAGCAAAGTCAGCAAGGTCGGCAAGAAACACCACGGTTTTTACCACACTCTCCATACCAAGGCCCGCGGCAGCCAGCACGTTTTTGAGATTGGTGAGCGCCTGCACCGCCTGTGCCTCCACGCTCTCGGGCATCGTGCCCGTAACGGGATCGACGGGGATCTGACCCGAAACGAACACCATATCGCCAAGGTCAAGCGCCTGTGAATACGGACCGATCGCGGCAGGTGCCTTATCGGTAGAAATTTGTTTGATCATATTTATTCTCCTTAAGAAACGATCTTAAAGCCTGCATCGGTTAGCGCTTGGCGGATCTCCTCGATCTGCTCAAAGTCACGCGTTTCCATACCGATCTTAAGCAAGCAGCTGGCAACCGCCATATTGGCATCGGATCTCTCATGATGGACACTGACCACGTTGCCGCCGCAGCGGGAAATAATACTACTGACACCCAGTAGCTGACCGGGCTTATCCTCAAGGGCGATCTGTAGCATCGCGTTCCTGCCCGTGGTAACAAGTCCGCGTGTGACCACGCGCGAGAGGATATTGACGTCAATGTTGCCGCCCGAAACGACAGCCACCACCTTTTTACCCGCAACGGGCAGCTTACCGAACATCACAGCGGCAACGCCCACAGCGCCCGCGCCCTCTGCGATCAGCTTCTGCTTTTCCATTAGGGTTAAGATCGCCGTGGCGATCTCGTCCTCGGTAACGGTCACGATCTCGTCAACGTACTCGTTGATAAGGCGGAAGGTGTTATCACCCGGGTGCTTGACGGCAATGCCGTCCGCAAAGGTTGAAACGGTGTCAAGTGTGATCTGCTTGCCAAGCTCAATGCTTTTAGCCATGCTGGCGGCACGCTCTGCCTGCACACCGTACACCTTGATATCGGGGCGCAGATGCTTGATCGCAAACGCCACGCCGGAAACAAGCCCACCGCCGCCGATCGGCACGACCACTGCATCGGCATCGGCTATCTGCTCTAAGATCTCAAGTCCGATGGTGCCTTGGCCCGCGATCACGTCATCATCATCAAAGGGATGGATGAAGGTAGCCCCCGTCTTATCGCGCAGCTCGATCGCCTTAGCATAAGCATCGTCATACGCACCGGGAACGAGGCAGGTTTCCGCGCCAAATGCCTTGGTTGCTTCCACCTTGCTAATGGGCGCGCCATCGGGCATACAGATCACACTCTTAATGCCCATTTTTTGCGCCGCAAGCGCCACGCCCTGTGCGTGGTTACCCGCGCTGCAAGCAATGATCCCCTTTTCCTTCTCCTCACGGGAGAGTTGACTGATCTTATAATAAGCCCCGCGCAGCTTAAAGCTGCCCGTCATTTGCAGATTTTCCGTTTTGAGGAATAGTTGGCAATCCGTGGACATATTGCGCGCTTCAATGAGATCCGTTTTACGCGCTACGTCACGCAGCACAAACGCCGCTTGGTAGATTTTATCCAGTGTTAGCATAGCTACCTCTTACAGCGTCACGCGCCAGCCAAAGGGATCGTCAAGCTTGCCCGTTTGAATGCCCGTGATGGTATCGTAAAGCTTTTGGCTAAGTGCACCGATCCCACCGTCACCGATGGTCATCACCTCATCCTTATACCGAAGCTTGCCAACGGGCGAGATGACCGCCGCCGTACCCGTGCCAAAGACCTCCTCAAGCTTGCCGCTTTTCTGTGCCTCCAGCAGCTCATCCACGGAAATGCGGCGCTCCTCGGCGGGAACACCCCACGCCTTTAAAAGCTGCAGCACGGAGTTACGCGTCACACCCGGCAGAATACTGCCGTTGAGCATAGGCGTTACCACCTTGCCGTCGATCTTGAAGAAGATATTCATTGCGCCCACTTCCTCGATGTAGCGGCGCTCAACACCGTCGAGCCACAGCACCTGAGAGAAGCCCGCATCGTGTGCCTTCACCTGTGCCGCGAGGCTCGCGCAGTAGTTGCCACCCGTTTTGGTGTAGCCAATGCCACCCTTTACGGCGCGCACGTAGTCGTCCTCGATCCAGATGCCAACTGGGGCAAGACCCTCGCTGTAATACGCGCCGCTTGGGGAAAGAATGACCATAAAAAGATAGGTCTTAGAGGGTGCAACGCCAAGGAAGGCGTCGGTTGCGATCACAAAAGGACGGATATAAAGCGACGTGCCCTCCTCGGTGGGGATCCAGTCCTCATCAACCTTTACCACTGCCTTTACAGCCTCAACAAAAATATCCTCGGGGATCTCGGGAATGCAAAGACGCTTGTTTGATTCGTTTGCTCTTTGCGCGTTCTTTTCGGGGCGGAACAGATAGGTCTTGCCGTCCGCGCCCTTATACGCCTTCATTCCCTCAAACATCTCCTGACCGTAGTGGAACACCACGCAGGCAGGCGAGAGAGAAATATCGGAGAACGGTACCACGCGGGCATCGTGCCAGCCCATACCCTCGGTATAATTCATCACAAACATATGGTCGGTAAAGATCTTGCCGAAGCCAAGCGCGCCCGTGGGCTTTTCCTTGGGTGCCGTTGTTTTTGTTACCTTAACGTTTAGCATATACTTAAATCCTTTCCATGATCTTTTCTGTCATGGCGGTACAGGTGAGCGGTTCCTTGTCGGGATCGGTCAGAATATCCGCCGTGCGATAGCCATCCTCAATCACGCTGTTTACAGCCGCTTCGATATCATCCGCCTCGCGCTCGAGGTCGAAGGAATAGCGCAGCATCATAGCAGCGGAAAGAATGGTGGCAATGGGGTTTGCCTTGTTTTGACCCGCAATGTCGGGCGCGGATCCGTGAATGGGCTCATAAAGCCCGCATTTGGTTGCGCCAAGCGAGGCGGATGCCAAAAGCCCGATCGAGCCTGTGATCTGTGATGCCTCGTCAGAAAGAATGTCGCCAAACATATTCGAGGTGACCACCACGTCAAAGCGCGAGGGGTCACGGATCAGCTGCATGGCGGCGTTGTCGACCAGCATATCCGAAACCGTCACGTCGGGATACTCGGCAGCGATGCGATGCACGGTCTCACGCCACAGGCGCGAGGTCTCCAGCACGTTTGCCTTATCGATGCTCACCACGTTTTTGCGGCGCTTGCGTGCGGTCTCAAATGCCACACGCGCAATGCGCTCGACCTCCATCACACTATACGCCTCGGTGTCATATGCCTCGGGGCCGTATTTGCCCTCGCGGCGGCCGCGCTCGCCAAAATAAATGCCGCCCGTCAGCTCGCGCACGATCAAAAGATCAAAGCCCTTTTCGATCACGTCAGGACGCAGGGCGCAAGCGCCCTTTAGCGCGGAGAAAATGCGTGCGGGGCGCAGATTGGTGTAAAGTCCGAGAGCGGCGCGAAGCCCGAGAAGCGCCTTTTCGGGACGAATATCCCCCGGGAGCGTGTCCCATTTCGGACCGCCGACAGCGCCCAGCAGCACGCTGTCGCTTGCCTTGCACCCCTCCACAGTTTCGGGAGGCAGAGGCTTGCCCGTTGCGTCAATGGCGCAGCCACCCGCAAGATACGAGGTAAAGTTGAAGGTGTGCCCGTATTTTGCGGCGATTTTTTCAAGAACGCGAACGGCACTGTCAACGATCTCAGGACCGATGCCGTCACCCTTTACCAGTGCAATATTGTAGGTCATCTTTGCGCCTCCCCGTTCTCTTTTGCCACAAGATACGGCAAAAGTCCGCCGTGCTCGATAATGCGATTGATAAACGCGGGAAAGGGTGTTGCCCTAAAGGTCTCCCCCGTTGTCACGTTTTTAATGACGCCCGTGTCGGCATCCACCGTCACGGTGTCGCCCTTTTTGATCTTAGCCGCCGCCTCGGGACATTCCAAAATGGGGAAGCCGATATTGATGGCATTGCGGTAAAAGATGCGCGCAAAGCTGGCGGCAATGACGCAGGAAATGCCGCTGGCGCGAATGGCGATGGGCGCGTGCTCACGCGACGAGCCGCAACCAAAGTTTTCACCGCCCACCATGATATCACCCGCGCTTACCTCTTTCACGAACCCCGTGTCAATATCCTCCATACAGTGCTTTGCCAATTCTTCTGCGGAGGGTGCGTTTAAATAGCGCGCCGGGATAATGACGTCGGTATCCACGTTATCTCCGTATTTAAAAGCCTTACCTTGATACATCACTTACACCTCCATATCGTAGGGCGATGCAATGGCGCCCGCCACAGCAGATGCGGCAGCGACCGCGGGACTTGCCAGAATGACCTCACTCTTCACGTGCCCCATTCTGCCAACGAAATTACGGTTGGTGGTGGCAACGGCACGCTCGCCTGCTGCCATACAGCCCATATGACCGCCAAGACAGGGTCCACAGGTAGGTGTGGAAACGGCACAGCCTGCCTCGATAAAGATCTCGGCAAGTCCCTCTTTGATGGACTGAAGATACACCGCTTCGGTAGCGGGGATCACGATGCAGCGCACGCCCTTGGCGACCTTTTTGCCCTTTAAGATCGCGGCGGCGGCGCGCAGGTCGCCGATACGGCCGTTTGTGCACGAGCCGATCACCACCTGATCAATGGGCAATCCCTTTACCTCATCGACCGTTTTGGTGTTTGAGGGCAGATGCGGCAGGGACACCGTGGGCTGCAGGGTGTCAAGATCGATCACCACCTCGCGCTCATAAACCGCGTCGGCGTCTGCTTCAAATACTTTAACGGGGCGCTTAAAGCGATCCTTTACGTAATCAAGCGTTTGCTCGTCCACGGGGAAAATGCCGTTTTTGGCGCCCGCCTCGATCGCCATATTGGCAATAGAAAAGCGGTCGTCCATGGTAAGCGCCTTCACGCCCTCTCCCACAAATTCAAGGGACTTGTAAAGCGCGCCGTCAACGCCAATGAGGCCAATGAGATGCAGGATCACGTCCTTACCGCTGACAAAGGGGCGAAGCTTGCCCTTAAGGGTCACCTTGATAGCAGAGGGAACCTTGAACCAGTTCTCGCCCGTTGCCATACCTGCTGCCATATCCGTCGAGCCAACGCCCGTGGAAAACGCGCCGAGCGCGCCGTACGTGCAGGTGTGAGAATCCGCGCCGATGATGCAGTCCCCGGGACCAACGATACCCTTTTCGGGCAGGAGCGCGTGCTCGATACCGACAGCACCTACGTCGTAAAAATGCGTGATATCAAAGCGCTTTGCGAACCCCCTCGCGGTAGCACACAGCTCTGCTGATTTGATATCCTTACAGGGCGTGTAGTGGTCGAGCACGATCGCGATCTTATCCTTATCAAAGACGCGACTGAAGCCCGCCTTATCGAATACGTCTACCGCCACAGGGGTGGTAACGTCGTTGCCCAGCACGATATCAAGCTTTGCCTCAATGAGGTCGCCTGCCTTTACGGCATCAAGCCCTGCGTGCGCGGCAAGAATTTTTTGTGTCATGGTCATTCCCATATCGCTTAACCCTCCCTTGCCTTTGCCTGTTCTGCGGCATATTGCATTTTGTTAATGGCGTTGATATAAGCAAGGATCGATGCCTCGATAATATCGGTGGAAAGTCCCTTGCCCGTGTAGGTGCGGTTGCCCGCGGCAAGACGCACGGTCACGTCGCCAAGCGTATCCTTACCCTCGGAAATAGATTGGATGGTATAGGTCTTAAAGGTGTGCGCCTCGGGATTTGCGATCTTGTCGATCGCCTTGAAGGACGCATCGATCGGACCGTCGCCAAGGCTGACCTCCTCAAACTTTTCACCGCCTCGTGTGAGAACCACGGTACTGGTAGAGGTGGTAAAGTTGCTGGTGTGCACGACAAAGCGATCAAGCTTATAGCCCGCATCCTCGGGCATATCGTAGGTCGTGGTCTTGTGCAGCACGATCGCCTCAATATCCTCGTCGCTGATAACCTTTTTCTTGTCGCAAAGCACCTTAAAGTCCTCAAAGCAGGAGAGCAGCTCCTCAGCGGAAAGATGATAGCCAAGCTCGGTTAGGCGGCTTTCAAAAGCGTGCTTACCCGAATGCTTACCAAGCACTAAGTTATTTGCCACAATGCCGACCGACTCTGGCGTTAAGATCTCGTAGGTCTGCTTGTTTGCCAGCACCCCGTGCTGATGAATGCCCGACTCGTGCAGGAACGCATTCTTGCCCACGATCGGCTTATTAAGGGGCGCATTTTGACCGATAATTTTGTAAACCGTTTTGCTGGCACGCGAGATACGCGTGGTGTCGATACCGCTTTTCACACCGTAAAGATCGGGGCGGGTGTGCATCGCCATCACGACCTCCTCAAGCGCGGTGTTGCCCGCACGCTCGCCAAGACCGTTGACGGTGCATTCGATCTGACGCGCGCCGCCCAAAACGCCTGCCAGCGAATTGGCAACTGCCATACCAAGGTCGTTGTGGCAGTGCACCGAAAATTCGGCACGCCCGGGGGCGATGGTGTTTTTGACCATATATTCGATCAGCGCACGCATTTCCCCCGGGGTGGTGTAGCCCACCGTATCGGGGAGATTGATAACGGTTGCGCCGCCCTCGATCGCCGCATTTACTACCTTGGCAAGAAAATCCCAGTCGCTGCGCGTGGCGTCCTCTGCCGAAAACTCAATGTTAGAGCAGTATTTGCGCGCATATGCGACCATTGCCGCAGTCTTTTCAAGGACCTGCTCCGGGGTCATGCGGAGCTTATATTCCATATGTAAGGGAGAGGTAGCGATAAAAAGGTGGATACGAGGGTCCGCAGCAACCTTTACTGCCTCCCACGCAGTGTCGATATCCTTTACGGTAGAGCGCGCAAGCGAGGCAACGCTGCAATCCTTTACGGTTTTGGCAATGGTGTGCACCGACTCAAAGTCGCCGGGCGAGGAAATGGCAAAGCCCGCCTCGATCACGTCCACTCTCATCAGCTCAAGCTGCTTTGCGACCTCGATCTTCTCGGCAAGGTTCATGCTGCACCCGGGCGACTGTTCACCGTCGCGCAGGGTGGTATCAAATATCTTTACACGATCCATAAAATCTCTCCCAAATCAAACCGTTAATATAGCGCCCTTATCGGCTGAGGATACCAGCTTTGCATAACGGGCGAGATACCCCGTTTTGACCTTAGGCTCGGGGGCGATCCACGTAGCACGCCGTGCGGCAAGCTCCTCGTCACTCACGCGCAAGGTCACGCTGCATTCTTTAATATTGATGGCGATGATATCGCCCTCGCGGACAAGCGCGATAGTACCGCCTGCCGCCGCCTCGGGGCTGACGTGTCCGATCGCCGCGCCGCGGGTCGCGCCCGAAAAGCGCCCGTCAGTGATAAGAGCCACGCTCTCGCCAAGACCCATGCCGCAAATAGCAGAGGTCGGATTGAGCATTTCGCGCATACCGGGGCCACCCTTAGGGCCCTCGTAACGGATCACCACCACGTCGCCCGCCACGATCTTGCCTGCGTAAATCGCGGTAATTGCCTCCTCCTCGGAGTCAAAGACGCGCGCAGGACCCTCGTGCACCATCATTTCAGGTGCAACAGCAGACTGCTTCACCACGCAACCGTCGGGGGCGAGGTTGCCCTTCAGCACCGCAATGCCGCCGTTTGCCGAATAGGGGTTATCGATGGGACGAATGATCTCCCGGTCACGGTTGACAACACCCACAAGGTTTTCTTCTATGGTCTTGCCCGTCACCGTCATGACCGACGTGTCAAGCAACCCTTTCTTGGTCAGCTCCTTCATCACCGCCCACACGCCGCCTGCACGGTCAAGATCCTCCATAAAGGTATCTCCCGCAGGCGCAAGATGGCAAAGGTTGGGCGTTTTTTTGCTGATCTCGTTTGACATATCAAGGCTCAGCTCCACGCCCGCCTCGTGCGCGATCGCGGGCAGGTGCAGCATCGTGTTGGTGGAGCAGCCAAGCGCCATATCCACCGTTTCCGCATTATGGAATGCCGCCTTGGTCATAATGTCACGGGGACGAATATTCTTTTCGATCAGCTCAATGATCTTCATGCCCGTATGCTTGGCAAGGCGAATACGCGCAGAGAGAGGCGCGGGCACGGTGCCGTTGCCCGAAAGCGCCATACCGATCGCTTCCGTGAGGCAGTTCATAGAGTTTGCGGTATACATACCCGAGCAAGAGCCGCAGCTGGGACAAGCGTTCTCGGTATAGTCCGAAACACCCGCCTCGTCAAGTGCGCCCGCCTTGTAAGCGCCCACTGCCTCAAACATATGGCTGAGGCATGTGCGTCTGCCATCCTGCAAGCGTCCTGCCAGCATCGGACCGCCCGAGCAGAAAATGGTGGGGATATTCAGGCGTGCCGCCGCCATCAAAAGCCCCGGCACATTTTTATCGCAGTTCGGGACCATTACAAGTCCGTCAAATTGATGCGCCATCACCATTGCCTCGGTGGAATCGGCAATGAGGTCACGCGTGACAAGAGAATATTTCATGCCTACATGTCCCATTGCAATGCCGTCGCAAACGGCAATAGCAGGAAACATAATGGGCGTGCCGCCCGCAGCGCGGATACCCGCCTTGACAGCCTCGGCGATCTTATCTAAGTGCATGTGCCCGGGCACGATCTCGTTGTGGGAGCACACCACGCCCACAAGAGGACGGGAAAGCTCCTCGTCAGTCAGCCCCAGTGCGTACAAAAGACTGCGATTGGGGGTGCGCTCGATACCCTTTTTGATCTGATCGGAAAACATATCTATACCTCCGTGAGGGTGAATTTAGTGAAAATCAGATTTTCTCTTGCAATACCGTTTTTCCAAACGGTATTGGAACAAAAAACCTACAGCGTACCGCCTATTAGGGCACGGCAAATTTGAATAAACAAAATTAGCCGTCAAATTTGCAAGGCACGTAGATGCCAAGGCGCAGCAGATTTTGATGCATAACGCCGCCGGGCAGAGCGACGGTGTAGGAACCTACTCCGAGCCCTGCACGGGGGTGTTAGGCGCAAAAGATGCAAGCCTTAGTTAGAAGCAGTATCAAGGTCGCTGTCATTCTTCCACAGCATCTGCTCACGAAGCTGCTTTCCAACGATCTCCATCTGGTGCTTGGCAAGCTGCTCACGCTTAGAATTGAAGAAGCAGCGACCGTTCTTGTTTTCAGCGATCCA
>JAZOCO010000039.1:0-2000 GCA_045596505.1 Eubacteriales bacterium
CCCACAACATAAACGAAAAACTGCGCGACGGCTTTATAACAACCGGCACGCTGCAAGCGGCGGCTAAAAATATCCTTCGTTATATACTGACAAGCCCCTCGTTTTTAAAGTTTATAGACGGCGGCTGTGTTCCCCAAAACGTAACAAGGAACGACAGTTGGATGAAGGAGTTTTCCTATACAGCCGCACCGCAGTCGGGTCAGGAAATCGAGTTTTCTATTGATAACGAGCGCAAAACCATCTGTGTTGAACTCGAA
This sequence comes from Eubacteriales bacterium, assembly GCA_045596505.1. Classification (GTDB taxonomy): domain Bacteria; phylum Bacillota; class Clostridia; order Oscillospirales; family CAG-272; genus Firm-07. Next base: position 258 of record JAZOCO010000039.1, read on the forward strand.
ATGGAATGTCTTGCAAGCTCCCTGGCGCAGATACCCGTAACGATAAGCGCGGGCAGCGTGCATTGCACGGTGCTGCTTGGCGGCACCGACGGCAAGACGGTTTGTGAAAAGCGCTTTATGAATCTTTGGGAGGGCGAATGGAAGCTGAAAATAGAATTCGGCGACAGCATAAAGCTCCATTCGGTAAAACTCAAAAAATAAAAAAAGCACTCCGAGAGGGATTTGCGACAGAGCAGTATAAAAATCAAAATACCTACCAACAGGAAAAGGACGAAGAATTGCAAAAATTCCTCGCCCTTTTTTCTTGACAAGCACTGCATTTGAAGACACAAATGCCGTATCAAATTGGAAGTGATATGCTGACCGTGTCAGCGTGATATTGTTGCAAGCAACAGTGATATTGCTCCCGATGGTCGCAGTGATATTATATTCGCCTCCCAAGCTCGCGTAGTGAATATCACTCGGCGATAGCCGAATACCACTGCGAAGCAATAGAAGTCGCCAGAGGCGAATATAACTGTGGCACCTGCTCTACGGCAGGTGCCACAAGGTGTCCTTTTGCTGAGACGTGTTGACAAAAAAGATGCCAATATATTTACACCGTTTTTCGATCAATCAAGATCATACATATCGGGATCGATCAGATTTAGCGGTGCGCCATACATTTCATGAAGCTGCAGCTGATCGTTGTTATATGCCTCAATATATGCTCTTTTCGATTCATAATGTCGCCATACACACCATGCACATTGCCCTTGCGTGGGATTAGAATGTGGAAGAAATGCAACCGTTATATCCAGGAATTTTCGCACGTTTCCATTGGGTGTAAAGCGGACACCAATGCTTCTTTCGCTCGTTTTTTCCATCAAAGTCCTTGGGGGCAGATTAGGAGAAGGCGCTGCAGGAATTTTGAAATCGGGGCAATTTGCCACAAGTGCAGGGGTGCCATCGCGAAGCTTTGTTTTTTCAAATGTAAGCGGTTGATTGACGTTTTCTCCGCGTGCATTTTTATAGAATAGCTCCGCGTTGTCAAACGTGATCTCATCGTTTTCCAGATATGAGCCCACAAATATCACATGAAGACCATGTGATTCACCGCCCTCATTGAATACAGAACAATATGTCGATTCTCCGGGCTTACAAGGAAGCGCTGACGCCATGTACGTGCTTAAGCGAGGTGGCGTGGGCTTTTGATCTTGGGGGGCAGAGAAATACAGTGTGATGGCGGATGCTGGATCAAAAAGGCTCTGGTCCGGCAAAGAGATCTGCTCTTGCATACAGAGCAAAAAATCCTCGGCGCAAACATACTGCTGTTTGGATGCCAGCTTAAAGGCATCGAAGTCCTTTACGTGCGGTTTCCATGCGGCAAGCGTATTCCGACGGGGCGGCTTGATCTCATCCGACTTTCCGATGTTGATAAAAGCATCTGTTGCAGAGTCTGCGTTATAGAGATGCAAAAACATATAATCACTGTCAAAGCAGGCACAGGAAAGCACATCGGTGTGGCATTGTTCCGATAACTGCGGAGCTAAGGCGAGGAGATCCTCATGCCCCCACCCTTGGCAATATAGCGCGCCCCAAGTGCGCCCGGACAAATCGAGCATAACCGGAAAGTCAGCTTTATCCGCATCGCAGGGAAGGATATCTCGCGCAGAAAAATGCTCAATCAGCGTATGTGTGATCATATCGGTAGTGGTCTGCTGATTTTGTTTGATAAACAAATTTGCAAAGTAGTTTCCCATA
>JAZOCO010000040.1:0-27463 GCA_045596505.1 Eubacteriales bacterium
CCACGGCAAAAAACATTCACTCCCCCTCACCCAAAACCTAGGGAAAAGGGAATTGCTACACAGGGAAGTTTTTTATTTAAGATTATCGATCATGGCTTCAATCAGAGATAGCTGCTCATCGTTTAGCCCCTTCATCTTTTCCGCAAGCTCCGAAACGCGCGCGGGATCGCGATTATCCACGTCAAAAAACTCCCCGGGCGTTACGCCAAGATAATCGCAAATATAAAAGAAGATCGCCATTTTGGGGAAATTGTGCCCGTTTTCAATATTGTTGATATAATTATCGCACTGACCAAGCGACAGACTCATTTTCCTTGCCGAAATTCCCTTTTTCTGGCGTAATTCACTCAATCTTTTATAGAATTGATCCACCATGAATTCATTTTTTCCATACATAGAGCTTTCACCACCCGTATATGATTGTATCACGTACGTTGGTTAGATATACGATATTAAAATTTATTTAAATCTTGACATACAATATTTAATATCGTATAATTGGTTTAATGCTAAATTTAAATGACTTTGTAAAAGAGGTTTTTGGAAATGGATCTTGAAAAAATAATAGAGGACATCAAGAGCGAGGCTGCGGCAAGAAAAAGATTTTTGCGCTCCTTTGCGGAAGAAATAGACGATCTTATCATTCGCGTTCTTGTTGCCAATCCACACCTTCTCACAAACGACATACACAACTTTTTATTTGTTTACGCGCTAACAGACCTCTCACGGCAAAATTTAAGAAAAACGGGAAAGCACTGTATCAAGGAAAGCATGGAAAGGGAAAAGGCGGATCTTATCCTTTTTGCGCAAAACGCGGCTAAAGCGCGCAAAAACGAGATCCCGCTGCTTGCTCCCTGTGTAAAATGGATGTTTTCTTTGCTTTGCAACTATGAGAAGCATCTAAAAGAGAAATAAAACTAGGGGAGAGGACTTTTGCAAAAGTCCTCTCCCCCTCTTTGTTTTTTGCCACAGCAAAAACATTCACTCCCTCACGGGTCATCCTGAGCGAGCCAATAAAGGCGAGTCGAAGGATCTCGGCGCGATAAAGACAATCGCGCCGCGGTTTGTTTGCACAAGACCTTTTGTTTGGCTAAATGTTGCTTTAAGGCTGTAAAAGGTTTGGTGCGAACATACCGCCGAAAACGCTTCTTGCGTTTTCGGAGATTCTTCGGGTTTCTTTGTTGAAACCCTCAGAATGACCCATAAAAAGTGCTCAGGATGACCCGAAAAAGGAAAAGAAAGGGGCGAACATAGTGCTCCGGATGATGCAAAAAAAAGGTTAGTGCGTTCATGCCGCCGAAAACGCACACTCTTGGGTCATCCTGAGCGAGGCAACAGAGCCGAGCCGAAGGATCTCGGCGCGATAAAGTCGATCGCGCCGCGGTTTGTTTGCACAAGACCTTTTGTTTGGCTGGATGCTACTTTAAGGCTGTAAAAGGGTTTGGTGCGTACATACCGCGGAAAACGCTTCTTGCGTTTTCGGAGATTGTTCGGGTTTCTTTGTTGAAACCCTCAGAATGACCCATAAAAAAGAGCGAGGATGACCCGTGAGGGGGTGCCTCACTCAAGATGACCCAAAAAAGAGCGAAAACCGCGAGCATGGTGCTCACGACGCCCTGCAAAAAACAAAGATCGTTCCTCGCGCAGCAAAAAGCCTGCGCGAGAAACGACCCAAAAACCTACACGAACGTGTGTTTTTAATCCTTCCACAATGCGTGTTTTTAACCCTATCACGGTCGTGCTTTTTTAAACCTTGCGCGTTTGCGTGTTTTTAAACATGTGCAAACATTTTAGTACGTAGCGGAATTTAAGAACCAATTGCCGTTTTCAAGGGTAAGAGAAACGGTTACGGTTATAATTTTTGTGGGCTCTCCCGGGACGTATGTATCAATATCAAGATAGACGTCCGTGGATTTACTCTTACGCTTTTCGCTCATTCGCATCGTATCAAAAAGGTACACGCGCGCAACGTCCACGCTTTTCCATTTGTTTGATTTCATCAAATAGGTATTGCCTTCCGTATCTGTGTGATCCATATACCGTGCGTAAAGGATGCCCCCTGTGTTCTCGGAAAGCTGAATACCCGTGAACATACTTTCATAAACAGAGTTAAGGAAGCTCATGGCATATACCTTCTCCGCCTCTTTTTTGATCTCGTCGGTTGCAATATAGCCCGCATCCATTCGCACGTAATCGTAATTCTCGTCATCGGATGCCGCATAATAAAATTCCGCCTCCTCCTCCACGTAATCGGGCAGGGGAACGTAAGAATATTCGCCAAGAGTAAAGATCGCATCCGCCGCAGACTCCGTGGTCTTTTTGGCGTAGCGGTATTTGATCTTATCGGCAATGGTGAGTGCCCCACCCTTTTCTACGTCCTCATACACACCGTCTGCCACCTTGATGCAGTATTGGTAGGCAAGGATCTCCCCGAACTGCTCGTCCGTGAAGGTATAGTAGTAGAGCTTGTGCTCTGTTGGGTTTTCGCTATACGTGTACGTGTCACCCGTTTTATTCAGGTGAAATGCAACACGCGGATAATACTGATGATACACGCGCGGATACGTCGGGAGTCCCTCGCCCCAGAGGATCTCGTTGACCTTTTCCGATGCGTTGATCAGTGCGATGGTTCGCTCCCTGATCGACGCAAGCTCGGGTGGGCGGTTATTGCGCACGTGACGCACAACCAAAAAGACGCTAAGGGACACCAAAATGATAGCGATCGCCACGATCACGGCGATCAAGCGCTTCTTCACAAAGCTTGCCTGTTTTTTGTCCTGCTTTGGATCTTCGGGGGCAGCTTCCGTTGCCGTCGCCTCGGCGGGTTCTTTTTTTATTTCATCGCGCAAGCGATCTTCCATAAATTTCTCCTGTTTTCTCCCCATTAAGGGGCATTTTTGCAATAGCCCCGAATATGGCAAGCTAAGGCTGCATATTCGGGGCTGTCATTTTTATTTTATGCCTCGCTCTCGCCCTCGGCGGCGGGAGCAGGGGTGGTGTCGGTCACGGTGGCATCACCGCCGTTGGGTGTTTCCTCTGTCACTTCCTCGGCTTCCACCTCCTCGTGTGCAACAAGCGAGAAGCCCGCGAGGCTCTGTCCCTCCCCTAAGCGCATCACGATCACGCCCGCAGCGGTGCGGGAATACGTGTTTACTTGGCTAACGGGGGTGCGAATGATGGTACCAAGGTTGGTGATCATCATCAGGTCGTCGTCCACCGTCACAGCGGCAATGCCGGCAAGCAGTCCCGTTTTGTCGGTGAGGTTGTGGCAGGTCACGCCAAGACCGCCCCTGCCCTTAACACGGAACTCCTCGAACGGGGTGCGTTTTCCGTAGCCTTTTTCGGTGACGGTAACAAGCTCCTTGGTGTCGTCAACGATCACGGCGCCCACAACGAAGTCGCCCTCGCGCAGCTTCACGCCGCGCACACCGCGCGCCGTTCTGCCAAGGGGACGGACCGCGCTCTCGCTGAAGCGTGCGGCGCAGCCCCGGTGGGTCGCCAGCAGCACGTCCTTGTCGCCTTTACTTAGCATCACAAACACCAGCTCGTCACCCTCGTCAAGGTTAAGCGCGATCTTACCGCCCTTGCGCTGATATTCGTATTCCTTAAGGCGCGTGCGCTTGATGACGCCCTGCCTTGTTACCATCGTGAGGAAATCGTCCTCACCGAATTCCGAAACGGAGATCATCGCGGTGATGGTCTCGCCGGGCACGGTTTCTATGACGTTGATGATATTCGTGCCCTTTGCGGTACGCGAAGCCTCGGGGATCTGGTATGCCTTACGCATAAAGACCTTACCCGTGTTGGTAAAGAGCATCAGATAATCGTGGCTGTGCACCACCATCAGCTTCTCTATAAAGTCCTCTTCCTTGGTTGTCATACCGATCACGCCCTTGCCGCCCTTATGCTGTGCGGCGTAGGTGTCGGCAGGCAGGCGCTTGATGTAGCCTGCGTGCGTGAGAGTGATCACGCAGTCGTGGCGCTCGATGAGGTCCTCAAGGTCGATCTCCTCGGTCGCCGCCACGATCTCGGTGCGGCGCGCATCGGCATACTTGCGGCGGATCTCTCCGATCTCCTCTTTGATGATATCCTTCACCTTCTGCTCGTCGGCAAGAATGCCCTTCAGCTCCAGAATCAGCGCGTGAAGCTTATCAAGCTCTGCCTCGATCTTCTGTCGCTCAAGGCCCGTGAGCTTACCAAGGGTCATTTCCACGATCGCCTGTGCCTGCGTGTCGGTAAGACCGTAGCCCGCCATCAGCTTTTCCTTCGCGTCGGGGATCGACGCGGTGGATCTGATGAGGTTTACGATATCGTCAATGTTGTCGTTTGCGATCTTATAGCCCTCCAAAATGTGGGCGCGTGCCTCTGCCTTCTCAAGGTCAAAGCGCGTGCGGCGCACGATCACGTCCCGCTGGTGGGCAATGTAGTGGTCAAGGATCTGGGGCAGCGACAGGACCTTTGGCTCGCCGTTTACCAGCGCCAGCATATTGATGGCACAGGTATCCTGCAATTGCGTGTTTTTATACAGCTGATTGAGAATGACCTGACCGTTTGCATCACGGCGATAATGAATGATGATATTGATACCGTTTCGACCGTTCGATACGTCCTTGATATCGGTGATGCCCTCGATCTTTTTGTCACGCACGAGCGCCGCGATCGACTGCACCAGCATAGACTTGTTGACCTGATAGGGCAGCTCCGTGACGATAATTTGGTTCTTTTCCTCGTCTATCTCGCATTTTGAGCGCACCATCACGCGGCCTCGGCCCGTTTTATAAGCATCGATAATGCCGTTTATACCGTAACAGGTGGCAGCTGTGGGGAAATCGGGACCCTTGACGAAGTCCATGAGCTCCTCAACGGTGCATTCGGGGTTCTCCATGCGGTAAACGGTGGCGTCGATCACCTCTCCCAAATTGTGGGGCGGGATATTGGTCGCCATACCCACCGCGATACCGACCGACCCGTTTACCAAAAGGTTCGGGAAGCGGGAGGGTAGCACCAGCGGCTCGCGCAGACGGTTATCGAAGTTCGGACCGAAGGGCACGACCTCCTTTTCAAGATCCGCCATCAATTCGTCGGAGATCTTGGCAAGCCGCGCCTCGGTATAACGGTAAGCGGCAGCACCGTCGCCATCGACCGAGCCGAAGTTGCCGTGACCCTCTACCAGCGGATAGCGCAAGGAGAAGTCCTGTGCCATTCTTACCATCGTACCGTAAACGGCGGCGTCGCCGTGCGGATGGTAACGACCAAGCACGTTACCGACGGTGGTAGCGGACTTGCGGAAGGGCTTGTCGGACGTGAGGTGATCCTCATACATTGCGTACATGATGCGGCGCTGACCCGGCTTCATACCGTCGCGCACGTCGGGCAGGGCACGGGACATGATAACCGACATAGAATATTCGATAAACGCTTGCCTTACGCGTCGCTCCATTTCTACGTCTTCTATTCTCTGATTTGGAAATTCAATATTTTCGCTCTTGTGTTCCATTGTTTTCTCTCCTTTCCTTATCAGATATCAAGGTTTTCGGCAAACTTCGCGTTTTGCTCGATAAATTCACGGCGCGGCTCGACCTCATCACCCATGAGCGTCGAGAAGATCTGGTCGCAGAGAATGGCGTCCTCCATCGTGACGCGCAAAAGAATGCGCCGCTCGGGGTCCATCGTGGTCTCCCACAGCTGATCGGGGTCCATCTCACCAAGACCCTTATAGCGGTCAGCCTCTATATTCTTTCCGCCGCCAAGCTCAAGGATAATGGCATCACGCTCGGCATCCGAATAGGCGTAGCGCTCTCCGCCAAGCTTAGCGGAGCGCTTGTAGATCTTATAAAGCGGGGGCTTTGCAAGAAAGACGTGTCCCTGCTCGATCAGCTCCTTCATATGACGGAAGAAGAAGGTGAGGAGCAGGATCTGAATGTGCGACCCATCCACATCTGCGTCCGCCATAATAATGATCTTTCCGTAGCGGAGCTTAGAAATATCAAATTCCTCACCAATCCCACAGCCAAGTGCTTGAATGATGGGAATGATGGACGTGTTGGCGTAGACCTTATCAAGGCGGCTTTTCTCAACGTTTAAGATCTTACCGCGAAGGGGTAATATCGCCTGGAAGCGGGGGTCTCTGCCAAGCTTGGCGGAGCCGCCTGCCGAATCTCCCTCCACAAGATAGACCTCGGTAAGCTCGGTGCGGCGCTCGGTACAGTCGGAGAGCTTGCCCGGCAAGGACATGCTTTCGAGGCCATTCTTGCGTCTTGTCAGCTCTCTTGCCTTTCTTGCCGCCTCGCGGGCGCGATTTGCCGTCATCGCCTTTTCCACAATGATCTTTCCGACAGAGGGGTTCTCCTCAAGATATTCCGAGAGCTTTTCCGTCACAAGCCTTTCGACAAACCCGCGCATATAGCTGTTTCCAAGCTTTGTTTTGGTCTGACCCTCAAACTGTGCTTCCTTCAGCTTGACGGAAACAACGGCGGTAAGACCCTCGCGCACGTCGTCACCCGAAAGGTTCTTGTCGTCTGCCTTCAGCTGTCCACACTTGCGCGCATAGTCGTTGATGACCTTGGTCATTGCATTTTTGAAGCCGATCTCGTGCATACCGCCTTCAATGGTGTTGATATCATTGGCAAAGGTAAGTAGGGATTCGTTATAGGTGTCGGTATATTGAAGTGCCACCTCAGCAATGGTCCTGCCGCGCTCCTCCTCGATCCTTTCCGCACGCATATAGATCACCTCAGGGTGGATGACCTGGCAATGCTTTTGCTCGTTTAGGTAGCTGACAAAGGTCTTGATACCGCCCTCGTATTGCAGCTCTTCCTTTATCACGTTCTCGCTGTCACGCTGGTCGGTTATGGAGATGTAGATACCCGCATTGAGGAACGCCTGCTCACGCAAGCGCTTCAGGAGCGTGTCGTAATCAAATACCACCTCGTCAAAGATCTCGCCATCGGGCTTAAAGCGCACGTAAAGACCGTGCTTGTCGGTCTCTCCCTCGTCAGCAAAGGGGCGTGCCACCACGCCGCGCTCAAAGCGCTCGGTATATCTTCTGCCTTGGTAGCAGCTTTCAAGCTCGATCCATTCGGAAAGCGCGTTTACAACGGAAGATCCAACGCCGTGCAGACCTCCCGAAAACTCGTAACCGTTTCCGTCAAATTTTCCGCCTGCGTGAAGGACGGTGAAGATCACCTCAAGCGTAGGAATCCCCATTTTCGGGTGGATGCCGCCGGGAATACCCTGTCCGTCGTCCTGCACCGAAACAGAGCCGTCGGGCAAAAGCGTGACCTCAATGTGCCGACATCTCCCGGCAAGCGCCTCGTCTATTGAGTTGTCTACGATCTCATAAACGAGATGGTGAAGTCCGCGCAGCGAAGTGGAGCCGATATACATACCGGGGCGACGTCTTACTGCCTCAAGCCCTTCAAGCACCTGTATTTGGCTGTCATCATAAACGCCTCTGTTTTCTTCGTTGTTTGCCATTTTTTACCCTTCCTTTGCTTTCCTTACTGTTGTTCACTTAGATTTTCATAAAGTGCGCCTTGCGCAGTGCGCCCTTGCAGTGCCGCGGTTGAGATCTGCGAAAAGCAGACACCGTATTTATCCTTTTTTTTGTAAAGGACAAAGGATTTTGGAATTTCCTCCCTTGCCGCCTCCACCTCGCCACGCTGCTGGGCGCGTGATAAAAAGCGCCTGGTCGTGACCGATACGGTAGAGGTGTCTGCATCAAATATCCCTACAATATCCTTTTTTCTGATATTCTTATTATTTCCTACGTGTAAAAACATCACAAACCTCGCACCATTTCATACGTGCCAGCCTTTACAAGCACCAAATTATCCGCCAAAAGACCCTCTTTTTCACAGGTGGTCATAATGACCTGCTTTCCCTTTATGTGGTTTAAAAGATATTCTCTCCTGCCACGGTCAAGCTCGGATAGCACGTCATCAAATAAAAACACGGGATATTCACCTATCTCCTCGCGGCAAAGCTCTCCCTCCGCTATTTTAAGGGCAAGGGCAAGCGATCTTTGCTGTCCCTGAGAGCAAAAGCTGCGTGCATCCTTGCCGTTTAAGGTAAGCTCCATATCATCCTTATGGATCCCCCACAGCGTTGCCCCCGCGGCAATTTCTCTTTCGTGATTGCTCGTCAGCTTATGAAGTAAGATCTCTTTTGTTTTATCTGTTTTATCATAATCTAAGAGCTCCTTACCGCCAACGCCAAGATATGTGAGCTGTGGCTCCTCTTTTTCTCCCGTCATATCCTTAAAGCACTCTTTCACATAAATAGATGCCCTTTTGATATACTGTTCGCGGGTTTTTGCGATAAATGCCGCCTCATTTGCCAGCTGCTCCGACCAGATATCTATGGTCTGGTCAAAAAGAGCTCTGTTTTTTTCGGCTGTTTTGATGAGTGCGTTTCTTTGCTTTACGATGCGGTGATACCTCTGCAGGGCTGCAAGATAAAGCGGCTCGGCAGCACTGATGGCGATATCAAGAAATTGTCTTCGCTCGGCGGGCCCGTCCTTGACCAAGGACAAATGCTCAGGACAAAACAGCACTGTACGAAAGCTCCCCACAAGCTCGGACATTCTCCCGACTCTGACGCGGTTTTTTTGCGCTGCACAAAGGCGTCCGCCCTTAAGGGAAAGGAAAATATTTTGCTCGCGTCCCTTGCCGTTAAAATCTATTAAAATGTGCGATTCACTCGCCCCAAAGCGGATCATTTCAGAGATATGCTGTCCGCGAAAGCTTTTTCCGATAGATGCAAAATAAATTGCCTCTAAGAGATTTGTCTTACCCTGTGCATTATCTCCGTAAAGGACGTTTATACCCTCGTGAAAGGAAATCTCGGCTTCCTTTACGTTTCTAAAATTACATAACGTAATTTTTCTTGCCAGCATATTATTCCTTCATGCGAACAGGGAGCAGCATAAACAGATCCTCACTATCTCCCCCCTCATCCTCAGCAGGCTCAATATTCACACTGGTTAAGGGTGAGGAAAGAGCAATTCGCACCTCACTGCTCTCACAGGCTTTCACGGAGTCAATAAGATATTTATTGTTAAATGCAATAAGAATATCTCCACCCTCGTGCGCGATCTCTATCTCATCGTATGTGCTACCCGCAGTGGATGCCGCCATGATCTTTAAAAGACCACCCTCAAATTGCAGCTTTACGTGGGAGCGCACGCTGCCTGCCACGCGCTCCTCTGTGATCAATGCCGCACGGTCAAGGGCAGCGAGCAAAACGTCTCTGTTTAGCGTTGCATAGATCTTATGCTGTCTGATTATGATACGGTCGTAATCAATGTACTCCCCATCAACAAGGCGGGAGAAAAATACGATATTTTCAATATGGAAGATGATATGACGGCGCGTCATGCATACGCGGATCTCTCTTTCCGCATCGCCCGTGATCAGCTTATAAAGCTCATTTACGGTCTTAACAGGCACGATAAAGCGATAGCGAAGGTCGCTACCGTCCTTATTATCATTTTTCACGTCTACCCTTAGCTTGCATTTAGCAAGCTTAAAGCTGTCACACGAAACAAGCAGGAGTGAACCCTCGGCAACCTCAAAAAAACAGCCGTTCAAAACAGGGCGCTGGTCATTTACACCCATTGCATACATCGTTTTAGAAAGCATTTCACGGAGCGTGCCGCAGGTGATGGTAAAGCCCTTTTCACTTTCAAGCAAGGGAAGATCGGGGAACTCCTCTCCCTTTAATGCATTCATTTTATGAGAGGATCTGCCACTTTCAAAAACCGCACAAAGCTTATCATCAACGGTAAAGGTAACCTCATCTCCATCCATCACGCGCATCGTACCGATAAGCTTTTGGGCATTGATGATAAAAGAGCCTTCCTCTAAAACCTTTGTTTCAATCGTGGTTCTAAGACCCTTTTCGTGATCGTATGCCGTAAAGGTACAGGTATCGGGATGCTTTGCTTCGATCAAGATACCGTCGATGGCTGAGAGCGTAGATTTTCCCGATGCGGCAACCATTAAGGGGGTTACAGCAGCAAGGATCTGTTGGCGGTTAAAAACGATTTTCATAAAAAGCTCCTCACTTTTTTATTTTCTGCCGCCGCCCCGGGGCGCGCGGAAAAACTGATAGAATGATATAATAATTTCGTAGTAGTCGTATTAGTGTCTGGGGAAATTGTGGAAAAGTGGGAAAACGCTTGTCCCGCTTGTCTTTTTTTGAAAAGTATTTCTAAAAAAAGGCTAAAAAGCAGTTAGCAGTTGTTGAAAAAAATGACCCTCTGAAAAGGAAAATTTTAAAAAAGGAAAACTTTTTTGAGAGGATAAAAAAAGAAAAAGACAAAGTGTAAAAAATTCTTGTGGAAAAGCCCTAAAAAAGAAGAAAACAAAAGAAAATAAAAAGTTTTCAACAACTAAAGAATGCCGTTATTTATAGTTTTCTTAAATTTTTCGGTTGCTTTTACACAGGCTTTAGAAAAAAAGGAAAACAAGTGGAAAACCTGTGTAGATCAGATCCCCTCTATCTCCTTTTTAATAGCCTCAATATCTGCCGCGTAAATAGGATCTGCCGCGACGGTGCGTTTTACGACCTCAAGAGATGCCATAACGGTAGAGTGGTCCTTTTCAAAGATCTTTCCAATGTTAGGGTAGGACATTTCTGTAATTTCTCGAATAAGATAAATGACAATGTGCCTGACCTTGGCAATATCCTTTGTGCGTTTTTTGCCAACCAGCTCTTCTTTTGAAATATTGAATTTTTTATAAACGGCGGCAAAGATCTTGTCGATGGTAACACTAAGAGGCTCACTGTTGCCAAGAAGGTCACTCACACAATCCCTTGCCAGCTCTAAGGTAACGTTTCTGCCGTCAACCATGCTTTTTGCTGCCAGCTTTTTGATCGCACCCTCGATCTGGCGAATGTTCGAGCGCAGATTTTCAGCAAGATAATTCAGTACCTCGTCGGGCACGGAAATGTCAACATCCTCAACCTTTTTCTTGATAATAGCGGTACGCAGCTCAAGATTGGGAAGTCCGATATCCGCAAGCAAGCCCTGCTCAAAGCGGGAGCGTAAGCGCTCGGATAGGGGATTGATATCACGCGGCGGTCGGTCAGAGGCAAGAATGATTTGCTTGCCCTCCGAGAAGAGCGTATCAAAGGTGTTGAAAAATTCCTCTTGGGTTGAGATCTTGCCCGCAATGAATTGGATATCGTCGATCAGCAGCACGTCGCATTCACGGTATCTGTCACGAAAGGCGGACATGGATTTGTGGGAAAGACACTCGATCATGTAGTTGACGAACTCCTCACCCTTGGTATAAAGGACCTTGGCAAAAGGGTTTTGCAGGAGGATCTCGTTGACAACGGCATACATCAGATGCGTTTTACCAACGCCCGAGGGACCGTAGATGAAAAGAGGGTTCCACTCGTTTGAGGGGTTGTTTGCAACCTTCCAGCAGGCGGCACGCGCAAACTTGTTGGTTTCTCCCACAATAAAATTTTTAAAGGTATAGCGGGAACGCAATGCCTTTTTTGCGCCGTCCTCAACAGGGGCGCTTTCATAAAGCAGCTGATCCTTTACAGCCTTTTCTCCCTCTTTACCGTATAAACGACTAACGTCCTTTAAAGCCTGAATATCAAAGGGATTATCCTCCTCAAGATTATGAAAGCCGATCGTAATATCAAGACCGCAAACGTCGGCAAATTTTTGTTCAAGCTTTGTTTTGTGCTTGCTGATCAGCTCCTTGGTGATAAAGGTTGACTTTGCATCAAAGATCAGTGTTTTAGAGTCACTATCAAAGGCAGCGGGGGTGATATCTCCGTACCAAAGATCGCAATACGTGGCGGAATACTCCTCACGCAGCGCCTCTTTGACCAGATCCCACATCATAAAAAGCTCCTTAGGGCACTCCATACAAAAGCCTCCTTTCCTGCACTATATATAATTAAAATTATTATAACATAGATATTTTATTTTTTCAATGACATTACAATCTAAAATAATATAATATTTAAAATTTAACAAATTATTTACTTTTTAAGATAAGTTACGTTCTGAAAAAAACTTGATTTTTAAAAAAAGATAGTCTATACTAACAAATAAGGAAAGAAAAAGGAGGGGCTTATGGAAAAGGTGGTCTATACCGTAAAGGGTATGACGTGTGCCGCTTGTGTTGCGCATGTGGAGCGCGCGGTGGCAAGCGTTTTAAAGGATGAGCGCCCCTTTGCCGTCAGTCTGCTTTCAGGTACGCTGACCGTGACTCTTGATAAAAGTGAGGAAGCGGTGCTCTTTTCAAAACTGAAAGCAGCGCTTTCCCGTGCAGGATACGGGATCTCAAAAAAGGGGCAGGGGGATGACGCTGAGGGTGAGCAAAAAAAGGAGAAAAAAAGACTTATTTTAAGCATTGTACTGACCGCCCTTTTGATGGTGGTGGCAATGTGGCATATGACGCCGATCCCCACCCCCGCGTTTTTAGACGGGGAAAGGAACCCCATTATATTCTTTTGTCTGCAGGCGGTGCTTGCCCTTGGCGTGATGATCCCGCTTCGCCGCTTTTATTTGCGCGGCTTTTCGGCACTTTTTCGCGGCGCGCCGAATATGGATTCCTTGGTGGCGCTGGGATCGGGTGCATCGGCACTTATGGGACTTGCCTCGGGGGTGTTTATCGTTATCGGTGTCGCAACGAAAAACACGGCGCTGGTAAATACGCACGTGCACGGGCTGTATCTTGAGTCCGCCGCTATGATCCTCACGCTCGTTTCGGTGGGAAAATATCTTGAGGGGCGCGCACGCCACCGTGCCGCGGGCGCGGTGCGCGCGCTGATGGCTGAGGAGCCCTCCCTTGCACACGTGAAGCGGGAAGGGGCTTTTGTCACAGTGCCCCTGAGAGAAGTACAGGTCGGGGACGCGGTGCGCGTACGCACAGGGGAAAAGATCCCCGTAGACGGTACGGTTTTTGAGGGTGAGGGAAGTGTTAATGAGGCAATGCTAACGGGTGAATCCTTGCCGCGGACCGTCACAGCAGGAGATGGTGTTTCGGGCGGCACAGTGCTTGAGGAAGGTGTGATAACCCTCACGGCAGAGCGCGTGGGAGAAGAAACTGCCCTTCGGCGCATTGCGGCACTGCTTGAGCAAACGGCGGCAAGCAAAGCACCTGCACAACGGCTGGCGGATAAGGTCAGTGCCGTATTTGTCCCGGTGGTGTTGGGAATTGCGCTTATCACCGCCGCGGTATGGCTGCTGGTGGCGCGAAACGTCGAGCTGGCGCTAAGGACTGCCGTATCGGTTTTGGTCATCTCATGTCCTTGTGCGCTGGGGCTTGCAACGCCCACCGCCATTACCGTGGGATGCGGCAGGGGCGCACGCTTTGGCATTCTTTTTAAAAGTGCTGAGGCGTTAGAGCATATTGCAAGGGTCAAAACGGTTTTAACGGATAAAACGGGGACGCTAACCGAGGGGAAAATGCAGGTAACCGACAGTGTATGCCTTTCGGGAGATGCCGCGTATCTTTCGCTCGTAACCGCCTCCCTTGAGGCTCTTTCCACGCATCCCATCGCCGTGCCGCTGGCGGCGATGTGTGAGGCGCGTATAGCGCTTGCGGATTTTCGCTCCATAACGGGGCTTGGCGTTGCCGCTGTGACAACTGAGGGCAAATGGCTGTTTGCGGGGCAAAGGGCGCTTTTTTCGGGCAAGGAAGCCCCTGCCCTCACCGAAGAAGCATCGGCGCTTGCCGCGCGCTTTGAGCGAGAGGGAAAAAGCGTGGTGCTGGTGGCTGAGGGAAATACCTTTCTTGGCGGCTTTGCCGTAGCAGATACGCCCCGCCATGACAGTGCCGCGGCAGTGGCGGCATTTCGCGAGCTTGGCGTTAACACCGTGATGCTCACGGGCGACAACGAGGTAACTGCCGCAAGGGTCGCGACGGCGGCTGGCATCACCCTTTACCGTGCAGGGCTTTTGCCCGAGGAAAAGGAGAGGCTTGTCAGTGAATATACAAAAGAGGGCCTTACCGCAATGGTGGGTGACGGCATCAACGATGCGCCTGCCCTTGCCCGTGCAGACGTAGGGCTCGCCATCGGAGCGGGAACGGGAGTTGCGGTGGAAAGCGCGGGCGTGGTGCTGGCGGGAAATTCCTTGATGGATGCGGTTGCCGCGGTAGAGCTGGGGCGTGCAACGCTGCGGAATATCCGTCAAAACCTTTTTTGGGCATTTGCCTATAACGCGCTTTGTATTCCCCTTGCGGCAGGCGTTTTTTATCCCGTTTGGGGACTTTTGCTCACACCGATGGTGGCGTCTGCCGCCATGAGCCTTTCCTCGCTGTTTGTGGTCTGCAACGCCCTGCGCCTTACAAAATTCGTGCCACGCAGTATAAAAAACAGAAAAAATGAAAAGCAAAATTACAAGAAAGAGGGGGAGCAGGAAATGCTGTTTTCTAAAAAAGAGATGAACACTACGGTCCTTGACGTGGAGGGAATGATGTGCGAGCATTGCGCCGCACACGTAAAACAGGCGCTGGTGGAGCTCGGTGCGAAGGCAGTCACGGTCGATCTTGCCGAGGGCAAGGTCACGGTAAAGGCGGCAAAGGACATTGACCGCGCGGATATGGAAGCCGCGATCACCGCGGCGGGCTATAAGGTCGTTTAAAAAGGAATAAATAAACGGGCAGCCCCATGAAAAAGGGCTGCCCGTTTTGCTATTTTTATATCAGTCAAGCTTCATATCGTTTTCTCTGATCCAGCCCACGCGGCGAAGCAGCGCGGCAAACAGGAGGGAGAGAAGCGCGGGGAGAATAAAGCAGATGAGGAAAAGGCCGATAAAGTCAAATGCGCCCACCTTTTCGGGGTACTGCCCGTCAAACCAGCCAAGAATGATGCCGATGGGGCCAAGCAAGCCGCACGTGCCCATACCCGAATTGATGGCTGCACCGTACATTTGCATTTTAAACAGGCACGTGGCAATCGGACCTGTAATGGCAGAGGCGAGCGTTGGGGGGATCCAGATGCGGGGATTTTTGATGATATTGGGCATTTGGAGCATGCTGGTGCCAAGCCCTTGCGATACAAGCCCGCCCCAGCCGTTTTCCTTAAAGCTCATCACGGCAAAGCCCACCATCTGGGCACAGCAGCCTGCTACCGCCGCGCCGCCCGCAAGTGCCACACCGTAGATCTGATCGGGGCTCATCGTCCCACTTGCCAGCGCCGCTGCGCCCGAAAGACCAATGGCGGCACAAATGGCAGCAGAGCTGATGGGGAGCGTCAGCGCCACACCCACCACCACGGAAATGACAACGCCCATCAAAAAGGGCTGCAAAAAGGTTGCCCAGCCGATGAATTTTCCAACCAAATTCACTACCGTGCCAATGTGAGGGGCAACTAAAATGGAAAGCACGCCACCCACAAAGACCGTGACAAAGGGCGTGACGAGAATGTCGACCTTGGTTTCCTTGGAAACAGCCTTGCCGCATTCAATTGCCACAACAGCAACCAAAAGCACGGCAAGCGGGCCGCCCGCACCCCCTTCGGTATTTGCGGCAAGCCCGACAAGCGCCGAGGAATACATGACAAGGGGCGGCGCTTTAAGCGCAAACGCAATGGCAACTGCCATAGCGGGGCCCGCCGCCTTTGCACCATAGGCACCTATGGTCTTAAAAAATGATAAAAACGGAATGAGGCCTATGGCGTTAAAGATGGTGGCAATGAGCAAAGAGCCAAACAGACCAAGCGCCATTGCGCCCAGCGCGTCAATGCCGTATCTCTTTGCGGAAAAGACGATATCCTTACGTGCAAGAAAACGCAAAAAGGCGTTTTTCTCCTCTCTTGTTGTTGGGTTTTGTTCGCGGTTCATTTTTGATCCTTCTCCTTTTTATGTATGTTGGTTTTGATAAGATCGAAAAGGGATGAGGCTGCAAACGAGCCCTCCTCCTTTTGCCTAAATTGGTTTAAAACAGGGGTGTAGGCGTTATCGGAAAAGACGAAATGCTCTATCAGCGGGATCTCGAGGAGCGAAAGCGCTTCTCTTATGTGATGCGTAAGCTTCACGTCATCACTAGAGGGGGCACAGATGCCGCCGGGGTGGTTGTGCGCGAGGATCACGGCAGCGGCTTGCTTAGAATAGGCGCGCTCTGCAATGGCTCTGACGGAAACGGCTACCGCGGAAACTGTTCCGCTTGCAAGCGGGAAGCAGTCAACAGGGCGCATAGCGTTATCAAGCAGCAGTACCAACAAGATCTCCTTTGTTGCACCCATAAAGCGGGGTGCTAAAAAGGTGACGATCTTTTCGGGCGTGTCAAGTGCCCTGACGGATCCTTGCTTTGCTGTAAATTTCTCCGTGGCGTATCGGCGTGCCGCTTCGCCCACAAGGGAGAGGAGGGTGGCAGCGCTCTCGCCAATGCCCCAAACCGTCTTCAGGCGCGTTGCATCCGCATCCAGCACGCCCTCGATCGAACCAAAGGCCTCCAGCAGGGAATGCGCCGTTTCGTTCGTGTCGCCGCGCGCAATGGTATAATAGAGCAGCATCTCAAGGATCTCGTGCTCCGCAAATGCGGCAGGAGAGGTATCAGCCAACCGCTTTCGCATACGTGCACGGTGACCCTCGTGTGGAGATTTATTGGTAGGCATAAGAGGGTTCCTTTCCACAAATGTTTGCTTCAGTATAGCACAAGTGTGGCGAAAAATCCATAGGTTTTGGAAAAAAATGAAAGATATTTAAGAAAATCAGTAGGAAAATGGATGCATGAAGGTCCATCGTTGGGAAAAGAAAGGCAAATGCACCGTTCACTAGGAGAACGCGCCACCGCGCGAGCGTCAAACACCCCCGAATGGGGGGTGAGGGAAAATCGCACATAGCGCGAATGTTTTTCGCCTTGCTTCGCGCCCAAAGGCGCTCGCGGCGGCGGTACGGGAATTTGCCGCGCCTTGCAAGGCTTCCCGTGGGGAAGCGGCGCGGCAATGTTTCGCCCCATGCGCGCGGGCAACGCGAGTAGCCGTTTTCCCTTTTGCACAGCCGCCCACGCGCCGGGTTCGTGCGCGGAGCGCATCGTCAAAAAGAAAACACCCCCGAATGGGGGTGTTTTCTTTTTGGTGACCCGTACGGGAATCGAACCCATGCCTTCGCCGTGAGAGGGCGACGTCTTAGCCGCTTGACTAACGGGCCATTTTCGCAACGGTGATAGTATATCATAATTCTTTTTAAAATGCAATACCTTTTTTGAAAATTTTTGAAAAATATTGTGGGGGGGCATTGCGGGCGGAGAGCCAGAGCTCTCCGCCCGCGTGTTTTTATAAGGTCAACCAAGGCGTTCGGGGGGAAGCCCCGAGCCTTTTATAGGGTCAATCAAGTCTTTCCGGGATCAACCAAACAGGATGATCACGAACTGTGCGCACAAAACCACGGAAATAAGTGCGATGGGATAGGTTGCGGCGTAAGCCGAGCCCACGTCCTCCGTCTCGGACACCTGGATCAGCGTGCCAAGTGCGGGAGTCGAGGTCATACCGCCTGTGATGGAGCCGAGGCTGTTTAAAAGCGGCATCTTCAGCACGTATTTTGCAAAGAAGAAGCCGATCACCATAGGGACCAGGGTCATCACTGCACCGTAGAGGAAGTATATCGGCTCGAAAAGCTCGATAAACTTTGCGCCGCCGGCGATTCCTGAGCCGATCAGGAAGATCATAAGCCCAAACTCGCGGAAGACCTTAAGGGTGTGGGTGGCGGGCATCACCTTAACGGGGCCAAACTTGCCAAAGTGACCGAACACAAGGGCAACCAGCAGGCAGCCACCCGTGGTGGTCAGAGAAAAGTTACCAAACTTAAATGCGCCAACAATGACACCGACGATCGCGGCAAGCGCGAATGCGGCAACGCCAAAGGGATCGATCTCAATGAGCTTTTTTGACGCCTTTGCCTCAGTGGGCTCCTCGCCCGTATCGGCATCGCCACCTGCGATCTTCGCGCGCTCGGCAGCCATATCCGCCTTCATAAACTTAGGCACGAGCTGCACAAACAGCACCACGCCGATGACGCCGAAAATATAGGCAATGCCGTTTCCGACGGCAACCAGGGACTCGTCAATGCCCTGTGCGGCGGCTGCTGCCTTTGCGGCAGAAAAGGCGGGGGTAGAGGTGAGCGCACCCGAGAGAAGCCCTGCCATGACAGCGGCAAGATCGCCCTTCGTAAGATCGGTAAAGTTTTGTTGGATCAGCACGCATGCACTGCAAACGGCAGCGCCCGAAATGATGATGATAAGACCAAGCAGAATGTAGGTTTTAAAGTTTTTCTTCAGATTCCCAAAGAATTTGGGACCTGCAATGAAGCCGACCGAGGTAACAAACAGGATAAGCCCGAGCGATTCAATGATCTTAAGCCCGTTGCCGACAAAGAGCCCAAGCTGTGCCACCAGTTGGTCATAAAACAGGCACCCGTAAAGGAGTGCCGCAAGGAACACACCCGCCGTGCCAAGGTTTACGCCTTTCACGGTAATGCGACCGATCAAATATCCAACGGCTGCAATGGCAAGAACGGAAAAGAGAAGAAAGGATACACCCTGAATTTTGAGTGTTTCTCCAAAGAGAACCATTTTGAATTTTCCTCCGAAATATTAAAAAAGTTAACGGTTGATGGCGCGCCCCTCGGGCGCGCCGCATTTTTTTGTGTGGGATCAGAAGCGATCCTTCATCAGCTGGGCGTTTGCCTCGTCGTAGGTGGGGTTGCCGTGCTTGTAGCAGGGAAGGAGCTTGGGGGAAACGGCATCGGTCTTAATACCTGCATCCTTCATTTCCTTCATAAAGCTCTTTACGTGGTCGAGCGTAAGCTTCTTGCCAAGCTTGACCTGCTTCGCGGCAGCTGCGGCGTTTACACCCGCGTTGCGACCAAAAACGATAATGTCAAGGAGCGAATTGCCCATCAGGCGGTTCTCGCCGTGGATGCCGCCAACTGCCTCGCCTGCAACAAACAGGTTCTCAACCTCTGACATACCGTTTTGGCTGATCTTGATGCCGCCGTTTTGGTAGTGCAGAGTGGGATAAATAAGGATGGGCTGCTTACGCATATCGATACCGTACTTGAGGTACATACGGAGCATCGCGGGAATGCGCTTCTCAATGGTGCCCTCGCCGTGGATCATATCGATCATCGGGGAGTCGAGCCATACGCCCTTGCCGCCGTCAAAGGTATCCACGCCCCCGCCACGCTTGCACTCGCGAATGACGCCCGAGGCGCAGATATCGCGGGTCTCAAGGGAGTACATAAAGGGCTCACCATCGCGGTTGACAAGCTGTGCGCCAATGGAACGGACCTTTTCGGTCACCAGTGCGCCGAAGATCTGGCTGGGGTATGCCGCACCCGTGGGGTGATACTGCAGGGTGTAAGCGTAAAGGAGCGGTGCGCCTGCACGGTAGGCGAGAACCAGACCGTCAGCGGTTGCGCCGTAGTGGTTAGAGGTGGGGAAGCCCTGGTAGTGCATACGACCCGCACCCCCCGTGGCGATCACCACGGTCTTGGCACGCGCGATCTTGATCTCTCTTGTTTCCATATTCATAAGGACTGCACCTGCGGCGCGACCCTGCTCGTCCTTGATGATCTCAATAGCAGAGGTGAAATCGACGACGGGAATGGCGCGGTTTTGTACCTCGTCACGCAGCACGCGCATGATCTCTGCACCCGAGTAATCCTTGCACGCGTGCATACGCTTGCGCGACGTGCCGCCACCGTGGGTGGTGACCATGGTGCCGTCCGCTTCCTTATCAAACATCACGCCAAGGTCGTTGAGCCACTTGATGCAAACGGGCGCGTCGTTTACCAGCTTATAAACCAGCTCGGGCACGTTTTTGAAGTGTCCGCCGCCCATGACGTCAAGATAGTGCTGTGCGGGGCTGTCGTTTGGCTTATCTGCTGCCTGAATGCCGCCCTCTGCCATCATGGTGTTCGCGTCGCCGTGGCGAAGCTTGGTGACGATCATCACGTCAGCGCCGTTTTCGTGTGCCATGATCGCCGCAGCAGAGCCGGAGCCGCCGCCGCCGATGACCAGCACGTCAACGTCGTAATCAACCTTTTTGAGGTCAATGTCTTTGGGGTTGACGCGGGGATTTGCCTGGAGCATTTCGCAAAGCTCCAGCGGCACCTTTTCGCCCTTGTTGGGGCCGATCTGCAGCTCGGCGAACTGCGAGGCAATATAGTCGGGATGGTTTTCCATCTTGACCTGTACCTTTTCCTCTGCCGTCATACGGCGGGGATGGATGCCTGCTTTTACGTTAGCAAGGCGCTCGGCGCGAGTTGCTTCCACCTTTTTGATGGACTCTAACATTTCCTGTGTATACATAGTAAGCGCCCTCCTTATTGCTCAAAATCGCGGTTGTTGTACATTTCTTTAAGCTCCTCGGCGGTCTTCTTCATAATATCCTGAAGTGCCGCCTCGCACTCGCCTGCCTCGATCTCGGCAACGCGGTCAAGCAGATGCTGGGTCTCGGGAGCAAGGTATTTGCCAGTCAGGCGCCTTGCAAGAAGCCCTACCTGAGGATGCGTGATGCCCGCAGGGCAACGGGAGGAGCAAACGCCGCACATCACGCAGTCAAAGGATTCCTCTGCGCACTTTTCGTACTCACCGCGCTGTGCGTATGCAATGTATTGCATCACCTTCAGATCCTGCGTGCACGCCTTGGTGCAGGCATTACAGCCAACGCACGCGTAGATCTCGGGGTAAAGCTGCATCATGATCTGCTCCGTGGGCTTTACCTTGGTGATATCGTACGGCTGCTTCACCAGCGGGAAGAAGGGCAGAGTTGCAATATACATATTGTCCTCGACCTTGGTCTGGCAGGCAAGGCAGGTCTTCAGCTCGTTTTGTCCCTTGATGCGATAGATGGTGGCACAAGCGCCGCAGAAGCCGCAGCGGCACCCTACGCCACGCACCAATTGATAGCCCGCATATTCCATCGCGTTCATGATCGTCAGGCTTGCGGGAACCTCATATTTTTTACCGTAGAGGTAAATATTTACCATTTTTTCCATTTTGTGCTCTCTCCTTATTAGTATTCGTTGGGAAGCTCGTCAAGCTCATCAAAGCGGAACACGGGTCCGTCCTTGCACACGTACTTGTTGCCGATGTTGCAGCGGCCGCATTTGCCGATGCCGCATTTCATACGGAGCTCCATCGTGGTATAGACCTGCTCCTTTTTGAAGCCAAGCTCCATCAGGCCACCAAGGGTGAACTTGATCATAATGGGAGGGCCGCACATCAAAACGGTCTTGCCAAGATCGGGATTCAGTTCTTTGACGAAGTTCGGCACAAAGCCAACGTGTCCGTCCCAGCCCTCCTGGGGGTTGTCGATGGTGAGGTGGACGTTAAAGCCCTCGGTCGTCATCCACTCCTCCACGATCTCACGGTAGCCAACAAGGTCGTCCTTCGAGCGAGAGCCGTAAACGATATCCACTGTGCCAAACTTATCGCGGTTGTCGCGCACGTAGTTGATAACGGAGCGCAGGGGCGCAAGACCAATACCGCCCGCCACGAACAAAAGATCCTTTCCGAGCAGCTCGTCATAGACAGGGAAGTTTCTGCCGTAAGGGCCGCGCACGGTGATCATTTGACCAACCTCCATCGCGTGCAGCCATTCGGTAAGGCATCCGCATTTTTTTACGCTGAATTCCATATATTCGGTGTTTGTGGGCGAGGAGGTGATGGAGATCATTGCCTCGCTAACACCGGGCACGGAGAGCATGGCGCATTGCCCCGGCTTATGCTCAAAGAGCTTACCGCCGCCGGGCGCCTCCACGCGAAAGGTCTTCACGTCGGGGGTCTGCTGTGTGATGGCGGTGACGATGCCAACGTAAGGGATCAGAGTTTCATTGTTCATCAGCTTTTACCTCCCAGCGTTTTGATTACCTTTACAATGTTCATCGAAATAGGGCAGCGGGAAAGGCATCTGCCGCACCCCACGCACCCGAAGGTGCCGTTCGCACGGTCGGGATAATAGACCAGCTTGTGCATAAAGCGCTGACGGAAGCGCTCAAGCTGCGAGTTGCGGGAGTTTCCGTGCGCCATTTTGGTGAAATCGGAGTACATGCAGGAGTCCCAGCAGCGGAAGCGCTTGATGCCGTTTCCTGTGTCGAAATCGCGCACGTCGTAGCACTGACACGTGGGGCACACAAAGGTGCACGTGCCGCAGCCAAGGCAGCTTTCCGAAAGGGTCGCCCATTCGGGGCGATCGAAAAGCTCCGCGGTCTTACCCGCGCCAACGCCCTCAGTCGAAAGACCTGCAAGGGGCAGCCTTGCGAGGATCTCACGGGTCTTTGCCTTTTCCGCTTCTACGGCAGCCGCGTCGCCCTCCTCAAGGAGCTGTGCGGTAGCGGCAAGGAGCGCCTCGCCCTTTTCGGTGTTTGCGCGCAGCATATAGCCCTCGGGGGTTTCCCAAACGGTTACGTCGCCTGCGGGATCTGCGGCATCAATGCCAAACGTGCCGCAAAAGCAGGTCTCGGCGGGCTTGCCGCACGCCATTGTGACCACGGTGCCGTGCTCACGGCGGGTCTTGTAGTAGCTGTCAACAGGGTCGACAAGATAGACGCTATCAAGAATATCAAAGCTTGCGGCATCGCAGGCGCGCACGCCAAACACCACAAAATCCTCACATTCCTCGCGGGTATCAATGACCTCGATGCTCTTTCCCTCCATTTTAAAATCCATGAGATTCTCGGTCTGGGGGAAGAAGAAATCCTTAGCAGAGCGCACGGTATTGAGTGCGCGGCTCATCTCGGTGCCCTCTTGCCACTTTTTGAATTCCGCTTTTCCTACAGCATTATCAACGGGTAGGTAAAGCGCTTTTTCTGCTGCGATGGCAGCAAAGAAATCCTGAAGCTTTGCAAAGCTAAGCTTTTTCATGCCTTTACACCTCCTGCCTCGCCCGGCTCGATATCGTTCTTTTCATATCTGCCAAGGGGCGGTCTTGCCTCGGGGTCCTCGCCTGCTTGATATTCACCCCAGTAGGTGTTGATATCCTTGATGAACTTACGGTTAAGAAGGTGCAGGGGGATGTTTTGCGGACAAACGCGGGAGCATTCGCCGCAGTCGGTGCAGCGCCCCGCCACGTGAAAGGCGCGAATAATGTGGAACATATTTTCCTCAAAGGAGCTTGCCGCCGCCTTTTGCGAAACGCCCGAGGCGGGGTTGTCAAACACGCACTGCTCGCAGGTGCAGGCAGGGCAGACGTTGCGGCAGGCGTTGCAGCGGATGCAACGGGAAAGCTCTCCGCGCCAGAACAGGTAGCGCTCGGTGGGGGTCATTGCCTCCAGCTTTTCTACCATATCAAAGCGATGGGAGTCCGCCACCACCTCACCCTCGTCGCCCAGCAGCTCGTCATATGCCATATGCTTGCGGCTCTTGCAGGAAACGCATCGCTCGGCAAGCACATCTGCCAGCGCCACGGTCTTATCGCCATAAAGGGTGGAAACGGTAAGGGTGTCGTCGCGTTCCGCGATGCCCGTGATGCCGTCAATGCCCAGTTCCTTTAGCTTTTCCACGTCTGCCTTGCCGTTGCAGGGAATGCCGATCACGTAGACGCCCTCGCGCTTGATGCGGTGCTCGGCAAGCAGCTGGTTGAAGCTGTATGTATCACAGGGCTTAAGAAACACTAAGATCCTGCCACCCGCGCGGCATTCCTTTACCAGATATTTGGAAAGGTTCGCCGCCGAGAAGGCGTTATAGACAAACCCGCTTTTCAGCTCCTCGGCACTGCGGAACACCGCAGGGGTGATATCGTAGGCAAAATCACCCGTCGTCCAGCCGAGCACACGGTCGCACGTGCCGTCTTCAAGCAGTGCCAAGGCACGCTTTACCATCATTTCTTGCATCGGAGGTCCTCCAATCTCTTGTTCTCGCCAAGCGCCGCTACGGTTGCGGCAAATTCGTTCATGGTTTTGGAGAATTTCGCACCCTCTGCCGCGGAGATCCATTCTACACGGGTACGCTCACGCTCGATGCCGAGATAATCCAGCATCGAAAAGAGCAGCGTCATGCGGCGGCGTGCAAAGTAGTTGCCGCTGGTGTAGTGGCAGTCGCCGGGGTGGCAGCCTGCCATAATAACACCGTCAGCGCCGCGCTGAAACGCGCGCAGGATAAACAGCGGGTTTACGCGGCAGGAGCAGGGAACGCGAATGATCTTCACGTCAGCGGGGTAGGAAAGGCGGCTGGAGCCCGCAAGGTCAGCGCCTGCATAAGAGCACCAGTTGCAGCAAAACGCTACGATCTTGGGTCTGAATTCTTTTACATCTTGCATATTGCGTCAACCTCCGCCATGATTTGTCTGTTAGAGAAGCCCTTAAGGTCCATTGCACCCGAGGGACAAGCTACGGTACAAGCGCCACAGCCCTGGCAAACCGCCTCGTTGACGGTGGCAACGCGGCGAATGAGGGTGGTGCGATTGGGACCGCGGAATTCCTTGTCGGAATAGGTGATCGCACCATAGGGGCAGACCTTCTCGCACGCCGAGCAGCCGTTGCAGAGCAGCTCGTCGGACTGTGCCACGCACGGGTTGCAGGTCAGCTTATCCTTTGCAAGCAGCCCTATCACCTTTGCGGCGGCGGCGCTTGCCTGCGATACGGTTTCGGGAATATCCTTAGGACCTTGGCAAACGCCCGAGAGGAAGATGCCCGCGGTGGGGGACTCTACCGGTCTTAGCTTTGCGTGTGCCTCGGTAAAGAAGTCGTTGGTATCCATGCTGGCAGTCAGCATCGTGGCAACCGACCTTGCGCTCTTATCGGGCAGGACGGCGGTTGCAAGCACCACAAGATCCGCGTCGATGTGAAGCTGCTCGCCCGACAAAAGATCGCTTGCCTGCACCTTCAAGACACCGTTTTCCTCTACCACCTTGCCGACCTGACCCTTAATGTAATGCACGCCGTATTGCTCTACCGCCCGGCGATAGAACTCGTCAAAGTTTTTGCCGGGCGTGCGCACGTCGATATAAAACACGTAAACGTCGGTGTCGGGATATTTCTCGCGAATGAGCATTGCGTGCTTTGCGGTATACATGCAGCAGATCTTAGAGCAGTAGGACTTGCCCTTTTCGTTTTCCGCATCGCAGCGAGAGCCGACGCACTGCACGAAAACGATGGTGTGGGGATGCTTTTTGTCGGACGGACGCAAAAGCGTGCCCGCGGTGGGACCTGCAGCGTTCATCAGACGCTCCAGCTCAAGCGAGGTCACAACGTCCTGGCAGGTCGCGTACCCGAGCTCGTTATACTGATCGGGCTTTAAGGGATTGAAGCCGGTGGCGGCAACGATGGCGCCGTACTCGCGCTCGACGATCTGGTCCTGCTGCTTGTAATCAATGGCACCCGTGCCGCAGAATTTAGAGCAGATGCCGCATTTGCCCGTTTTCATCATCGTGCAGTAATTGGCATCGATGGTGGCGACCTTCGGCACTGCCTGTGCAAAGGGGATGTAAATAGCGCGGCGGGTGTCAAGACCCATATTGAATTCGTTGGGGACTTTTTTCTGGGGGCATTTTTCGGTACAGATGCCGCAGCCCGTGCATTTGTCCTCGTCGACGTAGCGTGCCTTGCGGCGAATGGACACCTTGAAGTTTCCGACAAAGCCCTTTACCGCCTCGACCTCGCTGTAAGAAAAGATCTTGATCTTCTCATGCTGTGCTACGTCCACCATTTTTGGGGTGAGGATGCAGGCGGCACAGTCAAGGGTGGGGAAGGTCTTGTCGATCTGCGCCATTTTGCCGCCGATGGTGGGCTCCTTCTCCACGATATCCACCTCAAAGCCCGCCTCCGCGATATCCAGCGCGGTCTGAATGCCCGCAATGCCGCCGCCGATCACGAGCGCGCGCTTCGTAACGGGGCTCTCGCCTGCCTTAAGGGGCTTGTTGAGGTGTACCTTCGCGATCGCGGCGCGACCGAGGATGATCGCCTTTTCGGTTGCTTCCTTAATATCCTTGTGGATCCAGGACACCTGCTCGCGAATGTTGGCGATCTCGACCATATAGGGGTTCAGCCCCTCTTTTTCCGCCGCCTTGCGGAAGGTCGCCTCGTGCATACGGGGCGAGCAGGAGCAGACCACCACGCCCGAGAGCTTGTGCTCGCGGATGGCATCGCGCATCAGGGTCTGACCCGATTCCGAGCACATATATTGGTAGTCGGTGGAGAACACGACGCCCGGCTCGTGCGAAAGCGCTTCAGCGACCGCCTTCACGTCGACCGTTGCGGCAATGTTCGTGCCGCAATGACAAATAAATACGCCAATTCTTTGCATCTTTGTGACTCCTCCTTACTTACTGTATTTGCGGAATGCGCTTGTGATCGCCTGCTGCGGCAGGTCCTCGTCAAGCAGTGCGGGGATATCCTCGGGCTTTATGTGGTTGGCGCCCTTCTCGCGGATCACCGCCACGCGCACCGCCTCAATGAGCCTTGCAGGCTCGACCTGACGGGGGCAACGGTCCATACACGCGAAGCAGGAAAGGCACTGCCAGATCGAGGGCGATGCCGCAAGCTTCCCGATCTCACCCTTTTCTACCATATAAACAAACTGGTGAGGGTGGTATTCCATTTCATCAAACGCAGGGCAGGTCGCGGTGCATTTTCCGCAACGCATACACTTGCGTACGTCAACGCCGAAGGAGCGCAGGATCTCTTCTCTTACGGCTTGCTTTTTGTCGTGGCTCATAGCTCCTCCTTATTTCACACCAAGCGCTTCTGCAAGCAGCTCGGTGAAGTAAACAACGGAAACGTCCCCGCACCCGCCGTTCTTTTTCAGATTGTAAAGGCAAAGCGGGCAGGCGGTCACAACGGTATCCGCGCCCTTCGCCCTCGCACTCTCCAGCACGATACTGCTGCGCTTTTTCGCCTCGTCCCTGTTTTCCAGTGTCACGTATCCGCCGCAGCACTCGTTGCGCATGCTATAGATCACGGGCTCAGCGCCAATGGCACGGATAAAGTCCTCGATGATGGTGGGGTTTTCGGCATCGTCCATTGCCATCACGCGGGAGGGGCGCAGCAAAAGGCACCCGTAATACGCGCCGATCTTACGACCGGTGAGGGGATTTACCACTCTCTTCTTCAGCTCGTCAAAGCCCACGCGATCGCGCAGGACCTCAAGGAAATGAAGCACGCTCGTTTCGCCCGCATAAGGGGTCTCGGGCTTTATGTAATTATTGACGCGCAGCGCAATATCGGCATCTGTGCGCATATCGTTGTTGACCTGCTTGATGACGTTGTGGCAGGCGGAGCAAAGCGTGACAAGGTCAGTGTCAAGGTCGCGTGCGCTCATGAGAGCACGCACGGCGGAAAGTTTGGTCGCGATCTCGTCCTTTGCCATCGGGTAAACCGCACCGCAGCACTGCCATTCGGGCAGCTCGTTTAGCTCAATATCAAGTGCCTTTGCCGCAGCGCGTGCATAGGCGTCAAGATCCTTTGCCTTGGTCTTCAGCGTACAGCCGGGGTAATAACTGAATTTCATTTGTATATTCCCTTCTTTTGAATTAGTTTGGTAAAAGG
>JAZOCO010000041.1:0-3690 GCA_045596505.1 Eubacteriales bacterium
GCTTTTTTTAAAAAAAGTTGCGGGAGATGGGGAACTAAAAAAACAATATGAATTTAAAGCCTCGTACTTGCCAATAAGAAGGATCTGTGTTATACTTAAAGCGTATTAAATGTCCTAAGGGGAGGTGGAGCGATGAAAAAATATAGATTGCGCGTGGGGCTTGACGTAGACGATATCTTGTACGAATGTAACGCCTATGCGCTTGCGTGCCTGAATAAAAAGGAGAGTATAGATCCGCCTCTTACGCTTTACGATATCCGTGGATGGGGGGCAAGCGGCAATCGCACGGACGAGAGAATTGCCTATTTTAGCGATCCCGACTTTGTTGCCAAGCAGCCTCTTTTTGAGGGAGCAAAGGAGTTTGTCAGCCGCCTTTCCCTTGTGGCAGACGTTTTCTTCGTGACTGCCGTACCCCCCGCCTGTATGTCGGCGCGTGCGCTGCGCCTTGTCGAGGATTTTCCGGAGATTCCGCCCGAAAATATCTTGATCGGCACACGCAAGGACATGGTAAATCTTGACATTTTGCTTGATGATGGCGCACATAATATCACACGCACGCCCGCAACCTATCCCGTCCTTTTCCGCCGCCCGTGGAACACGCACCTTTCAGGTCTTTTGTCTGTCAATTCCTATGAGGATTTTCTGCATCTGGTCGATATGATCTGCCATGCCTTTGCGGGCGAGCGACCGGAGCTTGGGGGTGGCGGTGTGGTTTGCCTTGTGGGTCCCACGGGTAGCAATAAAAACGCCGTGGCGCGTGAGCTTTCAAGCCGCTACGGTATGGTAAAGCCTGCCACCGCCACCACGCGCCCACAGCGCGCAGGCGAGGAGGGCAACAGCTACCGTTTTCTTGACGAAAAGACGTTTATCGCACAGCGTGAGGCGGGTAATTTCCTTGAAACCACCGTTTACAGCGGATATTATTTCGGCACGACCGCGACGGATATCGATGCGATTGTGAGCGAGGGGAAATGTGCCGTTATCCCGATCGATATTTGCGGCGCGCTGACCCTTAAAAACCGATACCGTTCCCGTGCTTTAACGGTGTTTATGCAACGCGGACGCTATGACGTAATCCGTGATATCGTGTCGCGCGACCTCGCGCCCGACGATAAGACCTGCCGCATCCTTTCCCTTGATGATGAGTACCGCAATGAGGAGCTGTGCGACGTGTCGGTGGATGCGAATCGCGCGCCCGAGCTGGTTGCCGCGGATATTGCTGCCATATGCAAAAGCAGATGATCGGTAATAAAAAATCACGCAGTGCTTGACATTTGTATGTTTATGCGCTATAATTACTAAAGCCGAAAGGTAATATATTACATTTTGAAAGGAAACAGATATGAAAAAGATTTTAAGCTTGATGCTTGCCGTTTTGATGGTCGCAACGTCCGTAGTGATGCTTGCTTCTTGCGGCAAGAGCAACAAGGATTTTGTTGCAGTTGACGCCACCGACCTCATCAAAGAGGATTTTGGTATCGGCGTCAAGAAGAACTCTCCCGAGCTGCTTGCTGCTGTCAACAAGGTCGTTGACGCATGGGTCGCAAACGGCAACATGGCAAAGTATGAGGCATACTACACGCAGCTTGAGGATTCGCAGGACGGCTCGGTTGCAGCACCTGAGGCAGGTGATTTGAAGGTTACTTGGGATTTCGGCACCGCTACTGAGGAGATCACCGTTTACACCGAATCCGGTTTCGCTCCCTTTGAGTTTATCCACAACGGCGCAGTGGTTGGCGTGGATATCGCCATTATGAGCCAGGTTGCTGTCGATATGGGCAAGAAGCTCAAGATCGAGGATATCGCATTTGATACCATCCCCACCGCACTTTCCGGCAGCACCGGTCTTGCCGTTGCAGCAGCAGGTCTTACCATTACCGAGGACCGCGCAACGCAAATGGATTTCTCGAGCGTGTATTACAGCTCTACGCTTGTTGTTGTTTCACACAAGGATAAGGCGTTTGACAGCGTAGCAGACCTTGCAGGTCTTAAGGTTGGCGTGCAGGAGGGCACCAGCGGTGACCTGATCATTTCTGCTGCCAAGACCGATGCAGGACACAGCTACGAGGTTGAGAAGGACGACGGCACAAAGGATACCGTTGTGGTAAAGGCTGCAGGTGCTGACGTGAAGCAGTATAAGCAGTATGCGCTGGCTTTGGCTGATCTGAAGGCAGGTCGTATCGATGCGATCCTGATGGATAAGCTGCCCGCACAGACGATGCTCAACGCAGAGGACTAATAGTAAGTAAAAAGAAGGGTGAAGGGGCGCGCTCCTTCACCCTTCCCAAGTGATGAGGGATTTTTATGAAAAGCTTGTGGTTGCGATTTGAAAAAGCGTTTTTTGTGCAGGATCGCTGGAAAATGTATTTGGAGGGGCTTGGCAACACGCTCCTGATCGCACTGATCGCCGCTTGTATCGGTATTCTTATCGGCGTGACGATCGCGATGCTCAAATACATCAACAAAAGAACGGGAAAGCTGAAGATCGTTGCTAAGGTGTGCGATTTTTATATCACACTGGTGCGTGGCACACCCGTTGTGTTGCAGTTGATGATCCTTTATTTCATCGTATTTGCCTTCTGGGATAACGGCATTATGATCGGCGCTATCACCTTTGGCATCAATTCGGGCGCGTACGTTGCCGAGATCGCACGTGCGGGCTTTGAAAGCGTGGACGATGGGCAGATGGAGGCAGGACGCTCTCTTGGGCTTTCCACCTGGCAGACCATGCGTGCGATCATCATTCCGCAGGCAGTACGGAATTGTTTGCCGCCCCTTTTCAACGAGTTTATTATGCTCGTCAAGGAAACGGCAATCGTTGGTTACGTTGGTATTTATGACCTTGGTAAGATCCCGGGGCTGATTCAGTCGCGCACGTTTGACTATCTTTTCCCACTCTTGATCGCGGCAGCACTGTATTTAGTCGTCGTGTTGGTGCTGACAAAGGTCTTGCACGTAATTGAAAAGAAAATGGCAAAGAGCGACCGAAATGGGGGAGGTGCCGGTAATGCAAAATAACGTT
This sequence comes from Eubacteriales bacterium, assembly GCA_045596505.1. Classification (GTDB taxonomy): domain Bacteria; phylum Bacillota; class Clostridia; order Oscillospirales; family CAG-272; genus Firm-07. Next base: position 3,023 of record JAZOCO010000041.1, read on the forward strand.
CTTATTGAGGTTTCGGGTCTTTCCAAAAAATTCGGCGACCTTGAGGTGTTAAGATCTGTTTCGGTTGATATTCACAAGGGCGAAAAGGTGGTTATCATCGGCGCATCGGGATCGGGCAAAAGCACGCTTTTGCGTTGCCTTAACTGTCTTGAGGATGCCAGCGGCGGTGCGGTGATCTTTGATGACGAAAACATCGCAGATCCAAAGGTAAATATCAATATCCACCGTCAAAAAATGGGTATGGTGTTCCAACAGTTCAACCTTTTCAATAACAAAACCGTTCTTCAAAATATTACACTTGCACCCGTGATGCTGCGCCTAAAGCGGTTGCGGGCGCAAAAGCTGCGTCACGTTTTTAAAAAGGGTGAAGCACCTACTGTGACCAAGCAGCAGATCCTTCTTGAGGAGCGCGAAAAGGCAATGAAGCTCCTTGACCGCATTGGGCTTTCTGAAAAGGCGAATGTTTACCCCTCAACCCTCTCGGGCGGACAAAAGCAGCGTATTGCTATTGTGCGCGCGCTTGCTATGAACCCGAAGGTGATGCTTTTTGACGAGCCCACCTCAGCCCTTGACCCCGAGATGGTCGGCGAGGTGCTGGATCTTATGAAGCAGCTGGCAAATGAGGGTATGACGATGGTGATCGTCACGCACGAGATGGGCTTTGCCCG
>JAZOCO010000042.1:0-9657 GCA_045596505.1 Eubacteriales bacterium
AGGAGATTTTCCGCAGGCTTTTCCAGCAGCTTTTTCCCACAGAACCAATAGTGATAATAGACCATGCCGTGCACACCGTACTCGTGCATCATGCGTGTCTGTTCCTCTACCGTTTTTTTCTCTAACAGATCATAAAAATTGCCGTTTTGAGGAAGCTTAGGTTGTTGATGACCTTTAAAAAGCGGGGGAGCTTTTTTTACGTTGGTCCATTCTGTAAAGCCCTTGCCCCACCACTCGTTGTTTTCAGCAACCTCGTGAAATTGCGGCAAAAACAATGCAAATAATTTCATAGCATTTCCTTTCGGGTGCATTTTTGGGTATTAACCGCGCTTTTTCTTATAAATCTTGTACAAAAGAACGTACAGGCGGTCCATATGCCAGCGCAGCATGGTAATCGACAACCGATCCTGACGTGAAAAGCGCTTGCGCCGGCGATAGGCTGACCGAAGCGACAAGGAGTAGCTCCCCTCGCGCCGCACCGCTTTTGCTTGTTTGATCGCAGCGCCCGTTGAAAACGGTGAGCGCGGCAGGCACATATTCTGCACTGTTCTAAGGTACGTGAGCGCCCGACGCTGGTGATATCCCATCAGTAGCTGAGGGTCCTCCCCGCAGATCTCCTCGCGCACCCATTCATCAAGCGTTACCATATCGGCAGTCAAGCAGTCGATATACTTGGCGGTGGCAGAGGCATCATTGACGCGGTATATATAGTAATCCTTGGGCAAAATAAAGATCCGACCCGCCGCCTTGATCGCCTGCAGGAAAAACAAATAATCCTCTGCGATCTTCATGCCCCGGCGGAAGCAAATGCCGTTTTCCGAGAGCAGCGAGCGACGGAACAAGCACCGCACCATATTCTCACGGATGCGCCGCTGCTCCATACTGACAAGCAGCGAAAGCAGCTCGCGTTTCTCGATCTCTCCGCTGTGCGCGGCGAGCACCTCAGTATCGTTTTGCAGCTGCTTACCCACGGTGCGAAAACCGCTGATAACAATATCTGCACCCGACCCCGTCGCTGCGGCATATTGATCCTCAAGCATGGTCGGCTCGATCATATCGTCCGAATCCACAAACACCACAAACTCGCCCGTGGCACGCGCAAGACCCGTGTTACGGGCGGCGCTGACCCCCGCGTTTGGTTGGTCGATCACCACGATCCTCTCGTCTGTCGCGGCAAGCTCACGGCAAAGCCTAAGGCTCCCATCACGCGAGCCGTCATTTACCAAGATCAGCTCAAGATCCCTGTTTGTCTGATCAAGCACGGATCTTACGCAATCCGCCAAATAGCTTTCTGCATTATATACAGGTACGACAACGCTGATCATTTACGATCTCTCCTTTACAAGCGACCTTAACGGTTATATTTAAGCATATGCGTGATGGCGGGCGCGCCGAGAAGCTGCTTCCTTGCAGCCGCATCACAGCAAGGCTCCCATGAATACCGAATATCATCCTTATTAACGGGAACGGCATCCACCTGCATACGGCAAGCGGGAACACATTCATATGCTAATTTAATGCAATAATCCGTGAGGAAATCATCCACCGTTATATTATATTCCTCCCAGTATGCCAACAAGAGCTTTTCGATCACCCTTGGCACGTATCCGCCGGGGGCAGATGCCATAAACGCCGTGATCCATCTACGCTCGCTCAGATACTGCTTGTCCCCCTCCACGTCCCTGATGCTGTAAAATGCATATTGATACATTTTAGACGGCAACGGAGAGGAAAGGTGCAGGCTTGCATCACAAAAGATGCCGCCGTACCGAGCAAGCAGAGAAACGGCAACCAGCTCGCAAAACTGTGCCCCTGACATCTTCTTCTCCTCAAGCTTTTCAAAGACAAAGGCGGGCAGCGAAACGTACTCCGAAAGATTGTCGCGGCAAAGCACGATCACCTCGTGGCTGCCGCAATTGGCTTCCAAGGACGCAAGGCAAGCCCTCACGCTCTCGGGGGCACTCGTCAGCCCCTCGGGCACAAAGAAGAAGATGGGTAGCTCCCTTCCGATACGTTCCCTGCCAACAGGCATTTCTTTGCACGCTTTGATGGCATCGGCAAGCTTCTTTTCCAGCGCATCAAGGATCGCCGCGTGCTTTTTACGGTATCTGCCCTTTTTGGGGAACAGACGGCACAGCAATCGCTGCCAAACAGGCGCAGCGCCAAAGTGCCACGCCCGCTTTACCTCAAGGGTAAGCACAGCCTCAAAGGGATCGACCACACGCTCATCCGACCGCTTCAGCTCACCTATGTGGTAGCCGATAAAAATAAACAGAAAGAAATATGGCGTATAAGAAAAGATCTCCACGGTCATCATAATAAGCATGGAAAACAGCCCCGCCAGCATAAACCCGCGCAGGTGCCTATCGCAGCGGCTGTTAAGTCCACGATGCGTCACAAGGATCAACAAAACAAAGCTGATCAAGGTAACAAGACCGCCGTCGTAAAGGATCTGCAGCCATTGGTTGTGCGCCTGCCAAAATGGTTCCCAGTCAAGAAAATCGGTGGCGGGAACAAAGTTGCCGTTGTCCGCCATGCCGTACCCAAAGAGCAGCTTTTCGCGGATCAGCGCGATCGCACTGTTCCAAAGGTCGGTACGCCCGGTGAGCGTGCCGGATTTATTTAACACCTTGCCAAGGAATGGCTCCATACGCAGGGTGATCTGAAAAAACGCAATGAGATAATTTACAGCCAGCCCCACTGCCGTGAGGGTAAACACGTTGACGCACTTGCCTATCCATTTTTTTTGAATGAGGATAAGCACGGGTGCCCCAACGGCAAGAATGGCAAGACCAAGTATGGCAGTAACGATAGATTGCTGCAGGACCGTAAGAAGCGAGAGGAAAATGGCGTATGCCGTGCGAAGACTCATCCGACGCAAATTAAGATAGTCACGAACCGGGCACAGCACCAGCAAAGGCATGATCACGTCCGTCAAGCGCGTCCTTATACCGATAAAGTGTATGCCCTCCACCACACCGTCGGGGCGGAAAAGCGACAGCAAAAAATTCACGGTGAGCAGCACGAGCAGTACGTTTATGATCACGCCAAGCAGCTCTTGCCCGCAGTCCCTGATATAATACTCGATCGCCATGCACATCGTCATCAGCACAAGGGATAAATACCCCCACATGAGGACGTCGCCGCCCCGCATCAAGGTCTGCACGGCAAAGGATAAGCGGTATACGACCAAGGCGACCAGCAGCAAGGAAGGTCTCCTGCGACAGCCTATATAGATCCGCGCCATACAAATGAACGAAACGAGCGCCCCCATAATATAAAGCAGATTGAGCCACGGTATCTTCACAAAAAGCTTTGGCTCAAAGCAAAAAATAAACAGAAAATAAAGTAGATATTTTACTTTATCTCCTCGGGGTGAGAATAAGGGCGTCTCACAGATCTTTGTTTTCTTTTCCATATTCGCCTACCAAAAAGCATTCAAGATTTTGAACCATTTTTACGATATTGTAGTCCGATTCCGCAATGATATCAAAGGCAGCCGCCCTTCTATCGACATCGCTTTTCTTCATATAGTCTACCCAAAAATGCGGCGGCTCCTTGATTGAAAGAAATGCCGTTTGCGAGGGGATCAGCGCAACCTCTCCGGTAATGGTATCGGCAAAGACGCACCTAAGACCTGCCGTTTGCGCCTCCACACCCGAAACAGGCAATCCCTCGTAAAGCGATGGCATCACAAACATATCAAAGGCCTGATAATATTCGCAAGCGTTAGGTATGTTACCCGTAAAACAGACCTTGTCGGCAATGCCACTCTCCTTCACGTATTCACGCACGGACGATTGCAATTCTCCATCACCGCAAAGGCAAAGGACGGCGTCGGGATCGCGCGCAAGATATGCCTTAAAAATATCGATGAGGTAAAAATGATTTTTTTGTGTGTTAAAGCGCCCAATGTGCCCCACCACCGTTTTTTCCTGCCATCCGTGCTTCAGGCGGATCCTTTGGCGCGCCGCGGGATCAAAGCGGAATTTGGAAACGTCAATGGCATTGGGCATAAGCTTAAAGCTGTTCGCGCCGTAAAGGTACTGCCCTGCCTCGGTAGAGCAGGCAAAGCGATGATCGGCATATTTGCAAAGATTTCGCCTTAAAAAGCGCTTAACCAGCCCCTTGAGCGAACGCTCGGCGCTGGTAATATGAGAATGCGCCATCGTGACACTCACGCCGCACTCCTTGGCAATTTTGAGATAAATGGAGGCAAGCCCGTCCATGTGTCCCCAAACCACACGGTACTCGGGATGAGAACGGAAAAATTGACGCAGATCGGACTTGTATTTGAAATAGTTATTATCGTTTCTGAAGGAGAGTCTGTAAATACGACCGCCAAGGCTTTCGATCTCATCATCGTAGAAAAATTTTTCGCGGTAATGAAGGAGAAAATCAAACTGGATCTTCGTCCTGTCGAGGTGACGGTAAATGTTCATAATGAACGCCTCAACACCGCCGCATATCATTTTTCCGTTAACGATCAGGATACGGATCGGACCTTCCATTTACGCTTCCTCCCTTTTCCCTTTTTTCATACCAAGATATCTTGCCGCCATATCGGGCAAAAACCGCAGCAGCACGGGGATATTAAGCTCCCGCAGTGCACGCTTTAAAACGTAAAGCGCGAGCTTCAGCCCCGAATCGGTGGTCTTATAGTTGTCAAACTCCTCATGCTGTCTGAACCAGTGCCCAATGGCGCGGTAGCGCGCATATTGCTTTTTCGGGCTGTAATTGTGAGAATGCTCTGCCACTGCAGTTGCAACGTATGCCTTTTGATATCCGCGATCGATCACCTTTTTGGCGTAATACATATCCTCGTTCATCATCATCGGAATGCTGTCGTAGCCGCCAAGCGCCAAAAACGTGGGGCGGTGATATGCGGCGAAGGCATCCGAGGCAAAGAATGCGGCAAGCTGCATCCTATCAACGTCCGCCGCACTCACCGTGTGGCTGGTCGGCCCGTAATTTTTCTCACGCACGTAATGCTCGATGGTCTTTTTTTGACAGACTTGCCTGCCGTAAGCGTAAACCGCCGTTTCGTTTACCGCAGAGGCGAGCTCGAAAAGGGCTTGATCGCTTAAAAGGTGCACGTCCTGGGACATCATTACCACCACGTCGCTCTCACAGTATTCGGTGATCGCCCGCTGGCGCGTGAGGCTGTGAGAAAATTCCGCCTCCGGCACCAAAAAATACTCGAAGCCGGCTGCCTCAATTTTCCCAATAACGGCAGAAAGGTCGCCCCCCTCAGTGATCGGGAAAACGACTTTATGTAAGCATATTCCTTTCTGCTCCTTAAGACCCCCGATCACCGCGTCGATCATCGTATCGGCGTGGTGCAAGGGACATACAAAATCAATCTTCAGCATACTCCTTAAAACGCAAAGGTGTCACCAAGACACAGCCAATTGCGATCCTTTTCACTCAAATTGAGAGGCGTGCCGTCCGAAAGGGTGTAGCCATCACAGCTTGCACTGCCGCAATACTCACCCAAAAGCTCGGGCCACTCGATGCCGATGGCGGGATCGTTCCATGCAAGACCTCCCTCATCGCCGGGGTGGTAAAAATCCGTGACCTTATAGCAGAACTCCGCCGTGTCGCTGAGCACCAAAAAGCCGTGTGCAAAGCCCTCGGAGATATAGAACTGCTTTTTATTTTCCTCGGAAAGCTCCTCGCCATACCATTTCCCATAGGTGGGGGAGCTTTTGCGAAGATCCACCGCCACGTCAAACACGCGCCCACGGATCACGCGGACCAGCTTCCCTTGCGGAAATTCCTTTTGAAAATGAAGACCGCGCAAAACGCCCTTCACGCTCATAGACTGATTGTCCTGGACGAAATGCATATTAAGCCCTGCCGCTTCCATATCGCGCAGATTGTAGGTTTCCATAAAGTAGCCGCGACTGTCACCGTGGACAGTCGGCTCAATGATATACAGCCCCTCGATCGGGCATTTGGTGACCTTGATGCCTGCCATTATCATTCCTCGATTTCCTTTAAATACCGACTAAGCGCGTCCTGCCACGTAGGTAGAGGCAAAAAGCCCATTTTCACCAGCTTAGATCTGTCAAGACGGCTGTTAAAGGGGCGGGCGGCTTTCGAAAGGCCGTATTCCGCGGTCGTCACGGGAACTACACAGGTGGCATAGCCCGCCTGACGGAAGATCTCACGGGTGAAATCATACCAGCTGATATACCCACCCTCGTTGGTGGCGTGATAGTACCCGTATTTCTCGGTTTCGATCATATCCACCAAGAGGCGGGAAAGATCGACTGTATAAGTGGGCGTGCCCACCTGATCGTTTACCACGCGAACGGTATCGTATTTTTTGCCCACATTTAGCATGGTTTTGATGAAATTGTTGCCGTTTTTGCCAAACACCCACGCGATGCGTACGATGAAATATTTTTCAAGAAGTGAGGATACCGCAAGCTCCCCCGCAAGCTTGGTCTTGCCATATACGTTAAGGGGAGCAAAGTCTCGGCAATCGGGATCCCACGGCGTCTCGCCCTGACCGTCAAAAACGTAGTCGGTGCTGATATAGACCATCTTACAGGAAAGCGCCCGCGCCGCCTCGGCAAGGCTGCGTGTGCCGCCCTCATTGATGGCGCGCACCGTTTCCCGATTTTCCTCGTCCTCGGCAAGATCCACAGCTGTCCACGCGGCACAGTGGATCACCGCATCGGGCTTCACCGTCTGCATCACGCGTGTCACTGCCTCGCTATCCGTAATATCAAGCGACACGTACGGCATGGACGCGACGGCGCTGCCGTCCTCTTTGCCCGGGTAAGTCGGCGCGATGTCACTGCCAACACCCTCGTGCCCCCGACGGTGCAATTCGTTCATCACGTCGTGACCCAACTGGCCGCCGACGCCCGTTACGAGCACTTTCATTTTCGTTCTCCGTACATTTTCTCGTAATAATTTTGATACTCACCCGAAATGATGTCCTCCCACCATTTCCTGTTGTCAAGATACCAGCGAATGGTGCGCTTGATGCCGTCCTCAAATCTCGTTTCAGGCAGCCAGCCAAGCTCCCGGTGGATCTTTGTGGGATCGATCGCATAACGCATATCGTGACCCTTGCGATCGGCTACGTAGGTGATAAGGCTCTCGGGCTTGCCAAGCTCCTTTAAGATGATCTTCACAATGTCGATATTGCGCTTCTCATTGTGTCCGCCCACGTTATAGACCTCTCCGACGCGCCCTTGGCGCACGATAAGATCGATCGCCTTGCAGTGATCCTCCACGTAAAGCCAGTCGCGCACGTTAAGCCCCTCTCCGTAAACAGGCATGGGCTTGTCGTGAAGCGCGTTGGCGATCATCAGCGGGATCAGCTTTTCGGGGAAATGATAGGGTCCGTAATTGTTAGAGCAGCGGCTCACCGTCACGGGCAGCCCGTAGGTCCTGTAGTACGCCAGCACCAACAGATCCGCACCCGCCTTAGAGCTGGAATACGGGGAGCTGGTGTGTATGGGCGTTTGCTCGGTAAAAAAGAGATCCGGGCGATCAAGGGGAAGATCACCGTATACCTCGTCCGTCGAAACCTGATGGTAACGCGTAATGCCGTATTTGCGGCAAGCATCCATCAACACCTGCGTGCCGAGGATATTGGTCTGCAGAAAGACCTCAGGGTTCTCGATCGAACGGTCCACGTGACTTTCCGCCGCAAAATTTACCACCACGTCGGGGTGCTCCCTTTCAAAGATCTCATAGACTCCTGTGCGGTCGCAAATATCCGTTTTGTAAAATTTAAAATTGGGATGCTCCATCACGGTGCTAAGCGTGGAAAGGTTACCCGCATAGGTCAGCTTGTCCACACAAACGATACGGTCCTCGGGATATTTCCCCAGCATATAATGCACAAAATTGCCGCCGATAAAGCCGGCGCCGCCTGTTACAACGATCGTCATAAATTACTCCGTTTTGTAGGTTCCGTCGATATATTTTCCGTTTACAACGTTTCTGATATACTCGCCGTACTGATTATTCAGCTTGTCGCAAAGCGCCAACACCTGCTCCTTGGTGATCCACCCATTGAGGTAAGCAATTTCCTCAACGCAACCGACCTTGCGGTGCTGATGCGTTTCCACCGCCTTGATAAATTCCGTTGCCTCAACAAGGCTCTCATGCGTACCCGTATCAAGCCAGGTAAAGCCCTGTCCCAGCACCTCTACCTGGAGCGTTCCCTCGGCAAGATAGCGCTTGTTGATATCCGTGATCTCCAGCTCGCCTCGTTTGGAGGGCTTCACTTCCTTGGCGTACTGAACCACCTTGTTATCGTAAAAATACAGCCCTGTTACACAATAATTGCTTCTCGGCTCCTTCGGCTTTTCCTCAATGGAGATAGCCTTGCCCTCCGCATCAAACTCAACGATGCCGAAGCGCTGCGGGTCGTCTACGTAATAGCCGAAGACCGTAGCCTCGCCCCCTCTTGCGATCTGTGCCGCCTTGCGCAAGCGGTTTTTAAGACCGTGCCCCGAGAAGATATTATCGCCCAGCACCATAGCAACGCAATCGTCACCGATAAATTCCTCACCGATGAGAAACGCCTCGGCAAGACCTTTTGGCTCTTTCTGTACGGCATACTGCAAACGCAGACCGAGGTCGCTGCCATCCTGAAACAAATTCTCAAACCTCGGCAGGTCATCGGGCGTGGAGATGATCAAAATGTCGCGGATCCCCGCATTCATCAAAACAGAAAGCGGATAGTAGATCATCGGCTTATCGTAAACAGGCAAAAGCTGCTTACTCGTGACCCGCGTAAGCGGATAGAGCCGCGTTCCGGATCCGCCTGCAAGGATGATACCCTTCATAGTATTCCTCCAAAATTCTTTTGGCAAGGATCTTTTAAGATCCTCCACCGTATCTACATATTCACATAGATTGTCTACATTATAACATACTTTGCTCCAAAAGGCAATAGATAAGCGCACAAATGCCGTTTTTTGGCGAAAAATAATAAATAAAAAGTGCAAATAACATTAAAAACAAATAAAAAACAAGCGTTACTCCTTACATTTTCACAGCGCCGCGTTTGCAAAATAAGGGGCTGCGTCATTTACGCAGCCCCTTTTTGGTTTTTTGACAAATAAAGGTCAACGCACAAACGGGTAGGGGCGATCATCGATCGCCCGCTTGTGGGGATAAGATCCCATTCTCGCGGGCGAACACTGTTCGCCCCTACCCAATCATAAAGGGCAACGCACCGCCCTCGTGTCATTCTGAGCGAGCCAACAAAGGCGAGTCGAAGAATCACCGAAAACGCAAGAAGGGTTTTCGGCGGAATGTTCGCACGAAATCCTTTACTCGCTCAAATGAAACATTCGCCAAATAAAAGGTTTTGTGCTAACATACCGCGGCGCGATTGTCTTGATCGCGCCGAGATCCTCCGACTCGCCTTTGTTGGCTCGCTCAGGATGACATGGAACGTGTGCGTAAACAAAACGCCGCGCGCCGTATTGTTTTGTGCGAATATTCCTCGGGTCGTCGTGGGTGGTTAGCCGCAAGGGAATCGAACACATAAGGTTTTCGCCTGCAAATATTTGTCCATCCATCAGCCAAAAGCCTTGTAATATCCGCATATTGCTTCGGCTTTTCGCTTCGTCTTGCCTAAATATTTGCGAGGTGAAAACTGTTCCACCCTGCGGTGAG
>JAZOCO010000043.1:0-49081 GCA_045596505.1 Eubacteriales bacterium
ACAAGATCATTCTACTCTGAATTTTTATTTGCTTTCTGCTCATCGGCAAAGCCTTTATGGAACCCCGCCACTATGGCGGGGTTTTCGTCTTACAAAAAGGCACCGCTTGATCGCGGTGCCAATTTTTTGAAATTTTTTGAAATTTTTTCAAAAAACCATTGACATACTATTAATAGTATGGTATAATATATACAGAAAGGAGGTAAGCACTGTGGAAAACATAGAAAAAGCCCTGCGAGATTTAGCAAAAGCAGTTGAAAGTAACGCAACAGTCAAGAATGTTAAAATTACAATCACGATGCAAAAGCCAAAATCGTGCAAGGCAGACCAAGAAAACCGATAAGGTTTTCAAGGCAGGGAGGGGGGCGAAACCCCTCCCGTAAGTCCTATTATATCACGAACAAAAAATTTTGTCAATTCCATAAATAAAGAAAGGACTAAAAATGATTATTGAAAAGAACGGCAAAAACTATGAAATTACCGAATATACTACACATTGGGTTGTTCGCCTGAAAAACGGAGATCTTACCGTGGATTTTCAAATCCCAAAAGAGATCTGCAAAAGCATCGTTGAATTAAAAAATTACATCTACACAGAAAAAATGTTTTGAGGTAAAAGATATGGAAATCCAAAAAAGAAAAACTAAAACATCAACAGAAGTAAAAGCTCGCTACAACAAAAAGACCTATACTGCTATAACCGCGTACATTCCAAAAGAAACGGCACAAGCCTTTAAGGAAAAATGTGCCGCAGAGGGAATCGCACAAGCACAGGTCATCAAAGAAGCTATCAAACGATTTTTAGATGCTGACGAAAGGAACATTTAACATGAGTGCTGTTATCACATACATTTTGGTTGCAAGCGCACAAATACCCGTGTTTCTCTTGCTTTATACTCTTCTTATTGGTATGCGTGACGATGAGAGAGAAACGAGCGGTTGGGGCCGCTGGTGGTTGTTTACGCTCGTACCGCTTTTGTGCTTGCCACCTCTTGTATTCTCTGGTATGCATTTGTATTTCAACCTGAGCGAATTTTCCACTTCTTTGATTCTAACGGTAATTATTGTAACGATCGCTTGTCTTTTATCAATCATTCCCTCTTACTATTACTGCATCTACAGGCGCAGAGAAAACAATATACCCACAAGCCCGGAAGTCTTAACCATGATCGTTTTTCATGCCATTGCGGTCATTATAGCAACGTGGTGCATTTGCCTGTAAAGCAGCACAATTTTATGGTTGCATCGTGGTTGCAAGCCCATTTTGGTTGCATTTTGGTTGCATTTCGTTTCCGTTTTTGGAAAACTTTTTTTGAAACTATAAAAAACACTTTCAAGCAAAAAAGACTTTTAACAGCCCTCAAACCCTTGTAAAATAAAGAAAAACCCCGAAGCCCTTGCAAAACAAGGACTTTCGGGATTTTTCTGTTTTTGGTGGATCCGAGGAGAGTCTGAACTCCGCAGGCGCGCTTCGCGCGGCTGCTTGAAGGTGCTCTTTGATGCCGTCCTTCCCCATATTGTTATATCCTTCAATATACTTCCAACCCTGATGAAGGCTGCACCTTCCGCAGGAGTTCGACGGTCCCCGCCCGATTCGCCAAAGCAAAAAGACCGCGCAAGGCGGTCTTTTTGCTTTGGTGGATCCGAGGAGAGTCGAACTCCTGTCCGAAAACCCGTTCACAGGACTTTCTTCGTGGGTAGTCTTTGGTTTAAAATTCCCTTACAGCGTCGAGCAAAGACACCCTACGCCGCTTGGTAGCCCTTTTTTGCATGATCGGTACAAGTGCGAACTTCCGATGCATGTTCACCACTGCATGACGCTCCCATCGGGGTCGTGGTCCTCCCCGCGGAAACGGGCGGCCTTAAAGCCGCGGCACTGCCAAATTAGGCAGCCAGTGCGACGTTTTCGTCAGCGTTTAATTTTAAGGTTGAGCCTTTTTCGTGATTGCTCGGCACGCCACGCTTATCCTGCTTCAAGATCCCCGTCGAAACCTTTACGGACCCAGATACACCATACTATTTTACAGCGCTTTTATAAATTTGTCAAGTGCCACCCTCTCCCACCTGCGGGTGGGAGAGGGTGGATAATTTTAGGATTGGGACGGTATCGTACCGTTGATAAGATAATTCAAAAAGTCAATGATCGTATATTTACTTGCCCAATCAGCACCAAGTGCCGTAGCAAATATCGCTTGCTTTTCCACACTTATATTAAGAAGCTCTGCATCCATCAGGCTCTTGATCTTGCAATTCATCATAGCCGTATCAAGCTCGGTTACCTTGGTTGTGGGATCAATAGCCTTCAAAATCCCTTCGGGCTCCGGATAAAGCTGCGCTACGGTCATATTTTCAATATCCCCAACGATATGGTCAAGATCCGAGCCCGCAAGCACGGCAAGAACACCTGTTACCTTGTTATTGCCCGAATCGTACCAGCCGTCTGCTTTTTTCGTAAAATCAAGCATTGTGCCAATGGAGATGGACTTTAGCTTATTCTCGACTCCGCCGATCTCGGTATCTGCCAATGCGCCAAGGAGCCCTGTGACGGGCTTTTCTTCATCCGCGACGGTATTCCCTGCGGCATCGGTCTTTGTTTTATACCAAACACCCTCGACGCATTTATATCCCATACTGTCCCCCAGCTTTGCCGTTTGCAGTGCCCCCGCGATCTTATCGGCATTGTCAAGGTCGGAAACCAGCATGTCGGCAAACACAAGATCAAGACCCGTGAGCGGCTTGCCGTTTGCATCCTCCCAAGCGCCCTCATTGAAGGAATGTCCAAGCAGCCTGCCAAGCTTCATGCTGTTAAGCTCCTCGCGTGCGTGGGTGAGGTGGATATTGGCAAGCGAGGCGGTGATGCCCGTGGGCTTCTTGCTCAGCGCCTGATCGGTAAACCATTCCCCTGTTTCCTCGTTGCGATAAAAGCCGAAGGCGTATCCCAGCGGCATTTCATCGATCTCGTGCTCAACGGCATTGATCTTAAGTCCCATCAGGTGTGCCATCACACCGGAGGCTGCCACGTTATTCTTATTGACCCACTGTCCGTCAACGTACTTATAATTAAGGACCACCGAAAGCTCGACCTCTCCTAACTTTTCGCTGACTGCCGCTGAGTCCTTCAGCGCACCGACCGTAAGATCTGCCATAGTCCCCATAATGCCCGTGGCGGGCACGTCATCCTGATACCACGTGTCGGCAGCGCCGTCGCCATTGGTGTCCTTTTTCATATAACCTATGGCATCACCAAGCAGGATCGCGTCGATGGTGGCAGTGTTGATATCCTTTAGCGGATTGGTTGCCAAAGCAGCCAAAATACCCGTTAACTTCACGTCATTGGTGCTATCACCGTCATCACTGTATTCGGAGTACCAAACGCCGTCAACCAACGTATAGCCCATCGCATCCGCCAGCGCCAGCTCGCGTATTTTAGCGGTGAGCGTGTCGGCATTTGAAAACTCGCCTATCGTAATATCCGCCAGGGTTGCAAGCATACCCGTGACCCGTTTATTATTCTCGTCATACCATTTATCGGGCGTGCCGTCCGCGTCGGTATCCTTTTCCGTGTAGCCCAGCACCTCGCCTACTGCGATGGCATTGATGGTGCTTTCATTCAGCTCCTTCACGCGATTGCCTGCAAGGACCCCGAGCACGCCTTTTACGCGCACGTTTTCATCGCTGTTTGCAGCAACAAAGGTGGAATACCATACGCCCTCGTGCTCGGTATATTCGAGAACCTCGCCAAGGCGCATATCCTTTACGGTATCGCTAAAATCTGCGCGCCCCTCTAAGACGTCGGAAAGCGGCAGGTTGGCGATCTCAAGCATAGTTCCCGTAACCTCAACAGGTGGCGTTTCTCCTTTGGTAAACTCATATTTGTCGTAGGAAGCTTCGTCGCTTGGATCTTTGCTCTCGTAAATATCGCCACGCGTATAGCCCATTGCATCGCCCATGCGAAGCTCACCGAGCGCACTTGAAAGGCTAAACTGACCGCTCATCACGTCGGAAAGCAGCACGTTAGCGAGAGCGTTTTGCACAGCGCCCACGTAAACAAGCGTGCTCTCGTCACCCTCAGTGACCGTGCGATACCAGCGCAGATCCTCGCCGCGCGTGTAGCCCTGCACCTCACCCAACGTGAGCGCACCGAGCGCTTCGGTCATATCCAACTGACCGTTCAAAACGGTAGAAAGCGAAATATCGGCAATGGCGGAAAGCACGGGGGAAACCTCAGTTTCGGTGTTGTCCGTGCCCTTCTTCATCCACTTATGACCCACAAGGGTATCTCCCTCAAGCACCTCGCGGTAGGTATAGCCCTGGAGATCGCCTATATACAGCGAGCCAAGTGTGGCATTCAGGTCAAGGTGACCGTTCAGCACGTCACTTACTGCCATATTGGCGATCTTTGCCTGCATTTTACTGACCTTGGCACCGTCCTTCATCCAACAGTAGCCAACGACAATATCCTCGCCACCCTCAGGATTGGGCTCGGTGATAGCATCGCCGCGAGAGTAGCCGTTTTGAAGATCGCCAAAATACATGCCGTCAAAGGTTTGATCGAGGGAAAGCGTTCTGTTTATCACGTCAAGCAAAGAGATCTTTGCCAGCGCCGCATTCATTGACGACGCGGGAACATCATCGGTATCGTCACCATTGTCGGTATAGGCGGTGTACCACGTGTCACCAACCTTTATATACCCAAGCGCATCACCAAGATACACACCCGTGCAAAGCGCGGGAAGGCTGAAGGTATAGCGACCCGTATTGGCATCGGGCAGGATCACGTCCTTTACAAGACGCCCCTCACACATTTTTTCAAGAAGCGCGCCCGTCATAAAGCCCGAAAGTATGGGGCGAAGCTCCTGCTCTCCAAGATCGGTTGCCAAAACGCCAAGCAGATCGCCGTTTTGCGTGGTGGCACTAAGGATCCTGCCAAGGTCAAGCTCTGCCATCGCCTCCTGCATAGTCAGCTGGCTTGCGTTAACAGGAACGACATTGCCCTCCTCGTCAAAGGTAACGCCTGTGAAATAGCCAAGCTTTACGCCTGCGAACAGCTCACCGTACTGCCCGTTTGTCAAAAGTGCAAGCGGACGCTCGGAAAGCGTTTCAACAACACGCGGGCTGAGCATTGCGGGGGGCAAAAATGAAAGCAGATACCCAAACTTGAGATTTTGGGCGATCACCGCACCTCCCTCGCTTGAAACAAGCGTGGTGATGGGAACGGAAAAGAGATCCGTTGGCAAGACTGCCAGTGTTTCTGCGGGCAGTGCAATACCGTAATGGTCGATCAGGGTCTGCAGGGTATGCTCTCCGAGATCTGCGCGCACAGCGTTAAGATCGGCGATCAGCTCAAGTAAGGACGTGCTTGTAAGATCAATGTCGCCGTTTTGCGTCAAATACTTATCAGCATCGGTCGCGATGCCGAATTTTTGCAGCTCGTCGATGGTAAGCCCGCTTACAACATGATAAACTGCACCGATCACGGAGCCGTAGGCGATCGCCATGCCGAGGACAAGCGTTAAGGTAAAGCGCAGCAGTGCACCCACCACACGGTAAATATAATGCTTTCTGCGTGGGCGACGGTTTTTAAGCTTTTCCTTAAGCTTTTCGTCGCGCTCCGCTTGCTTTTTCAGCTTTTCCGCTTTCTTTTTTTGACGCGCTTGCCTTTTTTCCTCACGCTTTGCCTCGGATGCCGCCGCTTCGGCCTTTTTTTTCTCAGCCCTTTCGCGTGCAGCTGCTTCCCTGTCAGCTTCCCTGTCAGCTTCCTTTTCAGCTACTTGTTCCACTGTTGGGGCTTCTTCCTTTGGCATCTCTGCCGCCTCGACAGGCTCAGCGGCGCTCTCCTGTGCGGGGGCAACATTACTCACCTCGACGGGTGGAGTAACGCTCTCCTCAACAGAGGTAGCCTCGCTCTCCTTAGCGAGGGCAGCTTCGCTCTCCTTAGCGGTTATCTCGTGCTCATTCTGCGATAAGGGAGTATGCGCCTCTTGGGAGTTGTTTTCAACATTATCTTGATTTTTGTTTGCATTTTCGTCCATCACAGATCTCCTCCAGTATGTGTCAGCACTATAAAATCAAAATCATCGTACAAAGCTTCCTATTTTATTATAGCACACGGCTACCGTAAAAGCAACCGTTTCGCGTACAAAAAGTGAATTTCCTTTCAAGTAAAATTCAATATTCTCGATTGCCGCCCTTGAAGGCACGCTCCATATCACGCTTTGCCGCGTTTTTCGCCATATCCTCACGCTTATCGTAAAGCTTTTTACCTCGGCACAGCCCCAGCTCCATCTTCACGCGCGAGCCTGAAAAATAAAGTGACAGGGGTATGACGGAATAGCCCTTCTCCTGTGCCTTTCCCGAAAGACGCAGGATCTCACGCTTGTGCATCAGTAGCTTTTTGGGGCGTAGCGGATCGCGATTGAATATATTGCCCTTTTCGTAGGGGCTTATGTGCATACCAAGCGCAAAGATCTCACCGTTTTTAAAGGTACAGTAGGAATCCTTTAAATTGACCGCACCTGCACGCAAGCTTTTGACCTCGGTGCCAAACAGCTCGATGCCCGCCTCAAATTTTTCATCCACGAAATAATCGTGCCAAGCTTTTTTATTCTGCGCGATATTGCGCGTTGCTTTTTTATCCTTTTCTGCCATAATTTTCTCCATACTGAAAGTATATACAAAAGAGCCACCGTTTAATCCTTGCCGCACGACGAGCACGCACGCAGCTTGCCAGCCGCATGTGCCTCATCGACCGTGCCCGATATAACACCCTCTTTTTCGCTGATGTAGCGACATGCCTCGCTAAGGTGGTATACCGACCCTCCGCTTAGCCAAAAAACGATACCGTTGTGGGGTGTTTCATCTTCAGGCAGCGTGTCATCACCGCCCTTTTCATCCGAATTTTGCGCCTCAAGCCGGGCTCGTTGCGCTGCGACCTCTTCTGCTGTAAGCAGCTTGCCCGCATCAAAGCGCGCCGTATTGCCACAAGCGGCAAGAAAAAGCGTGAGCAATAAAAACAATACTGCAATGGATCTCTTACGCATTACGATTCCTCAAGAAGACGCTCAAGAAGCCCCATGCGTGAGGAGGCAAACTCATAAGCACGCTTATAGTCATCTCCTTGCCGACAGCACTGCTCCATATCTCCAAAGACCTCATAAAGGAGCACCCCCACGGGCAATGCATCGCTGGAAAGCAACAATTCAAACGCCTCCATTGCTTCCTTCAAGCACCCCTTTCGCATTAGGGACAGCGCGTGCAGCCGCGCACCCCAAACACTTTCACCATTACGGGCAAGATATGCGTCGACCTCGCCCTCCCTGCCCCCGTCAAGGGCATCCAAGGCAAGCATATAAGCACAAAAATCATCTCCTACGGACTTCGCCATCTCCACCTCGTTTTCCTCAAGCAGATCCGAAACAAGGGTTGGCGAAAGTGTGCTAAGATACCGAAAGTAAACAGCCGCACGGTTTCGGATCCACGCCGTGTTGTAAACAGTATCGTTTGACGAAGCAACGGCACGATCAAAGCCCGCTGCCGCGGCACGAAGTCTGCCGCAGTCAAACGCATCCTTTGCGATATAGTATTCACATTCCGCACGGATGAGGGCGATCTCGTCATCATAATCATCACCGAAATTTGCGTTAAGCACGGCAATGCAGCCTGTAAAATCCCCGCCCGAAAGTGCACGACGCACGTTTGGCATAGCAACCATCTTTCGGTATGAAAGCGTTTCCTCCTCGCGAGAGAGCAAATACCCCACGGGAACGTTCAGGCGCTCGGCAATATAGCAAGCCGTTGGCACGGACGGCAACGCCGTTCCTTTTTCGATGGCACACAGCATATTGCGCGTGATTTGATCTCCTGCAAGATCTGCCTGCGTCATCATTTTCGAGAGTCGCAGCGCGCGTATCCTTTCTCCGACATTCATAAAATTCACTCCTTAGTGTAAATGGCATTTAACATTATAGCACGCGCGCGGCGAACGTGTCAAGAACAATCCGTCGAAAAACTAAAAATCTAAAAATAGATCATTGCTGAGATTACTATTTTGTTACTATCGTATTATCAACGCACAAAAATTGACCCAAACAGACAAAAAGAAAAATCCCATAAACCCAAGGGAAACCTTGAATTTATGAGATTGATCTTTGTGCTTGAATTATCTTTCGGAGCGCCGTGAGGCGTTAAGAAAACATGCCTGCGGCATATTTTTAGCCCGAAAGACGAAGCCTTAGCGGTTTTGGATGCCTCGTTTACATGGCGGGACAAGAAAATGGCACCCACCGAAAACGATGGATGCCATTTGATAACACTTTGTGGGTGCTGTTTTCTTATCTCTTGGAGAACTGAGGTGCACGACGCGCGCCCTTGAGTCCGTACTTCTTTCTTTCCTTCATACGAGGATCGCGACGAAGGAACCCTGCTGCCTTAAGAGCTGCACGGAAGTTGGGATCTGCCTGAAGCAGTGCACGGGAAAGACCGTGGCGAATAGCGCCTGCCTGACCCGAGATACCGCCGCCCGTAACGTTTGCGATGATATCAAACTTGCCCGTGGTGCCGGTAACACCGAAGGGCTGGTTTACGATAAGCTTCAAGGTTTCAAGACCAAAGTAATCGTCAACGTCTCTGCCGTTGATGGTGATAGCGCCCGTGCCGGGAACGATGCGAACACGCGCAACGGATTTCTTTCTTCTGCCTGTGCCGTAGAAATAAGGCTTTGCACTTGTATACATATAAATTTACCTACCTTTCTCTATTACAGCACGATGGGCTTTTGTGCTTCGTGCTTGTGTGCCTCGCCTGCATACACCTTAAGGCGGGTTGCAGCCTTTGCACCAAGTTTGTTGTGGGGCAGCATGCCCTTCACTGCCAGCTCCATTGCCTTTTCGGGCTTGGTTGCCATCAAGGTCTTGTACTGAACGGACTTCAAACCGCCGATGTAGCCAGAATGGTGATGGTAGTACTTATCCTCCAGCTTGTTGCCGGTAAGCACTGCCTTGTCAGCATTGATAATGATTACAAATTCGCCGCAATCAACGTGAGGGGTAAACTCAGGACGGTGCTTGCCGCGCAGAATGGTGGCAGCCTGAACGGCGGTTTTGCCAAGGGGCTTGTTTGCCGCATCAATGACAAACCAACGGCGCTCGATGGTTTCTGCCTTTGCCATAAAAGTGGACATAATGTTTCCTCCATAAAATTAGCTTATTTTTTTCGACCTGCACATTATAGCATAAGGGTCATTTATTGTCAACCCCTTTTTCTAAAAAAATTTCAAAATTTTAATTTAGCACCGCAAAACCTCGCGTTTTCTCCGTTTTTTGCCCATTTTGCTCTCTCTTATAGGTGTGCAACATCGCTTTTTTGCGTACTATTTAACGGATGCCACGCATAATATCAAAAGGAAACAACCGTTTTGGAGGTAAAAAGATGACAAACCGTTTTAAACCCGAGGGGATGCTTGAGAAAACAAAGGAAAACAAGGAGGCGCTCTCTTGCGTTGCGGCTCTTGAGCGCGCTTGCCGCACGGGACAGATCTTAGAAGCGCCCGTGCTGCTTTGCGACAGCGGGATGCGCCTGCACGTGGATCTTGGCTGCATGCGCGGTGTGATGGAGCGCGAGGAAGCGCTATACTGCCGCCCGAACGAGGCCATAAAGGACATTGCCATCATTACGCGAGTCGGAAAGACCGTTGCCTTTAAGATCCTTGGCTTTTCCGAGGAGAGGGGCGAGCGCATTGCCCTGCTTTCGCGCCGTGCCGTACAACGGGATTGCATTTTTGAGTTTTTGGCAAGTCTAACCCCCGGAGATATCATTCCCGCACGCGTGACGCACCTTGAAAATTACGGTGCTTTTGTGGACATTGGCTGCGGCGTTTCCTCTCTTTTATCCATTGACTGCATCTCCGTTTCTCGCATTGCGCATCCGCGCGACCGCCTCACGTGCGGCATGTTTTTAAACGTGGTGATCAAAAGTCTTGATAAAAGCCTCAACCGCATTTTCGTGACCCTTAAGGAGCTGCTTGGCACGTGGGAGGAAAACACGGCACAGTTTGGGGCGGGGGAAACGGTTGTGGGACGCATACGAAGCATTGAAAGCTACGGCATCTTTGTGGAGCTTACTCCAAATCTTGCAGGCTTGGCGGAGCTGCGCGGCAGTGGAAATACGCCTGTGCGCTGCGCGGTGGGGGACGTTGCAGCCGTGTTTATCAAAAGCATCATTCCCGATCGCATGAAGGTAAAGCTGGTGATCATTGACGCGTACCCTTCAAACGACCCGCCCGAGCCGCTAAAATATTACATTGACGCAGAAAAGACAGCACATATCGATTATTGGGAATACTCCCCCGCGTCCTGCACACGCTTGATCGAAACGATATTTTAGCCAAAAGCAGCCCCGACGCGTCGGGGCTGCTTTTGATTTTATATCATTTTACAAAGGAATGCGCGAACTCCCTCTCCTTGCAGAGCTTCTACCGCGCGGGAAGCGCTTTGCTCATCCTCAAAAATACCAAACACAGACGGGCCGCTACCACTCATTTGTGCGGCAAGTGCGCCGTTTTTCAGCATTGCTTCCTTGATGCTTGTGACTGCGGGGCGAAGCGGCTCAATGACAGCCTCAAAGCGATTAAAGAGCGCGGCGGCAAGCTCCTTGACGTTGCCCGCTTCAAGTGAACGGATCAGTGGCTGCGGTGACACAGCTCCCTCAAAGCTCTTATAATCGTCAAAAAGCCGATCAAGCGTGCCAAATGCTACGGGTGTGGACACGCCCTCTCCCCCCATTGCCACCACAACGGTGGCGTTTATACGATTCAAAATGGGTGTGAGCACCTCGCCAACGCCCTCGCAAAGGCAGGTGCCGCCCTGCACGCAAAAGGGGACGTCAGCGCCGATAGCGGCGCCCATTTCCGCGAGCTCGTGCACGGTATAGCGGTTGCCGTCAAGCTCGTTTAACGCCTTTAGCATCGCCGCCGCATCCGCCGATCCGCCGCCCATTCCCGCCGCCATGGGAATACGCTTTTTAAGAGTTACAGTGACGCCGAAGGGTGCGCCGCTTGCCGAAAAATAGCACTTTGCCGCACGCACGATGAGATTGCTGTCATCAGCGGGTAAAGCGCCCCCCGTATCAAGCGAAATGCCCTTTCCCGCTTCTCTTGTAACGACCAGCGTATCGCACAGCGACACGGACTGCATCACACTCACCACGTCGTGATAGCCATTCTCTCGCTTGCCGATCACGTCAAGGTGCAAATTGATCTTTGCATTGGCTGTTACGGTTACGGTCATTATCACACCTCTTTTCGGTTTCATCACACTGCCCACAGTATATCACATTTCCCGCATATTTTCAATAATGCGACAAATATTTTTAAAAACAATCTATATGCCCTTGACGGACAAAAATAAAATGTTTATAATATTATTAGAGTTTTTTACCCACGGAGGGCTATGATGATTGATTTAAAAGAACAAAACGGCGAAGATCCCCGCCCCCAAAAGCCAAGACTCCCCAGGCGCAATTGGATGCTATGGGTGCTGGTGGGCATTTTGGCGGTGCTGATCCTTGCCAATCTTGATGCGATCCTAAAGCCGATCAAGACCTTAAACGATATCCTGACGCCCATTGTCATCGGTCTTGTGATCGCGTATCTTTGCAATCCCTTTTTGCGTTTCTTTGAGATCAAGGTGTTTTACAAGCTGAAGCGTACGGTAAATCGCGCGTTATCTATGCTTCTCACATATGTAGTCGTTCTGCTCATCATCAGCGGCGTGGTTCTGCTTATCATACCACAGTTGATCGAGAGCATTAACGATTTCCGCGTGAACGGTATGTTTTACGTGAACCGCTTGATCTCCTCTGTAAACGACTTTGCCACATCCCTCCCCTTTGATCTGCCGAGAGATACCGAAAACCTGCTCACCCTTGAAAAGCTGCTGACCGTGGCAATGGATCTGCTTGATCAATTCGGCACGGGTATATTGGGCAGCCTTGGCACGTTTGCGGGCAGCGCGCTGACACTTCTTAAAAACATTTTGGTCGGCGTGTTCGTATCCATTTACGTTCTGCTCTCAAAGGACCGCCTGAAGGCAGGCTGCTGCCGTGCGATCCACGCACTGTTCTCGGAGCGTAGTGAGCGAAAGATCCTCTACTACACGACCCAAGCAAACCGCAAATTTGGCGGATTTATCGTTGGCAAAATGATCGATTCCATTATGGTCGGCATCACTGCCGTGATCCTCTTTACCATCTTTAAGATCCCCTATCCTATTCTCATTGCCGTGATCATCGGCATTACCGATTTTATTCCCTTTTTCGGTCCATTCATCGGTGCGATCCCCTCTGCAGTCATTATCTTTATCGCAGAGCCCTCTAAAGCGCTTTTATTTGTGGTCCTTATCCTTGTCATCCAGCAGATCGACGGCAATCTCTTAGCACCTATGATATTAGGTGACCATACGGGTCTTACCTCCCTTGGCGTGCTGATCGCTATCACCCTGATGGGTGGTCTTTTCGGCTTTATCGGTATGCTGATCGGTGTGCCGCTGTTTGCCGTGATCATCACGATGCTTGACGACTATCTGAAGCACCGACTGCGCGACAAGGGCAGCCCTACCGACCTTTACTCCTATTACGCCGCTGATGCCTTTATCAGGCCCTCTGACGAGGCGGAGGGGCAGCATGACACACTGACGAAAAAGCTTGTGCGCTGGATCGCTGCCGTTGAAACGGAAATGGAAGCTGACGATTACGATCCCGGACGTTGGCGTATGGCTATCAACACGCTTAGATTGGGACTTTTACAGATCGGCAAATTCTTCCGCCGCGTCTTCTCCGTGAAGCAGATCTCCGAGGACTATCGTGGCTCACACGTGAGCCTGATCCTTAAACGCGGAATGATCTCAAGCCGCACGTTCCTGCGCGTTACTTTGCTGACCATTTTTACCCTTGGTATCTATCCGCTTTATCTGCTTGAGACCATTGCGGTCAATACCAACATTTCTTGTAGCCGTGACGGCAGGCGCACGTGGGGCATTCTACCCGTGCTGATGCTCTCCATCATCACCCTTGGTATATTCCCCATTATCTGGCACTGCCAGGTGCTTTGTCGCTACCGCCGCTACTGTGAGCAAAACGGCGTACAGACCAAAGCATCAATGAAGCATTATTTGCTTTGGACGCTTGTCGGCTTACCCACCGTAGTGGGTCCTCTTATTGCATATGCCCGCTTCCTTAGCGCCTATAATCAGTCCTGTCGCATCTTCAATGAAACGCACACCTTCCCCCTTTCCCCTGACGTGCTCGCAGAGGAGGCTGCCGAGGGTGCTGCATATCTCGCGGCAATACGTGCCGCCAAGGCAGCGGAAAAGGTTTCTGCTGTTGGATCTGATACTGTTTTGTTTGGTGTGTTTGAGGCAGAAAGCAACGAGGATCTCGCATCCGCCACGGATGGCGGGACGGAGCAACCGTAATTTAAAGCGAGATGCCCCGCGGGGCAGCTCACTCTTTTATAACTTTTTACAAAAAGGAGAACCGAAAAATGTCAGAAAAACAGCAGGGCGGTATTTCCGTCGACAGAGAAAATATTTTCCCCATCATAAAAAAATGGCTCTATTCCGAGAAGGACATTTTTTTGCGCGAGATCGTATCAAATGCAACGGATGCCATTACCAAGCTAAAGCGCTTGGTATCTCTTGGCAAGGCTTCCGAGTCGGGACAGCCGTTTCGCATTGACGTGCGCCTTGACAAGGCAGCAAAGACCATTACGGTTGAGGATAACGGCATTGGTATGACGCGCGAGGAGCTGCAGCAATATATTTGCTCCATTGCTCTGTCGGGTGCTGTTGATTTTATTAAAAAGTACGAGGGTGAGGGCGAGGAAGCCACCAAAAACGGCATTATCGGTCACTTTGGTCTTGGCTTTTATTCCGCCTTTATGGTCAGTGAGCAGGTGGAGATCCACACACGCTCACACACGGGCGCGCCTGCCGTTCATTGGGTATGCTCTGCCGAGGGCGAGTATGAGCTTGAGGGGGGCGATCGCGAGGAGAGTGGCACTGAGGTCATTATGCATATAGAAGAAGGCGAGGCGGAATATCTTGATGCCGAGAAGCTTCGCGCGATGCTTGACAAATACTGTGCCTTTATGCCCGTCCCGATCTATTTTGTGGACGGTGGCGAGAAAGCGGACGAGGAGCCTGCTCCCATCAACGATACAGCACCCCTGTGGCAAAGATCCCCCTCCGAGTGCACGGACGAGGAATATTGCGCCTTTTACCAAAAGGTGTTTTCGGATTTTCGCGAGCCGCTGTTCTATATTCACATTAACGCAGATTATCCACTCAATTTTAAAGGTATTTTGTATTTCCCACGTATCATCAGCCAGTATGAAAGCATTGAGGGTCAGGTAAAGCTTTACTACAATCAGGTCTTTGTGGCGGACAACATTAAGGAAGTGATCCCCGAGTATCTCCTGATGCTCAGGGGCGTTCTCGACTGCCCTGAGCTGCCGCTGAACGTATCGCGCAGCTATCTGCAAACTAACAGCTACGTATCAAAGCTCAGCGCGCATATCGTGAAAAAGGTGGCGGACAAGCTCTGCTCCCTCTCAAGAAATGATCGGGAAAAATACGAAAAGGTATGGGACGATATTAAAACCTTTGTGGAATATGCCGCGATGCGCGACACCAAATTCCGCGATCGTGTAAAGGACCACCTGCTCCTGAAGCTGACTGACGGCACGCACAAGACCATTGACGAATATCTTGATGCCGCCGCGGACACTCACAAAAACACCGTTTATTACACCACGGACAAGGCGCTGCAGGCGCAGTATATCGCGCTGTTTGCCGAAAGGGGCATTGCTGTGGCAGAATTTGACAGTCTGCTGGACACGCAGTTTGCAGCATCCGAGGAAGCACACCGTGAGGGCGTGCGTTTCTTACGCGTGGATGCTGACCTTTCCGTGCTTGAAAAGGAGGGCGAGCAAGAGGAAAGCAAAGCGCTTTGTGACTTGTTCGTGCGGGTGAGCCAAAATGAGAAGCTAACCGTCAAGCAAGAGAGCTTTGAGGGGAGTGAGATCCCTGCCATCCTTAAGGTGAGCGAGGAAAGTCGCCGTATGGAGGATATGATGAAAATGTACCGTATGGCAGGCGAGGGTGACGATGCACCCGCTTTTCCCCTTGATATGACGCTGGTGGTCAACACCGATGCACCGCTGATCAAAAAGCTGCTTTCTATGCTGACGCAGGAGAGCGAAAAATGCGAGCTGCTTGCCACTGAGATCTACCGCCTTTCCCTACTCTCTCACCGCAAGCTTACTAAGGATGAGATGCAGGCATTCCTCACGGACAGCTACAAGCTGCTGCTTGAT
The DNA here is from genome assembly GCA_045596505.1 of Eubacteriales bacterium. Taxonomy (GTDB): domain Bacteria; phylum Bacillota; class Clostridia; order Oscillospirales; family CAG-272; genus Firm-07. Next base: position 15,368 of record JAZOCO010000043.1, read on the forward strand.
GTTTCAGAGTAATGGCAGACAGGCACATGATGGATGATGCTGCAATGGCAGTAGCGCTTGAAAATCTTGCCGTGTGGCATGCTGAGATCGACCGTGCAGGCGAGTTGGTGAGCTTACAGATCGAAGATCTCGCCGCGCATTTTGCAAAAAACAGCCGGGAGAGCACCGCGCAGGACCTTGCCGCCTTACGGCGGTGGGCAAGCGAGCTGACCGAGGTTGCCGCCGACACACCGCTTGCACCGGCGCAGCGGCTCTCAAAAAGGCTGGCGCTTTGCCGTGCCCTCTCGGGGAGCACGCTTGATCTGCTCCTTGATGTAACGGGAATCAACGCAGCTTCACTTGCCACACAGATGACTGCGAGCGAGGGGAGCGTTGCGATTCTGGCAAGCCCCCTTTTTCACACGGCTATGCAGGATTTTGCCGCAGTGCTCCCCGAAGCGAGTGCCGTGCCCTGTAAAAGCTTTGCCGATATTTGTGAAAGAATTGCTACGGGCGTCACGCCATATGGTATCCTGCCGCTTGAGGACTCTTTTGAGGGAAAGCTCTTTCGCATTTACGAGCTGCTCGAGCAGTTTGATCTGCATATTGCCTGCAGCAAGGATATTTCCGCACAAAGCGAGAGTAAGACCGTGCGCATGGCGCTTTTGTATAAAGCCGTGCGTCCCGCGGTCGTGCCCCACGGAACGCGCACGATAGAATGTGTGCTCTATGAGGAAGACGATGCCTCTCTTAACAATTTTTTAGCGGCGGCAAATGCCTTTGGGCTTTTTGTGCGGCGCATTGATTCGCTGCCCATTTCCTACCGTGAGGACGGCTTTGCCAAGCATATCGTACTAAAAGCCAAGGAAGCAACGCCCCGATTACTTGCGGCATATATCACCCTTTTTATGCCCCGCACGGTGATCATAGCAGACTATATCAATATAGATAAGGAGTTCGAATGAAGGAATTAGAATTTGCGCCAAAGGGTGTTTGTGCCAGGCGTATTCGCATCAAGATCGACGGTGACACCGTAAAAGAGGTTTCCTTCCTCGGCGGTTGCTCGGGGAACACGCAGGGCGTCGCGGCGCTTGTTGCCGGCATGAAGGTTGAAGAAGTGATAGAGCGACTTGCGGGCATTCGTTGCGGCTTTAAAGCCACCTCCTGCCCCGATCAGCTGGCTAAAGCGCTACGTGTGGCTCTTGCGGATGGCACGGAAGCATAATTAACAAAAAAGAGAGAACTTTACGGATTAACCGTTGTTCTCTCTTTTTGCTTATAAAACAGATTTTACTCGGTCGGTGCTTCCAAAACGATCTCCCCGTATTGGGAAAAGTCAAAGGTATAAACGATCGGCTTAGCAACAACGCCCTGACGATATGTATATGAAATTTTGCTGATCTGTTCATCGGTGAAGGTGACATATACGTCCTCAATATAATCACCTACCCACATAATGTCTTTTACGGAAGATTTTTCGCAAAAATACGTGCCGTCCTCAAGAAGTGTAAATTCCTCAAAGCAATCGGCGAATTTAAACAACCGTACCAGCTCTTTGCGTTCCACGAAAAGCTTTTCGCGTATAACGGGCTCATCACTGCCAATAAGCCACTCCTTTCCGTTTGCCACCGCCACAGTATCTCCGTCAAAAAGATAATGTGTGCCGCCATAGATCGGTTCGTGGGCGTGGGGTTCTTCATTCCATATTTGTGTTGTGCAGTCAACACGCACGTTTTCAAAAGCAAATGCGGCACGCCACTGCTCCTCGGATACCTCTTTTTTGCAGGAGGAAAAGCCGACGCACGCACCAAGGCACAGCGCAAGTGTCACAAGCACAAGTGAAATTTTTTTCATAGAATTCTCCTTTTGAAATTCTTTGCTAATTTAAGATACGCAAGAATTCTTTTACGGTACGGAAGATGCGCGAGAAGGAGGCAATTTCCATGGTTTCAAACGGCGTGTGTAGATCGTGGATATTGCACCCAACGGCAATGGCAGAAAGTCCCTTTACTGCATTTGTAATAAGACCCGTTTCAAGCCCTGCGTGAATGAGCGTTGGCTCGGTGCTGCCGCCTGTGACTGTATGATATGCCTCTTGCCACGCCCTCACAAGCGGTGCTTCCATCGCGCTTTCCCAGCCGGGGTATGCGTTATAATAGGTAACGGTGGCTCCGATATCGGCAGCAAGCGCATTCTGCTCGGCGCGCGACTCATCAAGGCGGTACTCCTTTGCGGAGCGCGACGAGATACCAAAGGTGACCTTATCCTTATGCGTGCGGCAATTGGCAAGGTTACGGGATGCCTCGGGCATCACAGGGGGCTCTTTGCGCATATGCAGCACACCGCCCGAAATGGAAAGCACCCGTATGATCTTATCGGTATCGGTATGGGACATTGCCTCGCTGACAGGTATTTGTTCTATCTTAACGGAAAGCTCCCTGTCCTCCTGCGCTACGATGTAGCTCCTTGCAAGTGCTTCAAGCTTTGGCAAAAGCAGCTCTGCCGCCGCCTTATCATCTACCAACAGCACTGCCTCGCACTCACGCGGAATGGCATTGGTCTTCTCGCCACCCGTCACGCAGGCAAGGCGAAAGGGCGTTTGCCTGCGCAATGCCGTTAAGAGCTTACCCATCAAGCCAAGGGCATTGAGGCGTCCGCGATGGATATCCTCACCCGAATGACCGCCGCAAAGACCGCCGATCGCAACCGAGAGCCCCTCTTCGTTTACAGGCGCAAGGCTGATGGGAAGTGCCAGCTCCGAGCGAACGCCGCCGCAGCACCCGACAATGACGGTATTTTCCTCGGCAGAATCAAGGTTGAGCATGTTTTTGGCGGTGATATGACTGTAATCGAACTGCCCTGCGCCCACAAGACCGATCTCCTCAGCAGAGGTGAAAAGACACTCGATAGGTGGGTGAGAAATCTCCTTTTCATCGAGCACGGCAAGCATGATCGCCACGCCAAAGCCATCATCAGCCCCAAGCGTGGTGCCATCGGCAGAAATTCGGTTATCCCGCACTACAAGAGCAAGCCCCTCAGTATTGAAGTCGTGCTTCACATAAGAATGCTTTTCTGTGACCATATCGGTATGCGCTTGCAACAAAACGGCTGGCTCATTTTCCCTGCCCTTGGTGGCGGGCTTTTTGATCAGAACGTTGTGTGTGGCATCGCGGTAGCACCAAAGACCGCGTGAGGCGGCAAACGCCTCAAGATAATCCGCGATCCCGGCTTCAAGGAGTGAGGGACGCGGGATCGCCGAGATCTCCTCAAAAAAGCGAAAGAGAGCACGCGGCTCAAAACGGTCAAGTATATATTTCATGGTAACAGTCCTTTGATCCGGTTTGTAAAGGTTATTTTAAAAGACGCTCAAGCGCAAGTGCTGCGCCCTCTGCAGCAGCAGTATCGGCATTTGCGGCTACACGTGCGCGCAGCCCCATCACGTCGGCAAGCAGCTGATCCATACCCGAAAGCACACCGCCGCCTGTTAAAACAATACCGCCTCTTGCGATATCTGCGCGCATATCGTCACCCGTTTGCTCCACCACGGAAACAATGGCATCCAGCACCGCAGAAAGAGGTGAGCGCAATGCGCCCAGCATCTCGCGCGAGGAGAGCGTGACCACGCGCGGGACCTTGGTGTCAACAAATCTGCCTTTAACGTCAAGCTTTCGCTCCACGTGTGTGGCAGAAAGGTCGGCTAAGCGGATCTTGATCTGCTCCGCAGTGCGTGTGCCGATATACAGCTTATGCTTACTGCGCATATAACGCACGATGGCATCATCAAATTGCTTACCTCCCGTTTGCACCGTGATGTGCGTGACCATATCACCGATAAAGATCATTGCCGCTTCGGTGCGGGATGCACCCACGTGCACCAGCATTTGCCCTGTTGGAGAGGCAAAATCAAAGCCCGCGCCAAGTGCGGCACAAAGCGGTGCCTCTAAAAGATGCACGCGTGACGCGCCCGCGCCGAGCACTGCGTCCTCCACTGCGTTAGACTGTGCCTCGGTTAGATCGCACGGAATGGCGACCATCACCTGCGGACGTAGCACCGTGCGCCCGATGGCGCGCCGCAAAAAAATGCGCAAAATTGCCGAAAGGATACGCTGGCTTTTCACCACAGGATCCCAAACCGGCCAGCATAGACGCAGCTTATCAGGGGAGCTGTTGACCATTTTGATGGCAGCATCGCCCGCTTCCATGACCTCGTCGGTATCCACGTCCACCGCGGCAACCGTAGGCTCTCGCAGCAGCACGCCGTCCTCAACCGAACAAACGGTCGTTTGCGTGGTGCCGATATCCACGCCTAAGCCCTTGCGAAACATTCAGCTCCCCCCTTTCTTAGAATACTATCGTTTAATTATACAACATTTACCCGAAAAAAGCAATGCTTTGACGAAAATTCTCACCATTTTTTAAAAGGCGCACCCTCTTGGCGCCTCAAAAAACATCAATGCCGTTATTTTTTCTCGGTAACCGCAATACTGACCGCGATGGTTTCCCCCGCCCCGAGGACCGAAGCGCCCTCAGCCATAGCGGCACCTGTTGTGATCAGATCGTCGACCAACAAGACCCTAAATGATGCGGCATCACCAAGCGGTGCAAACGCCCCCTTGATGCGCTCCATGCGTTCCTTGCGGGAAAGCTCCTTTTGCGGCACACCATACCCCACTCTCTTGAGAAGGGGACGGTAGATAAGTCCCATCTCGCGCGCGAGGGCCTTTGCAAGCTCGGCGGATTGGTCAAAGCCCGCACGTCTTTTACGGAGCTTCGGGCGCGGCAGAAATGTAACCACCGTTTGAGGAAGCTCGCACTCTCCCTTTTCTCGCCTCTTTTGTGCCGCCGCCTCGATCGCGGCGCGCACACCCGGCGCCAGCTCTGCGGCAAGAAAAGAAACACTTTCCTTTGTCACTTGCTCCTTCAGGCGAAGGATCAGGCGGCCCGCTACGGTATTATCGTTCTCGTCCTCATAGCGCGCAAGCTTCACGTGCTGTAGGATCCCGCTTTTCTTCATATGCGGCAAGGAGCACCGACAGGCGTAATAGGAGAGAAAGCAACGGGGACACGCTTCGTTCAGCTCTTTCGTCCACCTCGCGGCACATCCCTCACAAAGTGGGCTAATCGCCCGTGTTAACCCCGGCTTTCTTAACTTCCCGCACGACGCACAACGCGGCGGAAAGATGAGTTCCCTTGCCAAATGAAAAAACCTTATCATTCCTCGCCCTTTCCGACAAGCAAACGTGCCGTAAGCCCCGTGTAGCGCAGTGCCTCTTTATTGTTTGTTACCATTTGCTCGGCGACGTGTCTTTTCCCGACCAGCACCACCATTTTCTGTGCGCGCGTGACGGCGGTGTAAAGAAGATTGCGCGTCAGGAGCATCGGGGCGGCACTTCCAAGTGGCAGGATCACCACGGGATATTCACTGCCCTGGCTCTTATGTACGGTCACGGCATACGCGAGCTCCAGTTCATCAAGTCCTGTAAAGTCATAGATCACGTGGCGGTCATCAAACGCTACCGTAAGACACTTTTTGCCCTGATCGATCTCCTCGATCATACCGATATCGCCGTTAAAAACGCCGCATCCCGTTTCCTCACCGCGTTCCCATTGCAGATCGTAATTGTTGCGGATCTGCATCACGCGATCACCCTCGCGAAAAACGATGTCCCTTACCTTATGCTCACGCTTATACCCCGCGGGTGGATTGAGTGTTTCCTGCAATTGACGGTTGAGATTTTCCGTACCCGCCTCGCCCTTGCGTGAGGGACAGATCACTTGAATGCCTCCCACGATCTCAGTACCGTATGCGCGTGGCAATCTATTCTTACAAAGATCCCCTATGGTGGCGGCGATCTCACCGTCACTTGTCCGCGGAAGATAGAAAAAATCCCCGTTCTTTGCATCAAGCCTTGGCATTTCGCCACGGTTGATGGCGTGCGCGTTGGTCACAATAAGACTGTCCTGTGCTTGCCTGAATATTTCTGTGAGCGCCACGGTGGCAAAGCGCCCCGAAGCGATCACGTCACGCAAAACATTGCCTGCACCAACCGATGGGAGCTGATTGGCGTCACCCACCAAAATAAGCCTTGCACCCGGCTTGATAGCGGCAAGAAGTGCCGCCGCAAGCGACGCATCCAGCATAGAGCTTTCATCCACAATGATGGCGTCCTCATCAAGCAGATTGCGCTCGTTGCGCAAAAACTCGGCTTTTTTTGCACCGTTATAGGTCATTTCAAGCAAACGATGCACTGTTTTTGCCTCGGCACCCGTTGCCTCGGACAGGCGCTTTGCGGCACGCCCGGTGGGAGCCGAGAGCGCCACGCGCAATCCCATACTGTTAAAGATACGCAAAAGCGCACGCACAACAGTGGTCTTACCCGTGCCGGGGCCACCTGTTAGGATCATCACACCGTTTTCAAGCGCACCTGCAATGGCGTGCTTTTGCAGCTCTGCATATCCGATCGCACAAAGGCGCTCCTCTCTTGCAATAAATCCCGCCACATCCGTGTTCTCAATAGCAACACAGCTGCGGTCGATCATCACAAGCTTTTCCGCAATGCTGCGCTCGGTGAGATAAGATGCGTGATCGTAAACAAGGGTGGTTCGCCCCTCCTTCGTGCGCGTATGTATGCGGCGCAGCCTTCCCTCACGGCGAAGCTCGCAAGCCGCCTCAACCACAAGCGACACATCCACCTCAAGCAATGCCGCGGCAGCCTCGTGCAGCATTTCCTCGGGCAGGCAAACGTGTCCGTGCTGTGTGGCGTTATAGGTAAGTGTATAGAGAATACCGCTTTTTACGCGCGCCATTCCTCCACGATCCATACCGAGCTGCTCTGCCATCATATCCGCTTTTTCAAAGCCGATCCCCTCGATCTCCTCGCAAAGCGCATACGGATTCTCCTTGGCGCGTGCCACGGCACCAATGCCCCAAGCATTATAGATGCGGACTGTGAGCGTTACCCCAAAGAACTCGCGAAAGAACAGCATTGCCTCGCGCACGCCCGCTTGGCGGCGGAATTCCTCTGAGATCTGCTCTGCAAGACGGCGATTGATGCCGGAGATCTGGGTGAGCCAATCGGGATGATTTTCGATCACATCGAAGGTATCCTCGCCAAAAAGCTCCACGATCCTTTGTGCTTTTTTCGCACCAACGCCCTTAATGACGCCCGATGAAAGATAGCGCAAGATCGCCGCGCTATCCGACGGCAGACGCTTTTCAAAGTGCTGTACGGCAAACTGTCTGCCGTATTTTTTGTTATGTACCCATTTGCCAAAAACAGTCAGCTCGTCACCCTCAGCGACAAACGGCATAATACCCACAATGGTGACCAGCTCATTTTCCACCGTACCAAGATCAAGGATCGCATAGCCGTTTTCCTCATTCGTATAAATGATGCTTTCCACGCTTCCCACAAGATTTTCCATACCGTCTGTGGGTGTTTTCACATCCTCGTCCATTGCGACCCTCCTTTACTCTTTTTTGATACAGCACATAGCGCCAAGCGCTGTAAAGATATTTATCAGCTCCTGCGCGTTTTCTACCGTACTGTCGATCATGACGACCACGCGCCGATAAGAAATCGCAAAGCCTGCATCCCTTGCGCGCCACAAAAGGCTTGCCGCCTCCTCGTGCGTGAGTGATCGATCGACCAACACCGCAAGAGTGACCTCCTTTGGCACGAACAAATAAATACAAAGCAACCGCACCGCCGCATAAAGACCAAACACGGCGAACAGTGAGAACAGGATCTCAGCAAGTATCTTTACCATGTGTCTTCCCCCCTCTGGCTATCGCCCAAGGAAAGTGTATGCAAAGCGGTGCGGGTGTGCGCAAGAGAACCGTTATTTTAAGAGATCTGCCGCCAGAAGTGCCGCCATATCGCGCTTTTCCCACGGAATGTCAAGATCTTCTCTACCCATATGTCCGTAAGCAGCCACCTGACTATAGATCGGACGGCGCAGACCGAAGCGCTCGATAATTGCGGCGGGGCGCAGATCAAAGTGACGCTCCACTGCCTCGGCAATTGCTGCTTCACTGACCTTGCCTGTGCCGAAGGTATCGATCATCACGGACACGGGGCGTGCAACGCCAATGGCATACGCCACCTGCACCTCGCACTTATCCGCAAGCCCTGCTGCCACTATGTTTTTGGCAATATAGCGCGCGGCGTAGCAAGCGGAACGGTCCACCTTTGTGGGATCCTTACCCGAAAATGCGCCACCGCCGTGACGTGCGTAGCCGCCGTAGGTATCCACAATGATCTTACGGCCCGTAAGTCCCGTATCACCCGCAGGACCGCCAATGACAAAGCGCCCCGTGGGATTGACATAGATAACGGTTTTTTCATCAAGGAGAGTGGCGGGAATGATCGGCTTTATCACGTGCTCGATCATATCGGCACGAATTTGCTCTGCCTCAGCCTCGGGCGCGTGCTGCGTGGAAATGACACGGTATCCACACGCAGGGGCTTGCCATCAACGTATTCTACCGTCACCTGTGTTTTTCCGTCAGGACGCAAGTAAGCAAGCGTGCCATCCTTGCGAACCGCGGTAAGACGCTGTGCCAGCTTATGGGCAAGTGAGATGGGCAACGGCATCAGCTCGCTTGTTTCGTTGCAAGCATAGCCAAACATCATGCCCTGGTCGCCCGCACCCGTATCAAGCTGATCCTGCATCTCCCCCACCTTTGATTCAAGTGCCTTATCTACACCCATGGCAATATCGGGAGATTGCTCGTGAATGGAATTCAACACCGCGCAGCTATCACAGTCAAAGCCGTATTTGGCGCGATCATAGCCGATCTCGCGCACCGTTTCGCGCACGATGGTGGGAATATCCACGTACGCCTTTGTCGTGATCTCGCCCATCACACACACCATACCCGTGGTGCAAAAGGTCTCGCACGCAACGCGCGACATGGGATCTTGACGGAGCATTTCGTCAAGGATAGCGTCTGAAATTTTGTCACAGATCTTATCCGGATGCCCCTCCGTAACAGATTCTGACGTAAACAGCATTTTCTTTTTTAACATCATACACCTCAACAAAAAATCCCTCGGCGACCGAGGGAGACAGTAACGCTTCTCATCTCTCGGGATTTAGCACCTTACAAGATTTGCACCTTGCAGGTTGCTGTAGGTTCTGCGGGCCTGTCCCTCCCCTACTCTTGATGATTTATTAGATTGCTTTATCAGTATAACACAAACCCCTTGCAATTGCAAGGGGTTTATGTCGATATTTTCAGCTTTTTTATAAAATCAGGAGAAAACAGCAAAGGCGGCGACCACGCCGTATGAGGCGAGAGTCATAATAACGCCTGCCAGCATCACGCCAAGCAAGCAGGAAAGAAGCGCTTTCCAAAATTTCATATCGATCACGGCGGCAACAAGAGAGCCTGTCCACGCGCCCGTGACGGGCAATGGGATCGCCACAAAAAGGCAAACGCCCCAAAAGGAGTATTTTTCAATCTTGGCGCGATTCTTTTCCGCCTTTCTCACAAGCCATCCGCCGATCTTGTTAAAAAGACTCACGCGGCAAGAGGTCATCCATGCAATGATTTTTTTGATAAACAAGAGAATAAACGGCACGGGAATCATATTTCCCACCACCGCACAAATGTAATTCAGCCACCACGGCATCCCAAGTGCCGCGCCAAGGGGTATCGCGCCACGTAGCTCGATGATGGGGATCATAGAACAGATCATCACACCAAAGTGTGCACCGAGCGTTTCCGTGAGAAAAAGCTCGATCGCCTCAATGATAGCGTGCATAAAATTTCTCCTTTATTTTGAAATACCAAAGCCAAAGGAACCGTCAAAAACCGTGAAAACAAGCACCATTGACGCCCCAATGAGCAAAATCCCAACTGCCGCGATTATCACGGTAGCAATGCGCCCCTTCGGTTTTGTCACGGCTGCCTTATCATTTGCCACGGTGGTATGACTCGTCAAAAATCCGGCACGGTGCAAGGCACGCGACATAGATTTGTAAAGCAGCAGCACAACGCCTACATTCACGATCGCCTTTAGGAGATTGAACGGAAAAAGGAGCGTGGGGATCATCCCTCGCACTGCATCCACAGTAACACCCATATAAAACGGTGTGATAAGTAAATTGGCAAGCAGCATCACGGCGACCATCAAAGAGGCACCCGATACAAGCGCCAGTATTGCACCCTTAAGGGTCTTTTTGTATTTATAAATGAGCGACGCGGTAACTGAAAAGGACACCGAGCCGAGTATGTTCATAATAAGACCGTAGTAGCCCGTGGTGCTGACTGAAAGCTCCAAGAGTGGAACGGCTACGGAAATAAAAAGTGCGGGGGCGGGGCCGAAATACAGCCCGCAAAGCGTAATAACTGCGTCCTTTACGTCAAGGGTTAAAAACCCAACTTTGATGTGAATCAGCAGCATTACAACGTATGCCATAGCGCAAAACATTGCAATGACTACTATGCGGCGGATCATTTCTCCGCTCTTGGTACGGTGCTTCATAACAATCTTCCTTTCAAATTTAACACGGAAGGCACAAAAAATCCCGACGAAAAACACGTCGGGGTATTCGCGCATCTTCTCTCATCCGGACTTTACACGTCCTAAGACGTGGATAACCGTCGGCACAGGGATCTCACCTGTTCGGCTCCCTTTGGAGTTCGTGGGCTTTCACCACCGGTATGGAATTTCACCAATCCCCGAAAATATTGTATGTAGGATAAGTAGGGGCTGTCTCAAATGCCAAGGCATTTGGTCGACAAGCCCCTATGGTTTTTGTTTGGCGGCTAAACGCCGCCATTTTCACCCGTTTAACGGGTGAAAAACCCAAATTCCCAGCCACAAAAAGCCTACCGTCGCCTTTTTGTGGCGAAGGGGTGTCTCAAATTTGCAATCTGAGACACCCCTTGTTTATCGATGATCGATCAGATGATCAATTACTCGATGATGGTAGCAACAACGCCGGAACCAACGGTTCTGCCACCCTCACGGATAGCGAAACGAAGACCCTCTTCACAAGCGATGGGGCTGATAAGCTCAACAGTCATATCAACGTTATCGCCGGGGCGGCACATCTCAACACCTTCAGGAAGGTTGATGGTGCCGGTAACGTCGGTGGTTCTGAAGTAGAACTGAGGACGGTAGCCAGCGAAGAAGGGCTTGGAACGGCCGCCTTCCTTCTCGGTAAGAACGTAAACCTGACCAACGAACTTGGTGTGGGGCTTTACGGAACCGGGCTTAGCAAGAACCTGACCGCGCTCGATCTCGTCCTTTGCAATGCCACGAAGCAGTGCGCCGATGTTGTCACCGGCCTCTGCCTGAGGAAGAAGCTTGTGGAACATCTCAACACCGGTAACGGTGGTGTTCTTGGTTTCGGTGGCAAGACCAACGATCTCAACCACATCGCCTACCTTAACGGTACCACGCTCTACACGACCGGTAGCAACAGTGCCACGACCGGAAATGGAGAACACGTCCTCAACGGGCATCAGGAAGTCAAGGTCTGCCTGACGTGCGGGGGTAGGAATGTAGGAGTCAACAGCCTCCATAAGCTCAAGAATGCACTTGTACTCAGGTGCATTGATATCGGTGCTGGTAGAGGTAAGAGCCTCACGAGCAGAGCCGCGGATGATGGGGGTGTCATCGCCCGGGAAGTCGTACTCGGAAAGAAGCTCACGGATCTCCATGTCGATGAGGTCAAGAAGCTCCTCGTCAGCGATGTCGCACTTGTTCATGAATACAACCAGTGCAGGAACGCCTACCTGACGGGAAAGAAGAACGTGCTCGCGGGTCTGCTGTAGAGGACCGTCGGTACCTGCAACAACGAGGATCGCGCCGTCCATCTGAGCAGCACCGGTGATCATGTTCTTAACGTAGTCGGCGTGGCCGGGGCAGTCAACGTGAGCGTAGTGACGGTTTGCAGTCTCGTACTCAACGTGACGGGTGTTGATTGTGATACCACGTGCTCTCTCTTCGGGAGCGTTGTCGATCTGGTCGTAAGCCATGAACTCGTTCTTGCCGTTTGCGAGAGAAAGAGTCTTGGTGATAGCTGCGGTAAGAGTGGTCTTACCGTGGTCAACGTGACCGATGGTACCAATGTTAACGTGCGGTTTTGTTCTTTCAAAGGTTTCCTTTGCCATTGTAGTATCCTCCGTAAATAAAATTTTAATTTAGTTATAATTAACCGTTGCCCTTATTGCGCTTTGCAACGATCTCTTCCTGAATGGACTTCGGCACTTGCTCGAAGCCGCAGGGCTCCATAGCGTAAACGCCGCGACCCTGAGTTTTGGAGCGAAGGTCGGTAGCATAGCCAAACATGTTGGCAAGCGGCACGATCGCATGAACCTCGGTTGCGCCGTTGGTGGGCTCCATCGACTGGATCTGACCGCGGCGGGAGTTAAAGTCACCGATAACATCGCCAAGGTAATCGTCCGGCACGGTGGTAACCACCTTCATAATAGGCTCGGTAAGCACAGGATCTGCCTTACGCATTGCTGCCTTAATAGCAATAGAGCCTGCGATCTTGAACGCCATTTCCGAGGAGTCGACCTCGTGATAAGAGCCATCGTAAAGGGTGACCTTGATGTCAACTACGTTGTAGCCCGCAAGCACACCGCTTTGCAGCGCGCCCTGGATACCGTTGTCAACAGCAGGGATATACTCCTTCGGAATTGCACCGCCTGTAACGGCGTTGACAAATTCGTAGCCCTTGCCGGTTTCGTTGGGCTCGACGGTGATCTTAACGTGACCGTACTGACCCGAACCGCCACTCTGGCGCTTGTATTTCTCCTCGTGGTCGACCTTCTTCTTGATGGTCTCCTTGTAAGCAACCTGAGGTGCACCGATGTTTGCCTCTACCTTAAATTCGCGCAGAAGGCGGTCAACGATGATCTCAAGGTGAAGCTCACCCATACCTGCAATGATGGTCTGACCCGTTTCCTCATCCGTGTAGGTGCGGAAGGTGGGGTCCTCCTCTGCAAGCTTTGCAAGTGCAATGCCCATCTTTTCCTGACCTGCCTTGGTCTTGGGCTCGATCGCCACGTGAATAACGGGCTCGGGGAAGACCATGGATTCAAGGATAACGGGATGCTTTTCGTCACAGAAGGTGTCGCCCGTAGTGGTGTTCTTCACACCAACGACTGCTGCGATATCGCCGCTGTAGCAAATGTCGATATCCGCACGGTTGTTTGCGTGCATTTGCAGGATACGGCCAAATCGCTCGCGCGCGCCCTTGGTGGAGTTGTAAGCGGTGGTGCCTGCCGCGATCGTACCGGAGTAGACGCGGAAGAAGCAAAGCTTACCAACGTAAGGGTCAGTCATGATCTTGAATGCCAAAGCGGAGAAAGGTGCATTGTCGTCAGCGGGACGCTCTTCCTCCTCCTCGGTGTCGGGATTGATACCCTTGATCGCAGGGATATCCAAGGGAGAAGGCATATAGTCAAGCACTGCGTCAAGCAGCTTCTGCACACCCTTGTTTTTGTAAGAGGTGCCGCAGATGACGGGAACGATCTCATTGTTGATGGTAGCCTTGCGAAGTGCTGCCTTCAGCTCCTCAACCGTGATCTCCTCGTCCATGAGGAATTTCTCCATCAGCTCGTCATCGGTTGCGCAAATTGCCTCAACCATTGCGGCGCGGTATTCCTCTGCCTTTTCCTTCATATCCTCCGGAATGGGCTCGACGCGCATATCCTTACCCATATCGTCATAGTAAACGTCCGCCTCCATATTCATCAGGTCGATGATGCCGCGGAAGAGCGACTCAGAACCGATGGGAAGCTGGATCGGAACGGCATTTGCCTTTAAGCGATCCTTGATCATACCTACAACGCGGTAAAAATCCGCACCCGTGATGTCCATCTTGTTGACGTAGCACATACGCGGTACGCGATACTTGTCCGCCTGACGCCAAACGGTTTCAGACTGGGGCTCAACGCCGCCCTTTGCACAAAGAACGGTAACGGAGCCGTCAAGCACGCGCAGTGAGCGCTCTACCTCTACGGTAAAGTCAACGTGTCCGGGCGTGTCGATAATATTGATACGATGGGAAGCATCCTTCTCGCCCACCTTTTCGGTGTGGGTCCAGAAGCACGTGGTTGCAGCGGATGTGATGGTGATACCACGCTCCTGCTCCTGTGCCATCCAGTCCATCGTAGCAGCACCCTCGTGCGTTTCGCCGATCTTGTGGGTCTTACCCGTGTAGAACAGGATACGCTCGGTGGTGGTAGTCTTACCGGCATCGATGTGTGCCATGATGCCAATATTACGAGTCCTTTGAAGCGGATATTCTCTTGCCATATCGGACTCCTCTTAATATCTGTAATGTGCGAAAGCCTTGTTGGCTTCTGCCATTCTGTGGGTTTCTTCCTTCTTCTTGAACGCGCCACCCATACTGTTCTTTGCGTCGAGGATCTCGGCAGCAAGGCGATCAGCCATGGTGCGTTCGCCGCGCTTTCTGGCAAACAGAATGAGCCAACGAAGTCCAAGCGTCTGACGGCGCTCTGCACGGACCTCCATCGGAACCTGATAGGTAGAACCGCCTACACGGCGAGCCTTTACCTCCAGCACGGGCATAATGTTTTCAAGAGCTTCGTTAAATACTTCGAGGGGATTCTGACCCAGCTTTTCCTCGATGGTGCGGAATGCATCATACACGATCTTCTGGGCAACACCCTTCTTGCCGTCTTCCATTACGTTGTTTACCAGCTTGGTAACAAGCTTCGAATTATACAACGGATCCGGAAGCACGTCTCTTTTAGATATACGACCTCTTCTCGGCACTTTTCTTCCCTCCTTCATTAAAAATATGAAATCATTGGTACTCGGGCTTTCCACCCGTCAGCGCTCGTCAAGGGTAAAACATAAACATTAAAATTTCTGCTCAACCGGACGATGCTTTTTTTAATACCCTGCTCCCCAATTACTTCTTAGGAGCCTTTGCGCCGTACTTAGAACGGCTCTGCTTGCGGTTTGCAACGCCCTGTGCGTCAAGAGTACCGCGAATAACGTGGTAACGAACACCGGGCAGGTCTCTTACACGTCCGCCGCGAATAAGGACAACGGAGTGCTCCTGCAGGTTGTGACCGATACCGGGAATGTAGGTGGTTGCCTCAAGACCGTTGGTAAGACGAACTCTTGCGATCTTACGAAGTGCAGAGTTAGGCTTCTTCGGGCTTGTGGTGGATACCTTCGTGCAAACGCCTCTTCTTTGAGGTGCGCGCTGGTCGGTCTGCTCGTTACGAAGCGTATTCAGTCCTTTTTGCAACACGGGGGACTTGGACTTGTACGTTTTGTCGGTGCGGCCCTGTCTGACAAGCTGATTAAAGGTTGGCATTTTCTTCCTCCTTCTTAAAAATTTTAATGTTTAAGCTAAAATGGGCATAGTTATCCCAAAGCGCTTACGGTTCATTATACCATTTCTTTTTTTCGTTGTCAAGAGAAAAGTGATTTTCTACCTTTTGCACAAAAAATGCGCCGTTATACCGATCATTTTGCACCGTTTGGGGTGTTTTTATGCAAAATTAACCAAAAAGGCGCAGCGTTTGTTTCAGCGTTTGTTTCAAAACAACGCGTGACGCGCGCGTGCGATTCTTGAATTTTTGAATGTTGAGTGAATGGGGTTGATTTTAAAAGAAAAAGGGCGTATAATGGAACAAGAACGATTAAAAAGGGGGGGATCTTTGATGAATTACGATCCTAACAACGGCTACAACCGCGACACCGAGCGGCAAAACGCCTGGCACTACGAAAGCAGTGGGCAGAGCTGGCAATACGGGAGCGAGCAGATGCCACCCGTCAACAACCCCTTTGAGGGGCAAAAAAGTGCGCAAACGGCGCAAACCCTTGGTATCGTTGCGCTTGTGATTTCCCTTGTGCTCTTTCCACCCGTGGGGATCATACTCGGCATTCTGGCAATCACACGCGCCCGCGCTGCCAAGCGTTCCCTTGGCTACGAGATCTCCGAGGCAAGGGTGGGGCGCATCTGCGGCATCATTGCAATTGTGTTCGGCGGTGTTTCCATCGTTGCAAACGTGTTTTTGTACATACTTGCCTTTATCCTTTTCGGGCTATTTTAAATTTAAATTGGGATAAAAAAGGCTGCCTCAAATTTGCAATTTGAGGCAGCCTCTTTTATATAACGGTAAGCCCGAAAAGGCAGATCAGGAAAAGAAATACAAGCAGCAGGATCGCCGAATATGCAATGCGCTTATGCAGCTTTCTGTCAAGCACGGTAAAGACAAAGGCGAAAAGATATGACACCACCGTGCCGATCGCCGCTAAAAGGACGAGTATCTGCATAGCAAGATAAGCCGAGGAGATCGCCGCCGCGCCCACATTATATGCTACCAGCAGCTGGATCGCAACAAGCACACCGAGGAAGCAAGCAAAAAGATCGGGCAAAAGCGGCAAAAGACGCACGTCCCTACCGTTACAGCGATCGGAAATATGCCGTACAAGACACAATAGTCCTGACAAAACGAAGTATGCGGTAAGCAACAGGAGCGCACCAAGCAGCAAGGCAGCAGGCACGCGGGAATAATAAAACGGCAGCGGCGTATAGCTCTCGCCCTTATCGGTGACGATCGCCGTGACCTCACCATCTTCGTTTAGCAAAAACTGCACCACAGGACGGCTGATATCGCCATCGGCATCGGCAAAAACGCCGCGCGCGATCTGCACAAGGCGCATACCAAGGAACTCTACCGTTCCGTCATCGTTTGCGCTGACCGTGACGCGCTCTCCTATTGCCTGAAGGCGTCCGACGAGCGTGCGTGCCTCCCCGCGAGTGGAAAGATACGTGCCCGTAAGATCCTTCACGTTAAGTGGCTCGCCCTCGGGTAAAGGCAAAGGCAACGCCGCACCTGTAAAGGTTGTTTGCGGCAGTGAAAGAAGTGTATTTTGTGCAGTGTTGGTGAGCACCAGCATCAGCTCTCCCTTTTGGCGGTCAAACGCAAGAGAAGCGCCAAAAAAGCGGGTAGCGGTACCAAGTGAGTAGACCGCGCCGCACCCATGGAGCACCATGGCGGTGGGGGCAAAGGTTGAGGCGGCATCTTGAAGAAGCTCCTGCCCGACACGTGGTAGCGGCGCTTCCCCCTCGCACAAGAGCCAACCGAAAAAGCGAGCGAGATCCGCCGCGGTGCTTGCCGCGCCAGTTGCGGGATAAAGCCCCGCGTAGGTCCGATATCTACCCGTATCGGTAACGAACACACCGTTATCCGTCATACGGTAGCCGACGGCGGGATTTTCAAAGACCGTGTCGGCAGTAAACCTGAGCACGGTATCGTTCATGCCAAGGGGATATAAAAGATGCTCCGTCACGTAGCTTTCATACGCCATGCCGCTTGCGTGCTCGATCACCAATGCAGCAAGCGCCATGCCGAAGCGCGAATACGCAAAGACAGTGCCGGGAACAGTCACCTGCTGTGGCACGTCGGCAAGCAATGCCTCCTCAAGACTTTCAAAGCAATACCTATCCTTATCAAAGGAAACGTCAAGCACTCTGCCGCCAAAGCCGGCATACCCTGTGAGGAGCTGACGGGTGGTGACAGGATAGGAAAGCGCGAGATCCTTTACCAGCTTTTCGGGCAGATACGTGGCGATATCAGCATCAAGATCAAGACGCCCCTCATCTGTGAGCAGCAACGCCGTTGCCGCCACAAAAAGTGCCGAAAGATCGCCTATTTCAAACACCGTATCGGGTGTAACCAACAAACGCGTGTCAAGATCGGCATACCCAAAGCCATCTGCCATAACGGCCGTTCCGTTTTTAAGGAGCACCACCGCGGCGCCCACAGTATCCACGCCAACGCTGGCTAACACCGCCCCCTCAACGATGGCGACAGACGCATCAAAGGGGGCAACGGGCGCCGCCGCTACCGGCATCAGAAGCGCAGCAAGCAATGTGACGGCAAGTAAGCCCGCCACGATATGTTTTGTTCTCATACCACACCCTCCTCTTGATGATACCTATATTCTACCATACTTTTCCCATTTTGGCAAGTTCTTTGCTTATTTTTACCCCAACTGCCTTTCCCTATACAAAAAGGGGCAGTCGCAAATTTTCATTTGCGACAGCCCCTGTTCTCTTTAAAATAATTAAACTAATTTCGGCAAAACGGCATCACGAACCATCGCCTCAGCTTCCTCGGCCGAGGAAGCCGTGAGAGTCGCGCCTGCGGCGCGCGAATGACCGCCACCGCCAAAGCCGGCAGCGATCTGTGCCACGTCAAGCTCGACATTTGCGCGTAGGGAAACGCGGAAATTCCCATCCCTTGTGCCACGGATCGCCGCCGCGACCTCAACGCCCCGCACACAGCGCGCAACGTCGATCAGTGTGCTAAGATGCTCTTCCCTAACGCCAAGCTCACACTGCAAGGAATAGGGAAAGGTTATGATCGCGAGCTTGCCATCCGCATAAAAGCGAAGACGCTCGAAGCCCGCCTTTTCTGCCTTCAGCCCCTCATACGATCTGGTTTCAAAAAGCAGCCGATTGATCCTTGCGGTATCAATCCCCTCTTTCACCAGCACCGCCGCGTGCAGATGCGTGTTTTCGTTTACGTTTGAATATCGAAAGCATCCTGTATCCGAGGAAATAGCGGCATAAAGCAGCTCAGCAGCCTCCCGCGGCACGTCAGCGCCCGATGCGGCGATCAGATCAAAGACCAGCTCGCCGCAAGCGGCGGCGTGCGGGTCGATAAGATGATCGGCATACGGCGTTCCCGTGCCATGATGATCGATCATCAATAAAACACGGTCGCCAAAGCGATCGAAAAGTGATCCAAGCTGCGCGGGCGATGCAGTATCCACAGTGACGATACGTGCATTTTCAAAGCCCGCGGGGATGCTTTCCGACAAAACGCTCTCTTGCAGGCCCTTTGTCAAAAAGGAGAGATACTGCGGCACCTCGTCTGCCGAAACGCAGTAGCACTTGCTCCCCATTGCGCCAAGCCAAAGGGAAAGTGCAAAAGCAGAGCCCACCGCATCCCCGTCAGGTCGTGCGTGAAAAAGGATCAGCGTGGGAGCGGGCTTTCTTAGAATTTCAACGACCTCGCCAAGGGTGAGCGCGCGAAAATCAGTTTTCCCCATACTCTTCCCCATCCTCCTCGCTGATCTCAATGGAATTAAGAAGCTTCGAGATATGAGCGCCATAGGCAATGGAGTTGTCCTCCACAAAGGTAAACTCGGGCGTGGCACGCAGATTAAGGCGCTGTGCCACCTGACGACGAATAAAGCCCGCCGAGGATTTCAGCCCCTGTCGCACCTCCTTCGGCTCGCCACGCATTGCCGAATAGTAGACCTTTGCATATTTGAGATCGGGTGTAACGTCAACGCCCGTGATGCTGATGAATGCATCCGACACGCGCGGATCCTTGACCTCGCGCATGATCGCTGCCAGCTCCTTTTTCATTTCATCGTTGATGCGGCCTCTCCTATAATTTGCCATAAAGCTTCCTTTCCAAGTGGGATTTGTCAAAGAGGGCTGTCTCAAATTTGCATTTGAGACAGCCCCTCCAAGGGGGATGGTCAGATTTAGACGAGAAGCGTTCATCGTGGGGCGTGAGGCGTACTCAGTACGTCGAGCCTTGAGAGGGACGCTAGAAAAAGTCCGTTTTAAAATGGAAGAATTTCGAAGAAATTCAACCTATTTTCTTCGCACAACCGTCTCATTTGCTCTTTTTGTGGGCAAATGAGTTTTTTCTTTATTCTGCGGACTTTTTCGGTCGCGCCAAATATGACAGCCCCTTTATTTATTGTGCTGCGTCTACAATAGCAGTAAACTTCTCTGCCACAAGTGACGCGCCGCCGATCAGACCACCGTCAACATTCGGCTTTGCCAGCAGCTCGGCTGCGTTCTTCTCGTTCATAGAGCCGCCATACTGAATGGTGGTTGCCTCGGCAACCTCGCTGCCGTACAGCTCGACGAGAACATCACGGATCACGCCACAGGTCTCCTCAGCCTGCTCGGGCGTTGCCGTGAGACCTGTGCCGATCGCCCAAACGGGCTCGTAGGCAATGACCACGTTCTTCATATCCTCGGCACTGATGCCTGCAAGATCAAGCTTGATCTGCATCGCACACACCTCGTTGGTGATGCCTGCAACGCGCTGCTCCTTGACCTCACCCATGCAAAGGATCACGCGCATGCCTGCCGCAAGCGCTGCCTTTGTACGAAGATTGACAGTCTCATCCGTTTCGCCAAAGTACTGGCGGCGCTCGGAGTGACCGACGATCACGGTGTCAACGCCGATCGCCTTCAGCATTTCAGCGGACACCTCGCCCGTATAAGCACCCTTAGCGGCAAAATGCACGTTCTCGGCACCGATCTTGATATTAGAGCCCTTTGCCGCCTCCATAGCGGCTGCAATGGTCACGTAGGGTGCGCAGAAAATAATATCACAGTTATCCTTGCCCGCCACCATCGGCTTGATCTCGCCGATAAACGCGGTAGCTTCCGCAGGCGTCATATTCATTTTCCAGTTGCCTGCAATGACAGTTCTTCTCTTTGCGGGGTTCATTAGATAGCTTCCTCTCTTTTACGTGATTTATGAAAATTATTTGTCAAGAAGGCATGCGATGCCCGGCAAGGTCTTGCCCTCAAGGAACTCAAGGGATGCGCCGCCACCCGTAGATACGTGGGTCATCTTATCGGCAAAGCCAAGCTTTTCAACGGCTGCTGCAGAGTCACCGCCGCCGATGATCGAAATAGCGCCGCTTTCTGCCACTGCCTTAGCAACAGCCTCAGTGCCTGCTGCAAAATTCTCCCACTCGGAAACGCCCATCGGGCCGTTCCAAACAACGGTGCCTGCGTTTTTCAGGACCTCGGCAAACGCCTTTTGGGACTTCTCGCCAACGTCAAGACCCATCCAACCTGCGGGCATTGCATCGGAATCCACCACCATGCTTTCGGTATTGGGATCATATGCCTTGCCGACCTTGTTGTCAAGGGGCAGCATAAAGTTTACGCCCTTTGCCTTTGCCTTTGCCATCAGCTCAAGCGCAAGATCGAGCTTATCGTTCTCGCAAATAGAGGTGCCGATCTCAAGCCCCTGTGCCTTGAAGAAGGTATATGCCATACCGCCACCGACAATGAGGGTGTCCACCTTTTCAATAAGGTTGTTGATAACACCGATCTTATCGGACACCTTAGCGCCGCCAAGGATCGCCACGAAGGGACGCTTCGGGTCGGAAAGCGCGCCGCCCATAATGGAGATCTCCTTTTGAATGAGGTAGCCACAAACAGCGGGCAGATAGTCTGCAAGGCCTGCGGTGGATGCGTGTGCGCGGTGTGCCGTGCCGAACGCGTCGTTTACGTAGATCTCGGCAAGAGATGCCATTTCCTTGGCAAACTCGGGATCGTTCTTGGTCTCCTTTTTGTGGAAGCGCACGTTTTCAAGGAGCAAAACCTCGCCTGCCTTAAGAGCAGCCGCCTTTGCCTTTGCATCAGCGCCCACCACGTCCTTTGCCATTTGAACCTCAATGCCGAGCAGCTCGGAGAGCCTTTTTGCGATGGGTGCAAGAGAAAACTTCTTGTCGTCGTCCTTTGCCTTGTCAAGGTAAGCGGCAGTAGCGGCTGCCTGCTCGGACTCGGGGAGCTCCGCCACCTTTGCCTTTTCCTTCTTGTCAAGCTCTACCTTTGCATCAAACACATTGTGGGGTCTGCCAAAGTGAGAGCAAAGGATAACAGCCGCACCCTTGTTCAGCAGGTACTGAATGGTAGGCAGCGCGCCGACGATACGCTTATCATCGGTGATAACACCGTCCTTCATCGGAACGTTGAAGTCGCAGCGTGCAATTACCTTTTTGCCGGCAACCTCGATATCTTCAATAGTCTTCTTGTTGTAGGTCATTTGATGATCCACCTTTCATAAGTTTGACACCCAAAAAAAGATGTCTTGTATCAAAACAGTAATATTTTACCACATTGTCGAAAATTTATCAAGAGCAATGCCAAAAAAATATTATTTATATTTTTTGAAGATCTTGCCAAGGAGATCGCGTGCGACGGAAGGCTTTTGGGGTACTTGTGTCCTTGCCCTTGGGGGAGCTGTCTTCGGCACCTTCTCAAGTCGTATAAGACGGGGCGTGACGGACGCTTCTTTCGGAGGGAGCTGTGCGGCAACTATGGGCGAGATCTTTTGCTCGGCTTTTGGGGGCAAGGGCAGTTGCTGTGTGGCAGGCGGCACCTCATCGCAAATATCCTGCGGTTGTTCCACCTCGTTGAAGAACACTTCCGCCTCGATCGGCTCGGGGGCAAAAATGGGCTTGTCTGCCTCAAAGGGCAAAACGGGCTTTGGTGAAGCGGGCTTAGCCGCCGCGCCCCGTGGGGGCTTCATGGTAAGGGGGGTAAGCCCCTCCTTGGTATAAAACAGGATCTCATAATCCGAAACGCCACGCCGCAGCATGGTTATGGCGCGCAGGCACGCCTTTTTGGTGGCGTATGCGGGCGAGGTCAGCACGCTCTTGCCGTTTGCGGATTTCATCAAAAAGACGAAGCCCGTGCCCGCAGCTGTGATCTCAAATTTGGGATTTTTTCCGTACTCCCCCACGGTGGCATCCAGCACAGGGATCACGGGAGCGTTGACGATAAGACTGGCAATGCCCTTTTTGCAGGCATCGAGCGTTCTATAATCGCGCGACACCGCGAGGATCCGTCCGCTATCGGAGCGAAGCGAAAAGCGATCGCCCGCCGCTGAGCGTGAAATGATAAATTGACCCATAGCCCCCTCCTAACTTGAGATCTTATGTGCTTCACTTCTTTTTTATTTTAACATTTATTGAGAACGCTGTCAAGCGCCCTCGCGTCTAAATCGGGGTTTGCGCTTCCCTCAAGGCAAAAAGTCCACCCGCGGGTGGACTTTTTGTGAAAAGATCTTAGACTGTTACAACACCGTTCACGGTGAGGATCGCAACAGCGCCTGCGGGCAGTGTGATGAGAGCGACGGGATCAAGGGTGAAAAGACCCGCCCCGCTGACCGTGTAGTCAGTGCCCGCCACAAGCGGTACGTCAGCGCCGTTTACCGTGAGCGTTGCCGACGTGAAGGAAAAGCCCTCGGGCAACTGATCGGTCAACTGATCAAGCACGATGGGTGCGCCGGAGTTATTGGTGATGACGAAGCGATAACTGATGGTGTCACCAACGCTTGCCGTTTCGGGCGCGTCCTTCACGATCGTAAGGAGCGTGCGCGTGATAGTGGCTGTGTCGCTATCCGCGATGGTGGGACCCGTTTCGCTGCCCTCATTTGCGCCGCCCTGTGCGGTCGAAACGATCTCATTATCGGTGGCACTTTCCACCACGGCAGCATAATTGATATACACGAAGCCGCCTGCGGGAATGGTGGTGTCAAGATCAAACGTGATGGGGGAATTCTCAGTGACGGTCACGGGCACGGCAGTAACGTCGCCGTTTGCAAACAAAAAGGCGGTGGCGCTCCCCGCGACATAGGAGAGTTCTCCGCCTGTGGCATTGACCGCTACAAAGGGGTTGTACAGTGTGCCCGACCCCGTGTTGCGTAGCAAAACGGTATAAGAGATCGTGTCCCCCACGGCAAAGGTGGTGGGTGTGGCGGCGTGGCTGACCTCAATGCCGTAGCTAACGCTCACCTCGGTGGCGGTTATATTGGAAGTGAGGGATTGCTGCGTGCCCGCCTCAGGCGTGAAAAGCAGCGTTCCCTGATTGATAAGAGTTGCCATTGTCATATTTCCTTTCTGCGGGGCTTCTCCCCGCATTAACAGGATATGACAAAAAGGGACGAACTGCGCGGCGGTTTTTTATATAAAAAGATCGCCGCAAAAAGCACGGCGATCCTTTTGTTTTCCTTATTTCTTGGCGATCTCCTCAAGGAGCTTGGTCTGGCGCTCGACGCTGGCATAGAATGCGGCGAGTGCCTCCTCCTTTGCCTTTGCCTCGGCGGCAGCGACTTCAGCTTTTGCCTTTTCCTCCGCCTTCTTCTTTGCCTCGGCTTCAGCTGCGGCGGCAAGCTCCTTGGCTCTGAGGCGCTTCGAAATGCCCGTGATCACACGCACGGCAACGAAAATGCTGACGGCGATGATAAAGAAGTTGATGATGGTCTGGATCCATTCGCCCCACAAAATCGCCACCTCGGGAGTGGTGACCTTGCCTGCGTCGTTTACGACCTCCGCCTTCAGCACGGTCTTCCATCCGTCAAGGCTGACGCCCCCCGTCATCAGTGCGATAACGGGATTGATGATCATTTTTACAAGGCCGTTTACGATAGCGCTGAACGCCGAGCCGATCACAACACCGACTGCCATATCCATCACGTTGCCCTTGGTGATGAACTTCTTAAAATCCTTCAAAAATCCGTCCTTTTTTGCTTTTAACTCCTTTTTCATTTGCTTTTTCCTTTCTTTTTTCATATTTTCCTCGCCCGCCACTCTGCGAGCGTTTATGACCTCCATATCTTCCCTTCCCATACTGTCCTCCAAAGCATATTATAGCTTGACTATACCACCCTTTTGTCGTTTTGTCAAGGGAAACGGCGAATTTTGGGCAGGTAAGGAGCAAAAAGCGACCGCCTCGACAAGGGAGGCAGTCGCTTTTGAGTATAACTGCTAAATGTTAGATAAGCTCGGCGATATCCAGCACAAGGTGCTCGGTCCTTTCCCAGCCAAGGCAAGGATCGGTGATGGATTTACCAAACACCCCTTCCCCGATCTTCTGGCAGCCGTCCACAAGATAGCTCTCGATCATAAAGCCCTTGGTGAGCGCGCTGATCTCGGCGTTATGGCGGCAGGAATGCAGGACCTCCTTGCAAATACGGGGCTGCTCGTCGAATTTCTTGCCCGAATTTGCGTGGTTGCAGTCCACCACAAGGGCAGGATTGCTAAGCCCCGCCTTAGCGAACAGCTCCGAGAGATGCGCAAGATCCTCATAATGATAATTCGGCAGGCTTTGCCCATGACGGTTGACGTATCCGCGCAAAATGGCGTGTGCCAAGGGATTGCCTTCCGTTGAGATCTCCCAGTTGCGGTACTGGAACACGTGGGGGTGCTGTGCGGCGGTGATGGAATTCATCATGACCGTAAGGTCGCCTCCTGTGGGGTTTTTCATACCAACGGGCACGTCCATACCGCTTGCCACCAAGCGGTGCTCCTGATTTTCCACCGAGCGCGCGCCTACGGCGACGTAGGACAAGAGATCGGAAAGATATTGATAATTGGCAGGATACAGCATCTCATCGGCGGTGGGTAGCCCCATATCGGTAAGAATGCGGGTGTGCAGCTCGCGAATGGCGAGCAAGCCACTGTAAAGATCGGGCTTTTTTGTGGGATCGGGCTGGTGGAGCATACCTTTGTATCCATCGCCCGTGGTGCGCGGCTTATTGGTATACACGCGCATGACCAGCATCAGCTTATCCGCCACCTTTTCCTGCAAACGCGCAAGGCGCGCGGCATATTCAAGAACAGGTGGCTCGCTATCCACCGAGCAAGGGCCGATCAGCAGCACCTTTTTGCTGCTTTTACCCGAAAATATGTCGGCAAGCTCGGCATCGTGTGCCGCCTTGGTAGCCAGCGCCCTTGCGCCCACAGGATATTTTGCCTTGACCTCCTCGGGCGTGGGCAGCTCGTGTACAAATTTCATTGACATAAAAATCACTCTTTTCTTTGGCGGAGTTAACGGACTTTTTCAAGGTTAGTGTGACAAAATTTTTAACACCACTTGACAAGCGCCGTTTTATATGTTACACTTGTAAATGTTACAACCGTAACCGTTACGATTGTACCACCAAAAAATAGAAATGTCAACTGCGCCTGCAGTTAGTGTGACAAAATGGAGGTTTTTGTTCGTGTCAAAAGGAAGTGAATCCAACCGTCTTGCCAAGGAGTGCATCGTTACCGCCTTGGTTGAGCTGATGAAGGTCAGAGATTATGACAGTATTTCCATCACGGATATCGCCAAAAAAGCGGGCGTTTCGCGTATGGCTTACTACCGTAACTACATTTCAAAGGACGATATTCTAAATAAGTATATCGAAGAAGTGAGCGAAAGCATCCATGAGATGATCGCAAGGAGCAACAGCTCCGCCGTGCCCTACGACTACTTTCTCGCGCTCTTTGAGCAGCTCGGGAAATACAGCGATCTTGCTATTGTTGCCTACCGCGCACACCTTGGCGAGCTGATCCTCACCGCGCTGATCAAAAATATGTTTATTACCTTTCCGCCCCCAAATGACAGCGCCGCTGAGCGATATCACCGCTATTTCCTTGCGGGCGCGTTTTATAATGTATTTATCGAATGGCTGAAGGGGGGGCTTCATGAATCCCCCGCCGATATGGCAAGGATCTGTGCGGATATGGCGACCAAGGGATGCCCCACGCCCTTTGACGAGGTGCAGAAAAATGTCTGACAAAAAGCTGACAGTTGGCATTGTGGGGCTTGGTCTTATTGGCGGCTCTATGGCGCGCACCTACGCAGCGGCAGGACACACGGTGCTGGCTGCCGACACGAACGCCGTCACCCTCGGGGAAGCGATGGACGACAGGGTGGCTTCGGGCGAGCTTGACCGCAACACTGCACGTGACTGTGACCTTATCCTGCTTGCCGTTTACCCCAAGGCAGCTATTGCAAAATTAGAGGAATTGGCTGACGTGATCCCGAGGGGCACGCTGGTGATGGATCTGTGCGGCACAAAGCGGGACGTGTGCGCCGCGTGCTTTGCGATAGCCGCGCGGCACGGCTTCTCCTTTGTTGGCGGGCATCCGATGGCGGGCACGCAATTTTCGGGCTACTGCAACAGCCGCGTGGGGCTTTTTCGGGGCGCACCGATGGTGATCGTTTTACCCGATGAAAATGACAAGGCGCTTTTCGAGAAAGCGAAGCGTCTGCTTGCGCCCCTTGAGTTTGGCACGTATGCCGCCACCACAGCCGAGGCACACGACCGCGTGATCGCCTTTACCTCACAGTTGGCGCACGTGGTATCGAATGCCTACGTGAAAAGCCCGCGGGCACAGATCCACCACGGATTTTCGGCAGGCTCTTACCGCGATCTCACACGTGTGGCGTGGCTAAATGAGCACATGTGGTGCGAGTTATTTCTTGAAAACCGCGATTTCCTCACCGAGGAGATCGACCATATCATAAAAGCGCTTGGCGCTTACAAAACGGCACTCTCAGAAAACGATGCCGACACCCTGACTGCTCTTTTGCGTGAGGGGCGGATCGCCAAGGAAAATGCCGATAAGGACGGAGATGATATCCTGTGAAATCCATACCTGTTAATGCTTCAAAAGCCTATGAGGTGCTGGTGGGCAGTGACTTGCTGCGCACAGCAGGCGAACGCCTTAGTACCCTGCTCCCCGCAGCGCGGCGCGTGATGCTTGTCAGCGATGACACTGTGTTCTCCCTTTACGGCGACGCGGCAACAAAATCGCTTACCGAGGCGGGATTCTGTGTAAAAGCCTTTGTTTTCCCGCACGGCGAGGCATCAAAATCCACTGACACACTGGTCGCCCTTTGGAATGCAATGGCAAAAGCAGAGCTTACCCGCACGGACTGCGCGGTGGCGCTTGGCGGCGGGGTGGTGGGCGACCTTACGGGCTTTGCCGCCGCAACCTTTTTGCGCGGGATCGCTTGCTATCAAATTCCCACAACGCTCCTTGCCATGGTAGATTCCTCCGTTGGCGGAAAAACGGCTGTGGATCTTAGCGCGGGCAAGAACCTTTGCGGTGCATTTTCTCAGCCCGTTGGCGTCCTTTGCGACACGGACGTGCTAAAAACCCTGCCCGACGATATCTATAAGGACGGGTGCGCAGAGGTGATCAAATACGGCTATCTTGGCGATGCCGACCTGCTCTTGATGCTGGAAAACGATTTTAAAAGCGACCCCTCGGAAGTGATCGCGCGCTGCATTGCTGACAAGCGCGACGTGGTTGAGGCGGATGAGTTAGATAACGGCAAGCGCCAGCTCTTAAACCTTGGTCACACGGGGGGACACGCAGTAGAGCACCTTTCGGGCTTTTCGATCTCACACGGCAGTGCCGTTGCCATTGGTATGCTACTGGCGGCAAGGGCATCTGTTGCCATCGGCTGTTGCACGCCTGACGTGCCGACGCATATGGAAGCGATGCTGAAAAAATACCGTTTGCCGACAAATTGTCCTTACCCCGCCACAGCGCTTGCCAAGGTGGCGCTATCCGATAAAAAGCGGCGCGGTGGCACGATCACCCTGGTTTTACCAAAAAGCCTTGGGGAAAGTGTGCTTTATCCCCTGCCGACCAAGGAGCTTGCCTCTCTCTTTCTTGCAGGAGGTGCGCCCAAATGAAGATCGTATTACAGCGCCCCGCTTATGCAGATGAGCTGACGGCGCCCACCTCGAAATCCGCCGCACACCGCGCCCTGATCGCGGCGGCGTTTGCCGATAAAAAAACAGAGCTTGTGCTACGCACGAGCTGCGAGGACATTGAGGCGACAGTACGGTGTCTTGCGGCGCTTGGTGTTGGTATTGAGAGAACAAACGAGGGATTGACCGTTACGCCCATAACACGGGACAAGGTACTAGAAAACGCGGTGCTTGATTGCGGCGAATCCGGCTCAACGCTCCGTTTCCTTCTGCCCGTTTGCGCGGCTCTTGGCGCTGACGCCACGTTTTTGCGGCGCGGCAGGCTTCCCCAGCGTCCGCTTTCTCCCTTAAAGGAGGAGCTTGAGGCGCACGGGCTTACCGTTTGGGAGGACGGCACGACGCTAAAAACAAGCGGCAGCATCTCAAGCGGCGAATACCGCATTGCCGCAAACGTTTCCTCACAGTATATAACAGGGCTTCTGTTTGCCCTTTCTCTCTTAGATCTACCCTCTACGCTTACGTTGACGGGTACGGTGGAATCTGCACCCTATATCGATATGACCCTTGATACACTGGCTTGCTTTTTGGCAGCACCGAAAAAGGAAGCTGACCGTTTCCTTATTTCGGGAGCGTTTGAAACGCCGCTGCGCTCACCGAAAAAGCTCACACCCGAGGGGGATTTTTCGGGTGCGGCATTCCCCTTGGCGCTTGGCGCCATCGGCACGCACGCCGTGACGGTAAAGGGATTGACCCTTCCCTCCCCCCAGGGTGACAGCGAGATCCTTTCGCTCCTTACACGGTTTGGTGCGAGAACAGAACGCAAAAGGGACAGCGTGACCGTTTTTCCCACCTCTCTTAAGGGTATTGATATTGATGCGCGGCAGATCCCCGATCTTGTGCCGATCCTTGCCGTGATCGCAGCGGCGGCAGAGGGCACAACGCGCATCACGGGCGCGGAGCGTTTGCGCCTTAAGGAAAGCGACCGCCTTGCCGCAACCACCGCTTTTTTAAGCACCCTTGGCGGGGATATCAAAGAAACACCCGATGGATTGGTGATCACGGGCGGCAAGCCGCTACACGGCGGCGCGGTGGACGTGTGCGGCGATCACCGCATTGCAATGAGCGCTGCCGTGGCGGCGTTGCTGACTGACGACCCCGTCGTGATCGACCACGCCGAGTGCGTACAAAAATCCTATCCGGACTTCTTTAGCGACGCCGTATTTGCCACGGCACAGGAGTAATTATGAAAAATACGTACGGCAACAATATTTCCCTTTCCGTATTTGGTGGCTCACACGATGCCGAGATCGGCATGACGCTTCAAGGCTTCCCCTCGGGATTAAAGCTTGACACCGCGGCGCTACACGCCCTGATGGCACGCCGCGCGCCCGGAAGCACCCCGCTTGGCACGCCGCGCCGCGAAAGCGACCTACCCATTTTTACACATGGGCTTGACAAGGATGGCGTGACAACGGGGGGCACGATCCGCGCGGTGATAAAAAACCAAAACACACGCTCCTCGGATTACAGCTTTATTTATGATACGCCCCGCCCGGGTCACGCTGACCTGGTGGCTCTGAAAAAATACGGAACGGGTGTGGATCTTAGAGGCGGCGGACGCTTTTCGGGGCGTTTGACCGCACCGCTTTGCATTGCGGGCGCGATGTGCTTACAGTATTTAAAGGAGCGCGGAATACGCATCGGCGCACACATTGCTTCTGTGGGCAGTGTGAAGGATCAGCTTTTCGACCCCGTTTGCCCCGATATTAGGCTATTTGACGAGCTGAAAAAGCGCCCTGTTGCGGTAATTGACAAGACAGCCGCCGAGGAGATGGCACGCGTGATCACAGATGCGCGCGCCGCAGGTGATTCTGTGGGCGGCACAGTAGAATGTGCCATAACGGGGCTACCAATGGCACTTGGCGAGCATATGTTTGATGGCGTTGAGGGCAGGCTCTCCTCCCTTTTATTTGCCATTCCCGCCGTAAAAGCCGTTGAATTTGGCGCGGGCTTTTCCCTTGGAGAAATGCACGGCAGCGAGAGCAACGACGCTTACGTAACGGACGGTATGACCATCACCACAAAAACAAACAATTGCGGGGGGATCCTTGGCGGTATGACCAACGGTATGCCCGTGATCTTTCGCATTGCTGTGAAGCCCACACCCTCTATTGCATGCGAGCAACAGACCGTTTCCCTTAAAGCCATGCAAAACACCACGATACGTGTGGGAGGGCGGCACGATCCTTGTATTTTACCCCGCGCCGTGCCCGTGGTGGAGGCGGTTGCCGCCATTGCGATCTTAGATCTTATGCTGGATAATGAGGAGTTACAATAGACGATGGAGAACAACGAAAAAAAGCCACTTGACCTTGGCGAATTACGCCACGAGATCGACCGCATCGACAAAGAGCTTGTATCCCTTTTCTCATCACGTATGCGGGTATGTGCCGACGTTGCCGAATATAAGCGCTTGGTCGGCATGGCGGTAACCGACCCCACGCGCGAGGCGGCACTGCTTGACCGCGTGGCGTCAATGTCCCCTGAGGAGACCGCCAGCTACACACGCACACTTTACACGAGCATCCTTTCCCTATCCCGCGCCTATCAGCATACAAGGCTTGGCACGGAATCGGAGCTGATAAAGGCTATGAGGGAGGCGGCGGCGCGCACCCCAAAAGTGCTTAAAAGCAACGCCGCAGTTGCCTGTCAGGGCACGGCAGGGGCTTATTCCTGCAGGGCGGCACAAAAGCTTTTTGATGCCCCAAGCATCCGCCATTACGCGCAGTTCTCCGACGTTTTTGCCGCCATTGAGAGTGGCGAATGCCGCTACGGCGTTTTGCCTATTGAGAACAGCACGGCAGGGTCGGTGACCGAGATCTATGACCTGATGTCGAAGCACCGCTTTTATATCGTGCGTGCGGTACGGCTTAGCATTGATCACTGTTTACTTGCCAAACGGGGTGTAAAAATAGAGGATATTAAGGAGATCGTTTCTCACAGGCACGCCCTTGCGCAGTGCACTGATTTTCTTGCAAAGCATCCACATATCAAGGCGGTGGCAATGGAAAACACCGCCGTTGCCGCACGTTATGCCGCGGGGGCGGGCGCGGGGGTTGCCGCAATTGCAGGCGCTGACTGTGCCGCGCTTTACGACCTTGACATTATTGAGAAAGGGATCTGTGACAGCAAAAACAACTGCACCCGCTTTATCTGCATTTCCAAGGACCCCGAGATCTATGAGGGAGCTGACAAGACCAGCCTGATCCTCACCATTCCCCACAAGCCCGGCTCGCTCTCCCGCATTCTCACGCGCTTTGATGCACTTTCCATCAATCTTACAAAGCTGGAATCTCGCCCGATCCCTCAGCGTGATTTTGAATTCCGCTTTTACTTTGATCTTTCAGCTCCCTTCACCGCCCCCGCGCTTTGCCATCTGCTTTCCGAGCTTTCGGGAGAGGTAGAGGATTTCCGTTATCTCGGCACGTACAGCGAGATAGAATAGAGGCACGTATGGCAAACGATCCAACTAACAAGCGACTGCGGACAGGGCTGATCGGAGAGCATCTGTCTCACAGCTATTCCCCTGAGATCCACGCCGCACTCGGCGATCGCGACTACCGCCTTTTTGAGCTGCCCGCCGAGAGTGTAGGCGACTTTCTCAACTCCCGCGAATTTGACGCACTGAACGTCACGATCCCCTACAAGCAGGACGTGATCCCCTATCTTGACCGCTTATCCGACACGGCAAAAAAAATAGGCGCTGTCAATACCATCGTGCGTGAGGCAGACGGCACGCTTTCGGGATACAACACCGATTATGACGGACTTTCCCAGATGATAACCGATCTTGGCGTATCTCTTAAAGGCAAAAAGGTACTGGTGCTTGGCTCGGGTGGCGCCTCTAAAACGGCGGTTGCCGTTGCAACGGATATGGGCGCCTCTTTAGTGATCGTGATCTCACGAAAGGGCGAGGATAACTACCAAAACCTTGGAAAGCACGAGGATGCCGCGATCCTCATAAACACCACGCCTGTGGGTATGTATCCCAATAATGGCGCGGCGCCCCTGTCTCTTGATCGATTCCCCCACCTTGAGGCAGTTTTTGACCTCATCTACAACCCCTTGCGTACCGCGCTCCTACAGGACGCCGAGGCTCGTGGGATCCCGCACCAAAATGGGCTTTTGATGCTGGTATCACAGGCACGACGCGCGCGAGAGCTTTTCACAGGAAAAGCCATTCCAAAAAGGAAATGCAGGGAGATCACCGATTTGATCACGCAAAACACCGAAAATATTATTCTTATCGGGATGCCCGGTTGCGGCAAGACCACACTTGGCAAGCGCTTGGCAAAGGAGCTTAGGCGTCCCTTTATTGATGCAGACGAAGCACTGACCCTTGCCGCAGGGTGCGCCATCCCCGAAATTTTTAAAAGCGAGGGTGAAGCGGGCTTTCGCGCAAGGGAAAGCAGGGTCCTCTTTGAGCTTTGCCGCGAAAAGGGGCGTGTGATCGCCACAGGCGGCGGGTGCATAACGGTTGCAGAAAACTATAAAGCCCTGCACCAAAACGGTAGGATCGTGTTTCTTGACACACCCCCAGAGGGGCTTGCCGTTGACGGCAGACCCCTTTCCCTTGCGCGCTCACCCGAGGCGCTGTATCGCGAGCGCCTGCCGCTTTACCGCAAATTTGCAGACGTGACCGTTCACATTACAAGAGACGTGGAGGAAAATCTAAAACGCATCAAGGAGGCACTGAAATGAAGCTGTTGATCATCAACGGACCAAACCTTAATATGCTGGGGCTGCGCGAACCGCAAATTTACGGGAACCGCAGCTACGGGGCGCTTTGCGAATGTATAAAAAAAGCCGTCGACGAGGCAGGGGCTACGTGCGAGATCTATCAATCCAACCACGAGGGTGCGATCGTAGATAAGATCCAAGCAGCATACGGCAGCTTTGATGGCATCGTGATCAATCCCGCCGCCTACACGCACACCAGTGTGGCAATTGCGGACGCACTTTCTGCCGTGGCGATCCCAACGGTTGAGGTGCACATTTCAAACGTGATGGAGCGCGAACCGTTCCGCCACCATTCATACGTCGCCCCCGTTGCAAAAAAGACCTATATGGGTCTTGGCTTTGAAGGGTATAAAAAAGCAATACGATATCTTGTGCTGGGGGAGGAATAAGAAAGGGGGCTGCGTCTCATTAGCGCAGCCCCTTCTCAAAAAAGCCGACGGTAGGCTTTTTTGAAGCGCGGAATTTGCGTTTTTTGACCGAGAAACTGTCAGAAATGATGGCGTTTAGCCATCAAGCAAAAACGACAGGGGTGAGTAGCCGCAAGGGAATCGAACACATAAGGTTTTCGCCTGCAAATATTTGTCCATCCATCAGCCAAAAGCCTTGTAATATCCGCATATTGCTTCGGCTTTTCGCTTCGTCTTGCC
>JAZOCO010000044.1:0-17590 GCA_045596505.1 Eubacteriales bacterium
CGCTTGGCCTCCGACTTTGCAAAAAAGCTTTATTTTAAATCATCTGGGCGCGGGTGACACCGCCGTTGATTTTACCATGGGCAACGGGCACGATACCGAATTTCTCTGTAAAACCGTGGGAGAAAACGGGCACGTTTTTGCCTTTGACGTGCAGCAGCAGGCGCTTCACTCCACCGCGAAAAATTTAGCAGCGGCAGGCTGCCCCCAAAATTACACCCTAATTCTTGACTCGCACCACAACGTAAAACAATACGTAGATGCCCCCATCAAGGCGGGCATGTTTAACCTTGGGTATCTCCCGGGCAGCGATAAAACGGTTACCACCATGCGCGAAACCACCATGCCCGCAATCGAGGCGGCAATTGACCTGCTTGACCATGGCGGTGTGCTGCTGGTGGCAGTTTACCCGGGGCATGCCGAGGGGGAGGCTGAGGGCAAGATGGTGCTTGACTATTTTGCCACGCTTGACAGGCACCTTATTTGTTGTACCCTCATTCGCATTTTAAATTCCCCCGCCTCACCCTTTTTCGTGGTGGTGGAAAAGAAATAACAAAAAAGCAGATGCTCCCGCATCTGCTTTTTTGTTGGAGCTGGTGGTGAGATTTGAACTCACGACCTGCTGATTACGAATCAGCTGCACTGCCCCTGTGCTACACCAGCAACGCGCCTATTATATCATATTTTACGGGCGATTGCAAGTGCTTTTTTTAATTTTTTTGAAATAAGTAGTTATTTCTTCTCCACCACCACGAAAAAGGGAGAGGTGGGGGAATTTAAAATGCGGATAAGGGTGCAGCAGATCACGTGTCGGTCAAGCGTTTCGAAATAATCCAGCACCATTTTGCCCTCTGCCTCTCCCTCGGCGTGGCCGGGATAGACCGCCACCAGCAGCACGCCGCCGTGGTCAAGAAGCTCCACCGCCGCCTTAATGGCGGGCAGGGTGGTCTCGCGCATAGTCGTCACGCTCTTGTCGCTGCCGGGCAGATACCCAAGGTTAAACATTCCCGCCTTGATGGGCTCGGATACGTACTTTTTTACGTTGTGGTGCGAGTCAAGAATCAGGGTGTAATTTTTCGGGCACCCGGCGCTTTCCAAATTCCTTGTGGTGGAAGCAAGCGCCTGCTCTTGCACGTCAAAGGCATATACGCGTCCACGCTCCCCCACGGTTTTTGAGAGAAACGCGGTGTCGTGCCCGTTGCCCATTGTAAAGTCAACGGCAGTATCGCCCTCCCCCAAATGGTTTAGGATAAAGGACTTTTGCAGTGCCAGCAGGTCGATCATATTTCCGTATTTGGATGTCATATCAGAGTCCCTTCAGGTGAGGCATCATTGCAGCATACAGTGCGTCGGCATAGAATTTAAAGCCCAGATCATTGGGGTGCAGGCGCTTATCCGAGAAAAATTCGGGAAGATGCGGCACAAAGGTGTTGCCATCGATCACCACCACGTTTTCCTGTGCCTCGGCGGCACGGCGCACGATATCCTTTGCTTCCTCAAAGGTGCCAACGGCGCTGGCAAGCGTGTCTTTATCCCCGCGCCAGATCGGCAAGATCGCAAAGATCCTTACCGTGGGGAATGCGGCACGCACGCGGCGGTAAAACTCGTTTGCATCGCGCACCATATCCTCGCGCTCGCGCTTGGCAAAGTCGTTCGCGCCGTAAGCAACGGTGATAAGATCTGGGGTGAAGCCAAGGTCACCGTCAACAATGCCGGGGTTAAACACCTCGCCGCCGATTGCCTGATTGAGGGAAACAGCGTCAAGCATATCCGTCACAAGGTTTGCATAGGACTGGGAGGGATAGACCGCGTCGTACCCTTGCGTGATGCTGTCACCGTACATGAGTAGCCTGCGAGATCTTTTAACGGGCGTAACGGTGGCACCGTCAGGTATTTCAAAATTTCCAAGCGCCACAGAGAAAAGTCCCGAAAAATAGAGGGTCACAAGGTGCTTGCCTTCTGGCAGCGTAAAGATCACCCGACCGCTTTTTTCCGTGCAATATGCATCGCCGCAGTGCTCCAGCATCACGCCGTCAACAAAGAGATCAAAAAAGAAGAAATTGCGCCCCGAGGCTTTTTTTGCGCGGTAATGAAAGGAAAACTGCGAAGCGTCGGTTTCAAAACAAAGGCGCATATTTGAGGTGGCGAGGGATTTTTTGTAAAAGCCGGGGTTGGTGTCACGGTAATAGGCTTCCTGCTTTTCGGTGAAGCGGTGCAATGACAAAAAGCCGTCATCCTGCTCCTCAAATCGTACAGCACCCAAGATTAGTGTTTTCAGCGTTTCGTTTGTCAGCTTCATAGAGTTCTCCTTTATTTTTGGTTGGGCGAGCTATGCAGATCGGCTCGCAGAAATTTAATGGCGCGCTCTACGCTATCCTTTGAGTTTTTCCATGGCTCGGCGTCGTAGCGATAATCAAATTTCTTGCTGAACCAGCTGATATCCTCGGTGAGGGTAGAAAGGTAGCTTTCCTCGATCTTCGAAAGGATCTCGGTAAATTCCGCCATTTTCTTCTTATTAAGGCGCGCGTCGCCGCGCTCCAGCAGCAGGCGGTAGTGTGGCAGGCAAAAATAGGGCTGCTGCTTTAATTTTTCGGCAAAATTTTCGTCGGTGTCAAACAAAAAAACCGCGGTTTGTGCCATGTGCTGAAAATGAAAATCTATGCGGCGGCACACATAACAGGAGTTTTCCAGTGCCTTGATGCGCTTCACGGGCTTTGCATCAGCACCTGCGATCAGCTTTCCGATCAGCCCCGCCTTCAGATCCTCCGCAAGCTCCTTTAAGTGACTTTCCAGCGTCAGCGCCATACCAAGGCGGTTTTTGCGCACAAACATCATATCGTAATGCGTGCGGCAAAAGCCCTCCTTGTTGGTTTGAATACGCACGTCTGGCTCCATCATGGAAGCGCCAAGGATCAGCTCCAGCTCGTTTTCCTGCAGCTTGCGGTAAAGCGCGCACATCGGACACCCACAGGTGTGATCGGCAGCTGAGGCATCAAACGCCTCATTTACGGGTATGGTATAGATCTGCTCCATTGCCGTTACTCCTTTTTTCTTACTATTTCATATTATAAAGCTTTTTTCTATCATTTGCAATATGCGGGCATAAATTTTGCAAATTTTTCCTTTGCTGCCTTGTGTTTTTCGCATAAAAGTCCTGCCGCGGTGCAAACTAAAAATGAAGAAACAAAAAGGGGGGAGAAAAATAAAATGAATAAGGCAACGATGACCGCGGCAGGGTTGCTTGCCGGCATGGTAGTGGGCGGCACTGTTGGTATGGTGGTCGGCGGCAAGCGTGAAACGCGCCGTATGGTGAAGAAGACCGAAAAGGCAGTGCGCGCGATGGGGGATATGATGCCCGCCAAAATGCGCATGAAATAAAAAGGGTCTCGTGATATTTGGCGCGACCGAAAAAGTCCGCACGTGTAAAAAAGGCTTGTCAACCAGGTGCAAAGCACCGGTTGACAAGCTTCTTATTTACATATTTTCTTTGATCACGGCAAGCGCCGCCTCGGCATCCTTTGCAGTCAGCTGCGGCGTGTCGCCAAGCGGGTAGGGAATGCCAAGATTTTCGTACTTTGCCTTGCCGAGTGTATGGTAGGGAAGCGCTTCAATTTTTTCAAGATTATCAAAATCCTTCAAAAATCTGCCAAGCGCCGCCAGCTCCTCACGTCCGTCGGTATAGCCCGGGACGATGACGTGGCGCACCCGCATTTTCACGCCTTTTTCGCGCAAATATTTGGCAAATGCAAGAATGTGCTTGTTACCGTGACCCGTCAGCACTCTGTGCGTTTCCTCGTCCATGTGCTTGATATCAAGCATCACAAGGTCCGTCACGGCAAGCAAACGGTCAAGCCGCGCGAGGTATTTGGGATCCTCGTGAAAGGTCACGCCCGAGGTGTCAAGGCAGGTATTGATGCCGTTTGCCTTGGCAAGCTCAAAAAGCTCGGTCAAAAAATCCAGCTGCATGAGGGGCTCTCCGCCCGTAGCGGTGATGCCGCCCGTGCTATAAAAGCTGCGGTTGCGGAGCATCCGCGCGATGAGCGCGGAGGCGGTGTGGGTCTCACCCGCCCCCGGCACCCACGTATCGGGATTGTGACAGTATAGGCACCGCATCGGGCATCCCTCAAAGAATACCACGAAGCGTACGCCCGGACCGTCTACCGTGCCAAAAGTTTCAATCGAATGGATCTGCCCCGTCATATCAGATAGAGCCGTGGAAGGTTCTTGAAATGACCTCGTCCTGCTGTGCCTTGGTGAGCTTGATGAAGTTCACGGCGTAGCCCGAAACACGAATGGTCAGCTGCGGGTAAAGCTCGGGGTGCTTTTGTGCATCAAGCAGCAGCTCGCGGTCAAATACGTTGACGTTGAGGTGGAAGCCGCCCTTTGCAATATAGCCGTCAAGCAGAGCCATCAGGTTATCCTCGCGCTCCTTCTCGGTCTTGCCAAGCGCGGTGGGAACGATGGTAAAGGTGTTGGAGATGCCGTCCTGAGAATCTAAGAACGGGATCTTCGCGACGGACGCAAGCGATGCCACAGCGCCGCTTTCATCTCTGCCGTGCATCGGGTTTGCACCGGGTGCAAATGCCTCGCCGCACTTTCTGCCGTCGGGGGTAGCACCCGTGTTCTTGCCGTAGGTCACGTTAGAGGTGATGGTGAGGATCGAGGTGGTCACGATGCCCTCACGGTAGGTGTGCTGCTTGCGCAGGTAGGTGATAAACAGGCGCAGAACCTCTTTTGCAAGCTCGTCTACACGGTCGTCGTCGTTGCCGTACTTGGGGAAATCGCCCTCGACGATGAAATCCGTAGCGATGCCCTGGTCGTTACGCACGACCTTCACCTTTGCGTACTTGATAGCGGACAGGGAGTCAGCAACCACGGAGAAGCCTGCGATACCGGTTGCGAACCAGCGGCGGACCTGCTTGTCGTGGAACGCCATCTGTGCGCGCTCGTAGCAGTACTTGTCGTGCATGTAGTGAATGGCGTTGAGGGCGTTTACGTATGCGCCGGCAAGCCACTCCATCATAGCCTTGTATTTTTCCATAACCTCATCGTAATCAAGGTACTCGGAGGTGATAGGCTGGAACTTGGGTGCGACCTGCGTGCCGGTCATCTCATCAACACCGCCGTTGATCGCGTAAAGCAAGCATTTTGCCAGGTTTGCACGTGCGCCGAAGAACTGCATTTCCTTGCCGATTTTCATAGAGGATACGCAGCAAGCGATGCCGTAGTCGTCGCCGTGGGTGGGACGCATCAGGTCGTCGTTTTCGTACTGCACAGCGTGGTGCTCGATCGACACCTTTGCGCAGAAGCGCTTGAAGCCCTCGGGCAGCTTAGTGGACCAAAGAACGGTAAGGTTGGGTTCGGGCGCAGCGCCGATATTGTTAAGGGTGTTGAGGAAACGGAACGAGGTCTTGGTGACCATGTGTCTGCCGTCAACGCCTACACCGCCGATCGACTCGGTCACCCACGTGGGGTCGCCTGCAAAGAGGGCGTTATACTCGGGCGTTCTTGCAAAGCAGACCATACGGAGCTTCATCACGAAATGGTCGATGATCTCCTGTGCCTGCTCCTCGGTGAGCACACCGTTTGCAATATCACGGGTAGCGTAAATGTCAAGGAAGGTAGAGGTTCTACCAAGGGACATTGCCGCGCCGTTTTGCTCCTTAACGGCTGCAAGGTAAGCAAAGTAGGTTGCCTGCACAGCCTCCTTGAAGCTGGAAGCGGGCTTAGAGATATCGCAGCCGTAGCTTGCAGCCATTGCCTTGATCATTTCAAGTGCGCGGATCTGCTCGGAAAGCTCCTCGCGATCGCGGATCACCTCAGCGGTGAGCGTGTTGGAGGTGGAGTCCTTTTGTGCGTTCTTGTCCTCGATCAGGCGATCGATACCGTAAAGTGCTGCACGGCGGTAATCACCGATAATACGGCCGCGGCCGTATGCGTCGGGCAGACCCGTGATGATGTGGTTGGTACGGCATCTTCTGATCTCGGGGGTGTATACGTCAAACACGCCCGCATTGTGCGTTTTTCTGTGCTCGGAGAAGAATTCCACCAGCTCGGGAGCGACGGAATAGCCGTTATCCTTGCATGCCTTCATTGCCATACGGATGCCGCCGTAGGGCTGGAGCGAGCGCTTGAGGGGCTTGTCGGTCTGAAGACCTACGATCTGCTCCTTTTCCTGCTCAATGTAACCGGGTGCGTGGGACGTGATGGTAGACACCACGCTTGTATCCATATCAAGAACACCGCCTGCGGCGATCTCCTCCTTCTTCAGCTCGCTGACCTTTGCCCAAAGATCAAGGGTTGCCTTGGTCGGGCCTGCAAGGAAGCTGTCATCGCCGTCGTACGGGGTGTAGTTCTTCTGGATAAAGTCGCGTACGTCAATATCCTTCTCCCACGCGCCGCCTACGAAGCCTTGCCATTCAGTTCTCATGTTTGTACCTCCGAATATAAGTATTTTGTTTACAAGCGTAACGGTACGATGCGGCGAGCGAAGCTGTGTGACACATTTGCGGGAGTGTCATCGGCTTTTTGCAACGCATTGCAGCGCATTGCGAGCATCGCCCTTCGACCATAGATAGTATAGCACGGCGGGGGTTTTTATGTCAAGGGAAAGTGCGACAATTTTTATAGTAATTTTATAAAAAAATTGAAAAAACAGGCACTTTTTGTTAAAGGTTTAACAACCTGCTGCGCACGCCCATTTCTTTGTTATTTTTATCACAATTTTCTCGATTTTTGAGAAAAAAAGCAAACGAAAAGGAGCTTGCACGTGCGGTACAAGCCCCTT
The DNA here is from genome assembly GCA_045596505.1 of Eubacteriales bacterium. Classification (GTDB taxonomy): domain Bacteria; phylum Bacillota; class Clostridia; order Oscillospirales; family CAG-272; genus Firm-07. The sequence continues at coordinate 6,785 of JAZOCO010000044.1, forward strand.
ATGATTTCGTTTCGATTTATTCGGTTCGAAGTGCCACCACGGGATCCTTCTTCGATGCGATGCGAGAGGGAATAAGCCCCGCGATCAGCGTCAGGCACATGCTGATGGCAACGAGAATAAACGCGGCGCCGACAGGTAAAACAGCCTTGATATTTTCCATGTCCGTGACTGCCTTAAGGATCAGGTTGATAGGCAGACACAGCAAAAGCGTGACGAGAATACCGATCGCGCCTGCGGCAAAGCCGATGATAAGCGTTTCGGCGTTAAAGACGCGCGAGATGTCCCGCTTCGACGCGCCGATGGCGCGCAAAATACCGATCTCCTTGATACGCTCCAGCACCGAGATATAGGTGATGATGCCGATCATAATGGAGGATACCACCAGCGAGATGGAAACGAAGGCGATCAGCACGTAGGAGATGGCGTTGACGATGATGGTAACGGAGGACATCATCGTGCCGACAAGATCGGAGTATTCAAGCTTATCGGCGTCTTGGGCGTTTTGATTGTATTCCGCAATAAACGCCTCGATCTTTTCCTTGGATTCGAAATCCACGGCGAAGAAGCTAATGGACGCGGGCTTTGCTGCCTCGGCATCGTCGAGCACATCAAGCACGCTTTCAAGCGTTGCGTCGATCTGCGGTGCCATGGAGTAAAGGGTTTCCTCCAGTTCTATAAAGGCAGGATCGTCGGGCACCATCGTGCCGAGAATGGCTGTGAAGATCTCCTCGTTGACGGTCATGGTCTTAATGCTGTCGGTCAGCTGCGTGTAGATGCCCTGCATGGTTTGCTCGCCCGCCATTTCAATAAGGCCGGGTATGGACATAGCGGGGAATTCTTCGTTTGGCATGCCTACCAAAGCCAGCATGACCTGCGTTTGCAGATCAAGGATCGGCAACAGCCGCACGATGTTATCGGGCGTGACGGCAATGCCGTTTGTGCTTGCGGTCAGGACCCCGAACAGCTTTTCAAGCCCACCCTCGTTGGCGGGGTTTGCGGTTGCCGCTGTGAGAATGGCTTCAAAAATAGTGGCGCGATCCTCGGCGGGCAAAAGCATAAACATGCCAAGGAAGGACTGGGTGTCGGTGACCTCGATACGGTCGGAGAAATCGGGATTGGTGAGAATCTGCTGCGTCATATAGGCGTAGAACATATCCATGGTGGCGGCATCGATCTTCTCAACCAGCTCGTGAATGGTTTCGGGGGTGTAGTGGGTGCGCTCAAACGCAAGACCTGTTAAGACGTTGACAGTGGGATATTGCTTTTGCTGACGGATCACGGCACTCTCGGCGTTTTTAGCAAGAATGTAGTCGGTCAGCGCCTTCGTGTAGCCGACAGCCCCCGAAATGGAGGTGGCGGCAACGCCCTTCTTGGGGCGCACGATCCCTGCGACCTTCAGCTCAACGCCATTTTGGCTGACAAAGGCGGTGCGGTCAAAGGCAGGTCCCTCGCGCAGGTCGGTCCATACGGGCTTGTCGCCATCGGCGGTCGGGTAGGTGCGGTCGGTCTGTTTGAAGAAATCGGCAGTCGTGAGAAGCATAAACTTGGTGGCAAGAAGCTCCTCAAAGGTGTAGGAGATATCCTCGGTTGCCTCGTAACTGCCCGATATCAGGGCTTCAAGTTCCTTTTCGATTTCGGCAGGATCGATCATGCCGAGCATATACAGCGTCATTTTGGCGATCTGGTTATTTCCGCTGACCACCAACACCACCTCGTTGTAGGCGCTGGGCCAATTGCCCGCCACCACGTCGTATTGCTGCTCAAGCAGGTCCCCATTGTTGATCATCTCGGAAAAGACGTTCATGCCCCCCATGCCGCCGCTCATTTCCATCAGCTCGGACATGCCGGCAAAGGCACTGCCCATGTGGTCAAACACCACGTCCATGCCGATCTCTCTTGCTTCGGAGGTGGGGTTTCCGTCCTTGTCAACGGTCACCATATTAAAGACCTGAAGCTCAAAGTCGTACGTATACTGAATGTCGTTGACAAGCCCCTGTAGCTTATCGGGGTTTTCCTCAATATACTTCTTAAATGCCTCAAGGTTGTTGCTGACCGTGGCGCTCATCGCCGACATCATCGTGCCAAGCGAATCATCGACGTAAATTTTGTTCGGGTCCGAATGCTCGGCACCGCCACCCGTCGCGGTCATGGCGCCCAGCATAGCGGACATATCCTGCGTTTCCTTTTGTATGGTGAGGGGATAGGTTGAGAGGGTATCCTCCTGCACAGAGGCAATAAAGAGGTTCACGCCGTTTGAGAGCGCCAAGATCAGCGCAATGCCGATGATGCCGATGCTGCCCGCAACCGAAACCAGCAGGGTCCTGGTTTTTTTGGTGAGCAGGTTGTTAAAGGAAAGCGAGAGGGCGGTGAGAAACGACATAGAGCGCTTGCCCTTGTCGCCCTTTTTCCTTTTCTCTTTCTTCTTTTTGGGCAGGGTGGGCGCGGACGCGATGGCGTCTGCCTCCTCGTTATTGTAGGGGTTGGTATCCTCGGTGATCTCGCCGTCAAGCGCGCGGATGATACGGGTGGAATACGCCTCGGCAAGCTCGGGGTTGTGCGTGACCATAATGATCAGCTTGTTTTTTGAGATGCCCTTTAAGATCTCCATGATCTGCGTGCTGGTCACGGTATCAAGCGCGCCCGTTGGCTCGTCGGCAAGAATGATCTCGGGGTCGTTTACCAGCGCACGCGCAATGGCAACGCGCTGCATCTGACCGCCGGACATCTGGTTCGGCTTTTTGTGTATCTGGTCGCCAAGCCCCACCTGCTCGAGTGCCGCAATGGCACGCGCACGGCGCTCCTCGCGGGAAACGCCCGAGAGCGTCAGTGCCAGCTCCACGTTTGAGAGCACCGTTTGGTGCATGATGAGGTTGTAGCTTTGAAACACAAACCCGATGGAGTGATTGCGATAGGTATCCCAATCGGCATCGGTAAATTCCTTGGTGGATCGACCACCGATGATGAGATCGCCGCTGTCGTAGCGGCCAAGGCCGCCGATAACGTTGAGGAGCGTGGTCTTACCGCACCCCGAGGGACCGAGGATCGACACAAACTCGTGGTCCCTAAAATCAATGCTCACGCCGCGCAGCGCCGTGACCTCGGTATCGCCCGTGGCGTATGTTTTTACAATGTCGCGTAGAGAAAGCAAACGATTCGCCTCCTTAAATTAATAAATCACTTTATATGCTATCATAAAAATGTGAAGAGTGTATGAATTTTATAAGGTCGTATGAAAAAATCGCATGACAAAAGGCGTCAGAAAAAGCACAGCTATACAAGGATAAGACAGAAAGCCAGAAGAATGCCAAGAAATCCGAAGCTCCAGAGCGAGAATTTTAACAGGTATTCTCCTGTCTTGCCGGGGTTGTGCATGGTATAAGTGCGGAAGGTGATAAGACTGGCAAGCGAGGCGATCAAGGTTCCCGTGCCGCCGATATTGACCCCCATCAGCAGCTCGCGGTAATTGTCCGTAAACTGCGACAGAAGTATCGCCGTCGGCACGTTGCTGATGACCTGACACGACAGGGCAGAGAACGCCAACGTGTTTTTAGACAAAAGCCTGCCGAAGAATTCGCGCACGGTATCGATGCGTGCCAAGTTTCCCGAAAAAATAAAGAAAAACACAAACGTTAAAAGAAGACCGTAATCCACCTTCAAAAGCGCGCGCCTGTCAAGCAGCAGAAGCGCTAAGGGAATGATCACAAGCCCCACCTGATAAGGGATGACCCGAAACACCATCACGATAGACAGCACGAAAAGAACGAGATAAATGCTCACGCGCCACCACGGCGGGGTGTAGTCGTCGTCCTCAAGCACGAGCGGCTCGGGCTTTACCATTGCGATACAAGCGACGGTTATCAGCAGGACCGACACCAAAAACGGCGGCAGCATGATTTTTATAAACACAAGATCGTCGATGGCAAATTTTGAGTAAAGATACAGGTTTTGGGGATTCCCGAAGGGGGTAAGCATACCCCCGAGATTTGCCGCAATATTCTGCATGATAAAGGTAAATGCCATATACTTTTCCTTGCCCGTAGTATGCAAAACGAAAAAGCCAAGCGGCAAAAAGGTGAGAAGCGCCATATCGTTTGCGATAAGCATAGAGCCGATAAAGGTGATGTATACGATCCCCAGCACGCTCATGCGTGCTGTCTTGAAGAGCATTACCGTTTTTCTTGCAACGGTGTAGAAAAACCGCACACGGCGAAGCGCCGTCACCACCGCAAGCACCGCAAAAAGACAGCTTAGGGTCTTGAAATCAAAGTATGTGAGGTATTGCTTGTCGGGCGGCACGATAAATGCGGTCAGAAGTGCTGCCGAAAATGCAATAAGCATGACGGCGTTGTTCTTTGCCGCCGTTTTCAGAAGGTTTAATTTGGTCATAGAGCGCTCCGATAAAATATTATCGAAGATAATTATATATCAAGCGCGAAAAAAATCAAGTGCTTTTTCCAAAATATTTGTTTGAGCGCAGCTTTATTTTACGAGAAACCTTTTTGCGTACCACCAAAGCCCCACGGTGGCGGCAAGCACGCCCGATACGGTGGCTGCCTCCCTTGCCGCAGACGAGGGGGCGGGAGCGCTCGGCGCGTCGGCTTCGGGGGTGCTTTCGTTGGTGGCGGGGGGCATTTGCATGTCAGCGGGAGGTACATTGGGGGCGGGCTCGTCCTCGGTCGGTGGTTCCTCGATCACGGGGAGTGGCTCGAAAACGGCTTCAAGGGCAAGATCTCCCGTCGGTAGCGTGTCGCCCGGGGCGTACAGCCCCCCTTTTGCATCCTTCCAGTGAGAAAAGCGGTACCCCGTACGTATGGGGAGGGCGGCACTTGCCGCTGTCTGCTCGAAGCTGAAATACGAGGCAGCAGGGGGGCAGTTTTCCGCGTTTTCAGCCGTGTAGGTCACGGTGTAAAAAACGGGGGTGGCGAAGTCCGCATAATCAAGAGATATGTAAGCCTCTCTTCCGCCGTACGTGATCTTACCCCAGCCGTTCTCGATCTTCTCTACCTCCACCAGCGCACCCCGATAGAGCGTACCGCGCTTCGCGGCGGTGGCAGAGGCGGCGGCGCGCACGTTCAAAAAATCGTTTGTTACCACGTAAAGTCCTGTGGCTGCGTCCTCCAGCTGCAGGGCGGTCTTGTTAAGGGGCGTACCGCCGTATTTCGGTTTTCCGTATCCGACGATATAGGTGTCCGAGAGGGCGTAGTCCCGTAGCGACACCTTGTTAGAGGAGTTGCCCTCCACGGTATAAACGCGCCCGTTTTTCACGTAACGCACGATCCCCACGTGATCGGAGGCGCGAGAAACGCCTGCGGACCTGAAAAAGATCAGATCGCCCGCCTTTGGCGTGTAGCCCGAGGCACGGGTACTGTAAAGCCCCAGCTCTCGCAAGCGCTCCACCCAAAGCGTGCAGCTGGTAAATCTGCCGCCCGCGCTCTCTACAGCCCCCGCTACGTCAAGGCACCAGGAAACAAATGCCGCACACCACGCATAGGAATAGGAATTGCCGATCGTGCCAAAGGCGCGGTTATATTCGGTATAGTTTTTTGTGCCTGATGCATTTTCACCGTCGAAATCGGACTTGCTGTTACCCTCGTGATAGTTGAGCTGGGAGAGTGCCGCCGCCACGGTATCAAAGGCGGCATCACCCGTTTTGGTGATGGCGAGGATGTTTTTATGATATTGCGAGGATTTGTATGCGCCGGTTATCGTGTATGTAGGAGTCAGTGCGGCAAGCGGTGTTGCCACCAACCAAAGGAGCAGGAACGAAATACACAAAAAAGCGATGGCTTGCCTCATGATGGTCGTCCTCCTTGGCATTTTTTCTTTATTTTAGCATAGATTTGCATATTTGGGGCTATGTAAAATTTTCCACTCCCACGTGTGGCGTGTTCACAAAGAAATCATTTGACTTTTTTTGCGGTTTGTTATACAATAATTATATCGCACGTTGCTTTTACAGCGAGGTTGGTAAAATATGGACCGTCGGCGACGGGAAACGGAGGCAAAGGGTGGCAAGACCGAGAAAAAGCTATTATTTGTGGATCGCAGGCAAGGCGCTGCACGCGCTTTTTATGCTTTGTATTTTTGCGATGATCTTCTTTTTGCTTTGGCGTGTTTTCTTTTCGGGGAATATCCCAAGGGAGGTAGAGGGCCTTTCGCCCAATGCGGTGCTGGCGGCAGCCTATGCCGAGCGAGGCGATGCACTGCTTTTGCAAACGCAGGAGCAGGCGACTGTCACGAAGGGCGAGTCGAATTACGGATATTTCGGCGTGCCGCAGTTCGTGTTTATCCCGGAGGCTGCGCAGGTGCAGGTGCTGTTCCGCTATAACAATAGCACCCTTGAGGCGACCAAGCAGGATTTTTCTCTTTCTGAGGAGCCGCCGCGCGGCACTGAGGTCTTTGACGTGTCGCTTCTTGCAGTAAAGGATCTCACACCCGAGGATAAAAGCGACAACCGGGATGGGAGCGAGGCGCTCTCCCGGCTGCGCATCAAGCCCACCTCTCATACCGTTACCACCACGTGGCTTTATACGTATTTCCTTTACACGTTTGATAACGTTAGTGTCACCGACGATACCATCGCGATCTTTTTTGACATCTATTATAAGGACGCCACCGATTACGAAAAGCCCGCTTACGGCACGCTGCGCCTGTATCACGTTGAAAGCCCGTGGCTTGACGTGGAGCTGCAGGCGGCTGACAAGCGCGCGCTTGACGCGTATTTGAAAAAGGAGAAATGATGTACGAATATAGACCCGTTCGGAGCAATGCAACGGCAAAGCTTGCCGTGCTTCTTTGCCTTGCGGCAGCTGCTGCCGCCTTTGTCGCCTCGGCACAAGTGCCCAAGTACCCTTCCATTCTGCAAGCCCTGGGGCTTTGTTTTCTCGTGCCCGTGATCCAAATTACGGCACGGTATCTTATTTTGCAATATCTTTACCGCGTGCGCGAGGGTGAGAACGGAAGTGTGGATCTTGAGGTGTTTTCTTACCGTGGCGGCGCGCGCATGCAGCTGGTATGCCGCGTGGGGCTCTCGGAGATCACTGCTGCCACGCCCCTCTCGACCGCTAACAAAAAAACGCCTCACGGCATAAGACGCTATAATTATCATCCCGATATGAACCCACAAATGGGACTTGTGCTTTCCGTTACCAACGGCGATGGAGATTGTGAGATCCTGCTCTCGCCCGACGAGGGGCTTGCCGAGATCCTTGCGCGTGCGGCACAGGGTCACGTGTAAGATAAATGAGAGGGGGACGGTATGCAAGACAACCGTTTTTTGCCCGTTTCACGGGCGGATATGATCGCGCGCGGCTGGGACGTGCCGGATTTTGTATATGTCACGGGTGACGCATACGTTGATCACCCCTCCTTTGGTGTTGCTATCATTTCCCGCGTGCTGGAGGCGGCGGGATATCGCGTGGCGATCCTTGCTCAGCCCGATTACAAAAGCGCCGATGCGTTTCGTGAATTTGGCAGACCCCGCCTTGGCTTTTTGGTAACGGCGGGGAATATCGACAGTATGGTGGCGCATTATACCGCCGCAAAAAAGCGCCGTGGGGCGGATTACTATTCGCCCGGCGGCAAGATGGGCAAGCGACCCGATCGCGCTGTGATCGTTTATTGCAACCGCATTCGCGAGGCGTTTGGAGACGTGCCCATCATCGTGGGTGGGCTTGAGGCGTCGCTTCGGCGCTTTGCGCATTACGACTACTGGGACGACAAGGTGCGGCGCTCGGTCCTGGTCGATGCACGTGCCGATATTTTAACCTACGGTATGGGGGAAAATATCCTGCTCCGTATCGCCGCACTGCTTGACCGCGGCGTGCCCGTGAAAAAGATCAGGGACGTGCGCGGCACAGTCTATCTTGCCCCACGCGACGAGCATGTGCATTATCCCGTGGCAGCGGCATTTGATTATAACGATTTAAAGAGCGATAAGCGTCGCTATGCAGAGGCGTTTGGCGTGCAGTACCGCAACCAGGACAGCATCAGCGGCAAAGCCATTGTGGAATATTACGACAATAAGATGCTGGTGCAAAATCCGCCTATGCCACCGCTTGAGCAAGGGGAGCTTGACCGTGTGTACGCACTGCCTTACGCGCGCACCTACCATCCTATGTACGAGGGGGAGGGCGGCGTGCCGGCAATCGAGGAGGTACGCTTTTCCGTCACGCACAATCGCGGCTGCTTTGGCGCGTGCAATTTCTGCGCGCTTGCCTTTCACCAGGGACGTACGGTCCGCTCGCGCAGCATTGAGAGTGTGGTGGAGGAATGTAAAAAGATCGTGGCAATGCCCGATTTCAAGGGCTACATTCACGACGTGGGGGGTCCGACTGCCAATTTCCGTGCCCCTGCCTGCGAGAAGCAGCTGAAGGCGGGCGTGTGCACACATCGCAAGTGCCTCGCGCCCACGCCCTGCAAGAATTTAAAGGTCGACCACAGCGAATATATAGAATTGCTTGAGGCGATCGAGGCGCTGCCGGGCGTGAAAAAGGTGTTTATCCGTTCGGGCATTCGCTTTGACTATCTGCTTGCCGACCCCGACGAGCGCTTTTTCAAAAAGCTGGTGCGCGATCACGTCAGCGGCCAGCTAAAGGTGGCGCCCGAGCATTGTGCCGCCGGGGTGCTGGATGTCATGGGTAAGCCGCATTTTGAGGTCTATCAAAAATTCCGCGCACGCTTTTTTGAGCTGACAAAATCCATCGGCAAGGAGCAGTATCTTGTGCCTTACCTCATGTCAAGTCACCCCGGCAGCACGCTTTCCGACGCTGTTTCACTGGCAGAGTGCCTGAAGCGGGATCGCTATGCGCCCGAGCAGGTGCAGGATTTTTATCCAACGCCCGGCACTGCCTCTACCGTGATGTTTTATACGGGTATCGATCCGCTTTCGGGGAAGCCCGTGTTCGTGCCGCGCGAGTACCGCGAAAAGCAGCTTCAGCGGGCGCTTTTGCAATTTAACCGTCCCCAAAACGCCGCCACGGTGCGCGAGGCGCTCCGCGCGGCACACCGCGAGGATCTCATTGGCTTTGCGCCCACCTGCCTTGTGCGCCCTGCGGGCGCTAATGACTCTAAAGATCCGAAAAAGGGCGGGAACGGGCATCAAAAAACGCGCGGGGGTGACAAGGGGCGCGGGCATCCCCAAGGGGACAAGCAGCGCAAGCCGCGTGGGGACGGCAAGGGACATAAAAGCGCTCCCAAAAAGGGCGGGCGCACCCCCGCGGCAAAAAAGCCGCGCGGGAGAACGTAAAAAAAGATAAGGCGGCAAGGCGCTGTGCACCGTTTTTCGGCACGTCGGCGGTGTTGCCGGAGCGCTTTTTGTCGCATATACTCGGAAAAGGAGGGCGTCTATGAGTAATTTGTTTGATTATCTTACCTGGCGTGGGGATCTTTCCTTTGGAAGCGTATCGCTTTGCCCCGTTGACGCACTGATCTTTTCAATGCTGGCATATATGGATTTTGAGGGTATCGTGCCGAGCGCGGCGGGGGCTGACCCCGTGCGCCTGTCGGACGCGGCACGCGCGTATTTTGCGCGCCCCGCCGTCCCCGGTGGCAGGATCGATACCAATCATGAGCGACTTTTGAAAACGCTTGCGGCTTCGGGTCGCTTCGGGTCGTTGCGTATGCTTTGCGCAAAAAAGATATTTGACCGCGCAAGCGGTGTACAGTTTGGCGCTGTATCCTTTCTTTTGCCCGGGCAAAATATCTTCATCGCCTTTGAGGGCACGGACGATACGCTGGTCGGCTGGAAGGAGGATTTTCGTATGAGCTACGAGTGTCCCGTGCCCGCGCAGCTGCGCGCGGTGGAATATCTGCGCGAGGTCGCGGCGGCGCACCCCTTGCGGCGTCTGTTTGTGGGGGGACATTCCAAGGGCGGAAATCTTGCTATGTATGCCGCCGTTCACGCGGGGGATCATCTGCGCTACCGCATCCGCGCGGTCTACAACAACGACGGACCGGGCTTTTGTGACAGCACGCTGAGAGGCGCCGCGTATCTTGAGCTGCGCGACCGCATTCAAACCTACCTGCCCGAGTCATCCATCGTTGCTGTTTTGCTTGAGCACGATACCAATTATAAGGTGGTCAAAAGCACGAACAAGGGGCTATTGCAGCACGACGGGTATTCCTGGGAGATACTGGGAAATGATTTCGTGTACGGCGAGGAGCGCACCGCGTTTGGAAAGCGCACGGAGGCGATCGTGGATCATTTCGTCAGCGTCACCAGCCCCGAGCGCCGTCGGCGCTTTAGCGAGGCACTTTTCGGCATCCTTGAGGCATCGGAGCAGGATACCGTGTCGGGCATCCTTGGCGGCAAGCGGCAGAGTCTGCGCAATATGATAGGCGCGTATGCCGATCTGCCCGACGAGGTGCGCACATTGCTTACAGAAACACTTGCTGTGCTCGGCGATTCGCGCCGTGCGCAAAAGGCAAAGGAAAAGGGGAAGGCATTGCCCTCGCCGTCAGGCAAAAAATCGTCTTGAATGGCGAGCGTCCCTAAGGACATAGATCCGTGGTTGATCTCCAAAGGGGTTGCCTTAAAGAACATTAAAAAGCCGATGCGTTTGCATCGGCTTTTTAGTTGAATTGCTGCTTTAAGCGCATAATAGGCGCAGTTAGGGTCGGGGGGCTTCATCATCCTCCACGTATTCGATAATGTCAGAGAGAGTGCATTCCAAAGCCACGCATATGCGGTCTAAAATATAGCTGTCATAGCGCACAACACGGTTTTTATAGTAGCGGTCTATCGTTTGAAATTTCACGGCGGCTAGCTCATATCGGTGATGCCACGCTTGTCTAAATATCTGTCTA
>JAZOCO010000045.1:0-77349 GCA_045596505.1 Eubacteriales bacterium
GATCTTGAATGGTTTGCATATTGGAAGGATCATTGCAAGAAATGGCTGCTTGACCTTGGTATGAGAGAGGAAAATCTGCGCCTGCGCGACCATGATCCCGAGGAGCTTGCCTTCTATTCGAAGGGTACCACCGACTTTGAGTTCCTGTTCCCGTTCGGATGGGGCGAGCTTTGGGGCGTTGCCGATCGCACCGACTACGATCTTTCACAGCACGCAAAGCACAGCGGCAAGGATATGACCTATTTCGATCCCGAAACGGGCGAGCATTACGTGCCCTACGTGGTCGAGCCCTCTCTTGGCGCTGACCGTGTGGCACTGGCATTCTTGGTGGATGCCTATGACGAGGAGGTCATCGACGAGGCGAAAAACGACGTGCGCGTAGTGCTTCACCTGCATCCCGCGCTTGCACCCTACAAGGTGGCAGTTCTGCCTCTTTCCAAAAAACTGTCCGAAAAGGCGCTTGAGGTGCGTGACGAGCTTGCAAAATATTTTGCCGTCGATTATGATGAAACAGGCTCTATCGGTAAGCGTTACCGCCGCGAGGATGAGATCGGCACGCCTCTTTGTGTGACCGTTGACTTTGAAACCGTTGGTGATGCTGAAAAAGCCGCTGATAACTGTGTAACGGTTCGTGACCGCGATACCATGGAGCAGGTCCGTGTGCCGATCAGCGAGCTGAGGGAGTATATCGAAAAGCGCATCGCGTTTTGATAAGTTAAATAAATGCGGAAAGGAGGATTTACCGTGTTTCGTATACGAATTGCAGAGTTAAATATTGAGATACACAATAAATATCCCTTTGCAGAGCAGTTTTGCGCGGACTTCCTTTCCGATTTTGAAGTGCCCGATATCACCGTTCTTGTCACTCCCGAGGAGATCGAGGAGGAACGGGCGCAGGATCTCTATCATTCTGATAATGGGTATCTTGAATGTATCTGCATTTATCGAAGGATCGCACTTGAGCTGCCGAGATTTGATGCGATGGTCTTCCACGCATCCGTGGTTGCCTTAGACGGCGAGGGCTATGCCTTTGCCGCTGCAAGCGGCACAGGAAAATCCACGCACACGGCGCTTTGGCTTCGCGTCTTTGGTGAGCGTGCCATGATCGTAAACGGAGATAAGCCTATTTTCCGCCGCATTGCGGGGAGGTGGTACGTGTATGGAACCCCTTGGCGCGGTAAGGAACGTCTTGGCGGCAAATTGCGCGCTCCCTTGCACGCTATTTGCTTTTTGGAGCGTGGCAAGGACAATACGATCAAGAAAATAGATGATGGTGCAGCGGTCGCGCGGCTTTTTTCTCAGGTGCTTTTGCCCAAAGACCCTGCCATGGCGGATCGGCTTTTGTCCTTGCTTGATCACTTGATCGCCACCACGCCGCAATATCTGCTTCATTGTAATATGCAGCCTGAGGCGGCGCTTGTGGCGCACGACGGTATGTGCAAGTGACCTTTTAAGTCATGCACATTAAGATTTACCGCCGCAGGGACTATCTGTTCTAAAGGAGTAGAAATATGATCAGAAGCAATCAATTTATCAAGCGCAAGATCGGCACGCAGTACGTGATCGTTGCTGTGGGCGAGGCGACCAAGCGCTTTAACGGTATGATCTCCGTCAACGGCACGGGAAGCTTTATCTGGGATCAGCTTGAGCGTGATATTGATATGAAAGGGCTTGTATCGGCAATTACCGGGGAATATGAGATCGATGCCGAAACGGCTGAAAGGCACGCCACCGAATTTATCGCCACTCTGAGGGGAGTGGGGGCAATTGCAGAATAAGCAGTTTGATATGGCGGAGCTTTATACCGTCATTCTTGAGGTGATCGAAAGCGGAGGCGAATTTCGTTTATTTCCCCGTGGCACCAGTATGCTACCGCTTTTGCGAGAGGGAAGGGACAGCGTGCTGCTCATGAAACCGAGCGCCCTTAAAAAGCACGATATCTGCCTTTACCGCCGCAGCGACGGTTCCTTTGTGCTACATAGGCTGATGAAGCTTACAAAGCAAGGTGAGCCGCTTTTTTGCGGAGATAATCAAGCAGCACTTGAGAGAGGTGTGCCAAGGGAAGCGATCATTGCCCGCGTTTGCGCCTTTTACAGGGGCGAGCGACGCGTGTCCCTCGCGTCGATTTCCTATCGCCTTTACGTATTTTTTTACGTGGTGCTGCGTATGCGTTACCTGCGACTTTTGCCACGCCGCATAAAAGCACGCCTTTGTAGGAAAAAATGATTATACGGGCAGCTTCTTTTATTTACAGCAAAAAACCAAGGTCGAGAACGATCGACCTTGGTTTTTACTTTTTTCGGGTCATCCCGAGGGTTTCAACACATATTTAGGGTCACCCTGAGCGCTATGTACGCACAAACCCTTTTTAGCGTCATCCTGAGCGAGGCAACAAAGCCGAGTCGAAGGATCTCCGAAAACGCAAGTGGCGTTTTCGGCGGTATGATCGCACTAACCTTTTCCACTGTGGGTCACCCTGAGCGCTATATACGCACAAACCCTTTTTAGCGTCATCCTGAGCGAGGCAACAAAGCCGAGTCGAAGGATCTCCGAAAACGCAAGTGGCGTTTTCGGCGGTATGTCCGCACTAACCCTTTTACAGTCAAATGTTACTTTCCCAATCAAAGACTAACCGTGTATTCCACGGGCAGGGCGGCGTGGTCGTGCCCGTCGTGATTTTCCTCGTTGTTGACGTTCTTTACGTTTTCAACGATCATATAAATGGTGTAAAATGCCATACTCACCACCATCAAAACGCACAAAACAATAGCCAGGATCTTTACCAAGAGCTTTGATTTAATCTTTTTCATTACTAAAACCTTCCTTATTTATAAAGTGTCGTCCATGCGAAGCTGCATGGCGTCAATGTTTTTTTCGTTTAGTAAAACACCCGTTGCAGGGAGCTTATACTTGCGGTATCCCTTGCCGTCACCAAAACGCTCGGTAAAGTCCGAAAGCGCTTCCACAAGGCGTTTTTCTTTCCTGCCAAAGCTTATCAGCGTGTTGCCGCCGGCAGTCCTTGTGCTCATTGTGGGGATCAGCGAGGATTTGAACACAATGGCACGGTCTGCATCGGAGAGTAGTAGGATGTCAAAGGGATCCTTCTCCTTTTCGTAAAATACCGAAACGATGGGAGAAGCCTTGGAGAATGCACCCGTCAGCTTGCGACGGTTGCCCTTTGCCACGTAAGCCGTGATGGGAACGCGCACGCCCTTGCCGTTTTCAAATATGAAGACCATATTCTCCCCTTCGGGATAGGTGTTTTGCACCTTCATAAAGATGGGGCGCTCGTCCTTTTCCATATTCAGCTTCGCGTTTAGGAAGTCACCCATCGCGGAAGCCTTGGTGGTGTCAAAATCATCAACCGAAACGCGATATACCTGCGCTTGATCGGTAAAGATCAGCAGATTATCTCGATTTTCGGCATCAAAGATCTGGTGTATCGCATCTCCTTCCTTCAGCTTCTGCTCGTCATTGCCGCGCAGAGACTGGAAGGTGATCTTTTTAAAGTAGCCCTCACGGGTAAGCACCAGGCGCACGGGATAATTTTCTGTCGGCTCCTCGATCTCCTCGTCGGGGATATCAGAGGCAAATATCAGCTGCGAGCGACGGGGCTGACCGTACTTTTTCTTGATCTCGGTAAGCTGTGCGGCGATCCTTGCGCGAAGCTTCAGCTCGTCCCCTAAGATCTCTTCGATCTCGGCGATCTCGCGCCCTAAGCTCTCCATTTCATTCAGGCAATTTACGATATATTTCTTGTTGAGGTTGCGCAGCTTGATATTGGCAATGTATTCTGCCTGGATCTCGTCGATACCAAAGCCCGCGATCAGATCGGGCACCACCCGGTCGTCGCTTTCCGCGTGGCGGATGATGCGCACTGCCTTGTCAATATCAAGAAGGATCTTGCCAAGACCCGTTACAAGATGCCTTCTGTCCTGCTTCTTCTTAAGATCAAATTGAAGCTCGCGGCGTACGCATTCTGTGCGGAAGGCGATCCACTCCTTCAAAATATCCACCACACCCAGCTGACGGGGAGCAGAGTTGATCAATATGTTAAAGTTGCATTTGAAGCTGTCCTCAAGCGGGGTCAGCTTGTAAAGACGGTTCATCAGCTTGTCGGGGTCTGTGCCGCGGCGCAGATCCAGCGTCAGCTTAAAGCCGTTGAGGTCGATCTCATCGCGGAAATCAACGATCTCCTTTATCTTGCCTTCCTTAACCAGCGTGGCAATACTGTCAAGGATAGCTTCAATGGTGGTAGAGTAGGGAATTTGTAAAATATCAATACAGCTTGAAGCCTTGTCATAGCTATACCTTGAGCGAATACGGAACGATCCCTGTCCCGTTTCGTAAATGCGGCGCATCTGCTCTTTGTCGTAGATGATAAGTCCTCCGCCGGGAAAATCGGGAGCTTTGATGAGATCAAGGATCTTTTCCGTTGAGGTCTTTGGATTTTTAAGCAGTGCGATCGCGCCGTCACAAATTTCAGCGAGGTTAAATGAGCAGATGTTAGATGCCATACCAACCGCAATGCCGACGTTTGGCGTTACCAGCACGTTCGGGAAGGTGGTGGGCAACAGGACAGGCTCCTTCATCGTGCTGTCATAGTTGTCAACAAAATCCACCGCGTTCTTTTCAATGCCTGAAAACAGTTCCTGGCAAATGCTGTCGAGCTTTGCTTCCGTGTAACGGGAGGCGGCGTATTTCATGTCGCTTGAGTACTGCTTGCCAAAGCTGCCCTTCGAATCGACCAGAGGGTGCAAAAGCGCCGCATTGCCGCGCGTGAGGCGCACCATGGTTTCGTAAATGGCGGCATCGCCGTGGGGATTCAGCTTCATAGTCTGTCCCACGATATTTGCGCTCTTGGTGCGCGCGCCTGTAAGAAGCCCCATTTTATACATTGTATAAAGCAGCTTGCGGTGTGAGGGCTTCAGACCGTCAATCTCGGGGATCGCACGGGAAACGATCACACTCATTACGTAGGGCATATAGTTCTTTTCAATGGTTTCGGTAATGGGCTGTGGCGTTGGAGGTGCGGGAATGATCTTTGACAGCTCTGTTACAGGGGTCGACCTTTTCTTTGCCATCTCGTCATCTTCCTTTCTTTTTTAAACTTTCTTTATCGTATGTGCAGCCGCGCGAATGCATCTGTTATAAAGAGCAAGTCCAAGCCCCTCTTTTTGCGGCAAATGTGCATAAAGCGTATGTATTTCGGGGTGTGTGTCCGCTTCGCGCAAAACGGCAAACAGCCGCCTTGCGTGGCTTGCAAGGTCGTTTTTTGCACCAATGGGGAATAGCGTGGCGTCACCCGTAAGTAGCGGGATCTCCTCGTCAAAGCAAAGTATGCCAACCCCCCGCCGCTTGGTAGCAGCTTGCAAAAACGCAGTAACGTCATCATCCGCACCGTCAAGGAGTATCAGATCTGCTTTCGGCGCATAATGACGGTATTTCATTCCGGGGGACAGGGGCTTTTCGCTTTGGGGAAGCGCCGCCAAAACAGCGGGGGCAACAGTCACGCGTGCAAGCACGCAGCAAAGCGCATCGTACGTGATCGCACCGGGGCGTAAAAGCACACCCTCTTCGCCTTCAAGCGCCACGATGGTGGATTCCAGTCCCACCTCTGCGGCACCGCCGTCAAGGATCATATCGACTCTCCCGGAAAGGTCGTCGATCACGTGTGTGGCAAGTGTAGGGGAGGGCTTGCCGGATAGATTTGCGGAGGGTGCGGCGATCGGCACACCTGCTGCCTTGATCAGTGCGTGTGCCACAGGATGAGAGGGACAGCGCACAGCTACCGTGGAAAGCCCGCCCGTAACCGTTGGGGGTATGGTGTCCTTTTTTGGTAGTATCACGGTAAGCGGCCCCGGCATAAATTGCGCCGCAAGCCTATAATAGGCATCACTTGTCACGGCATACGCTTCCGCGTCCTCGGGGGTGGCAAGATGAATGATCAGGGGGTTGTCCGAGGGGCGTCCCTTAGCGCGGTAAATGGCATCTGCCGCCGCGGCACTTGTAGCGTCGCCGCCAATGCCGTATACCGTTTCTGTTGGAAAAACGACAAGCCCGCCGCGTCGGATCACCTCGGCAGCACGCAATATCTCATCTCTTTGCGCGCTCGCGTCGTTTATGGTAAGTATTTCGGTTTTCAAACGAAAACCTCCTTAATTTTGTTGCATTTTCAGTGCAGTATCCGCGGTGATCAGTGCATCGATCACGTCGCCGATATTGCCGTTTAAAATTTTATCAAGCGAGTAAAGCGTCAGCCCGATGCGATGATCGGTGAGGCGCCCCTGGGGATAGTTATAGGTACGTATGCGCTCACTGCGATCACCCGTGCCAACCTGTGTCCTGCGCGTGCTTGCAATCTCGTTTTGCTGTGCTCTGCGCTTGATATCCAAAAGCTTCGTGCGAAGCATTTTCAGCGCCTTGTCGCGGTTTTTAAATTGACTGCGCTCCTCCTGACATTCAACCACTATGCCCGTAGGCTTGTGTGTCAGGCGCACCGCGGACTCTGTTTTATTGATATGCTGACCGCCCGCACCGCTGCTTTTACAGGATTCCATTATGATATCGGCAGGATTGATCTCCAAGTCAATTTCCTCGGCCTCGGGGAGCACGGCAACCGTCACGGTCGAGGTCTGGATACGCCCCTGAGATTCGGTCGTGGGTACACGCTGCACCCGATGCACGCCCGACTCAAATTTAAAGCGGGAATAGGCGCCGTCGCCCTCTACCATAAACACGATCTCCCGAAAGCCACCAAGCTCGGTTTCGTTTTGGCTAAGCCTTGTGGTGTGAAATCCGACGCTTTCGGCATACATAGTATACATACGGTAAAGGACGGCTGCAAAAAGCGCCGCCTCCTCACCGCCCGCTCCCGCACGGATCTCCACGATCACGTTGCGATCATCGTTTTCATCGCGGGGAAGGAGCAAAACCTTTAGCTCCTCTTGAAGCTCCGAAAGGCGCACGGTAAGCGCCTCAAGCTCCGTCGCCGCCAATGCCTTCAGGTCCTTGTCATTTGCCGTTTGCAGCAGCTCCTTTGTATCGTCAAGCTCCTGCTTGACGGCATTGTAGCCTTGAAACGCGACCACAACAGGCTCAAGACGGCGATATTCCTTCATTAAGGCGGCGTAAGCACCGGCGTCGGCATAAGCCGAGGGATCGGCGCTTCGCTTTTCTAATTCTCGAAAACGCGCCTCAGCGCTCTTTAGCTTGTCAAGCATCAGGCACGGGAAAATGCCAAAAAGGCAAGATAGGCTTGGTAAAGATCCACCTTTGAGATCACCTCGTAGGGCGCGTGCATCGAGATCACGGGAACACCGAGATCAACGGTTTCAATGTTGAGCCCTGCCACGTATTTGGCAACCGTTCCGCCACCGCCCTCATCTACCTTGCCAAGCTCACCGGTTTGCCAGATCACCCCTGCGTTTTCCATAACACCGCGCAGCCACCCCACGTATTCGGCACTGGCATCGTTGGTGGAGGACTTGCCGCGAGAGCCTGTATATTTGGTCAAAATGACGCCACAGGAGAGTAGCGGCGTGTTTCGCTTCTCAAAAACGTTTGCAAAATTGGGATCAAAGGCTGCGGAAACGTCGGCAGACAGGCACTTTGAATTGGCACGAACCACTGCGGGATTACCGCCCAGCGCGCGCGCGATTTCGGTGATAAGATCGGGGAGAATGGCACTTTTAATACCCGTGTCACCCTCGCTACCCGTTTCTTCCTTATCCGCAAGAACGCACAGCTGTGTGTTTTGGGGCTCGTCCTGCGAAAGAATGGCGGTCAGGGCGGGGTACGCGCAAACACGGTCATCGTGTCCGTACGCGCCGATCATAGAACGGTCAAAGCCGATATCCCGCGCCTTAAAGGCAGGCACTACGCAAAGCTCTGCCGAGAGAAAATCGTCCTCGGTAATGCCGTATTTTTCGTGCAAAAGATACAGTGTATTCAGTTTGATATTGTCGCTTTCATCACTTGCGTCAAAGGGGCGGCTGCCAACCAAAATGTTCAGCTTCTCACCGGGAATCGCCTCGCCAAGCGGCTTTTTGTTGGTTTCTTGCCCGAGGTGCGGTAAGAGATCGTTGATATAGAAAACGGGATCGTCCTCACACTCGCCGATCGACACCGTGACTCTCTCACCACTCTTTTTTACAACTACGCCGTGCAGGGCAAGAGGGGTTGCTACCCATTGATATTTACGAATTCCGCCGTAATAGTGGGTCTTGAAAAAGCTCATGCCGCCTTCCTCGTAGAGGGGACATTGCTTCAGATCAATGCGCGGTGCGTCAATGTGCGCCGCATTGATGCGAATGCCTTCTTCAATGGGACGCTTGCCGATCACAAAAAGGTAAAGGCTCTTGTCCTTGTTATTGTAATAGTATTTGCCGCCCGATACGATGGGATCTCCGATCTTGTAGGGTACAAAGCCCTTTTCGGTTGCCATCTCAATGGACACGGCAACTGCCTCGCGCTCGGTCTTGGCATTGTCAAGAAATGCGGCGTAGCCCTTCGCGTAATCGTATGCCACCGAAACGGTATCGTCGTTGACTTTTTGGTAAACGCTCTTTTTGCTGTACGTCAGCTTTTCACGAAGCTCCTTTGTGTTCATAGTTACTCCTTAAGGTTATATTTTTCAAGATAGTAACGGTAAGCTTCAAGAGTTGCCGTTACGTAATTTTCCGTTTCCTCAAAGGGAATACGGAAAAGCGTGTTTCCATCTGATAACAGGGGATCTGCCAGCCAATCCGCTACGCGCCCCTCGCCTGCGTTATAGGCGGCAAGCGCGGTGTGCCAGGTGCCGAATCTGTCAAAAAGGTAGGATAGATAGTACGTACCGTACCGAATGTTTACCTCCCTTTGCCATACGGCATCATCGGGGATATCCTCCTTTAGCCTTTCATCGCGCAAAAAAGCAAAGGTCTCGGGCATCAACTGCATCAGACCGATTGCACCCACAGGGGAGAGGGCATCGGGCTTGAAATCACTTTCCGTGCTGATCACGGCAAAGATCATAGCAGGAGAAACGTCAAACGAAGCGGCGGCGGTGAGCACCGCACCATATACGGCACGCTCTCTCTCCTCACGCATATACTTATCCACAAGATCGGCAATAACCAAAGAAACAATGGCAATCGAAACAAAAATTGCCGCAACTGTCAGCATATGCTTCTTGGTAGCCGATGACCTCACTAAAGCTTCACTCCTATCTTTTCAAGCAGTGCAAAAATATTTTCTTCAAGCGTAGCTTGATCGGAATTGTTTTCCAAGATATGATCACAGCGAAGTCTATAAAATTCATCGCCTTTCTGCGACCTCAGGCGCTTTTGTGCCTCCTCATCGGAAATGCCGTCACGGCAAACGATGCGCGCCTCCCGTGTCTCCTTTGGAGCTACCACACCGATCACAAGATCGCAAAGCAGATCGGCATTTGCCTCAAAAAGCAAAGGGGCATCAAGCACGGCAATGCGCGTGCCGCCCGTTTGCAGGGTATGCAACGTTTTTTCGATCTCTCTCATAACATATTTATGGGTGATACCGTTTAAAGTATGCAGCAATGTTTTTGTTTGCGGCTTGCCGAACACGGCACCGGCAAGAGCGTGACGATTCACAAGCCCTCGAGAATCTAAGATCTCTTTTCCAAATGCATTGACTAATTCATCGGTGCACGCGCCGCCATTAGCAAGAATCTCATGGTAGATAGCATCCGCATCGATCACGGGGAGTCCCTTTTTCGCCAAGATCGAAGCAACCAGGCTTTTGCCGGCGCCACTGCTGCCCGTAAGACCAATGACTGTCATAAACGCACCTCCACGGCTTTGCCAAGCTTGTCTGAGAGAAGTGCGCATTCCATTAGGTGCTGTATATACGCGCCGTCGCGGAAGGTGGGGTGAGGTGTTTTTCCGGCATGAACGCCCTCAAGGAAACGGTACATACTCATCACATGTCCAAAAAGCCAACCAACAGGTGCCTTAGGAGAGGGGAAAATACCGGCGGGAGCAGGTGCACGACCCACACATTCTATTTTAGTATAGCCGGATACTCCGCCCTGTGGCTTGCTGGGGGCAGTGGCGTCGTAAAATTCAAGGTAATTGGGCTGCATCAGGGAAAAGCGCAAAGCACCGCGCTCACCGTAGATAGAAAAGGAGAGATCGTCGTTTGCACCTGTCGTCAGCTTGCTGAAGGTGAGCATGCCGTGCGCCCCCTCAAGCGTTTGTGCCATCAAATAAAACGCTTCCGGGGCGTTGGTAATGAACTTTTTGTCACACTCTTTTTTGTGCTCGCGGTATGCGATATGTGCCTTTCCGCTGACGGTTTTAAATTTGCCGCAGAGGAAAACGGCAAGGTCTAAGACGTGCGAGCCAAGATCAAACAGCACACCACCGGGGCCGCAAATATCAGCATCCTGCTTCCAGCCGGCTGTGCGGCTTTGATCTATACAGGAATTGTGTAAATATTGCATATCAAAGTGTAGGATCCGACCGATCCTCCCCTCGTCGATCAGCTGTTTTGCGCGAATAACGGCGGTCAAATGGCGGTTGTTAAACACCGTCATAGCAACAAGCCCCTGCTTTTCGGCAAGTGCCGCAAGGGAAAGCGCCTTTTCCTCAGTGTCGCAAAGCGGCTTTTCGCAGTAAACGTGCTTCCCGGCAAGCAAAGCCTTTTTTGCAGTTTCAAAATGATAGATATTCGGCGTACAAATATCGATCACGTCAACGTCAGGATCGTTGATCAGAATGTCCTCGTTGGTGGCAGCGATGGGAAAGCCGTAAGCGCTTGCGACCCGTTGGGATTTTTCGGCAGTGCGAGTGACCACACCCTTGATGCTTGCCGAAAAGGGGAGATCCTCAAAGTAGAAGGGGAGGTTGTTTATCGCATAGGTGTGCGTTTTTCCCATAGCACCAAAGCCGATGATGCCGATCTTGATCTTGCCTCGTTTCATAAATGCCCCCCTACCTTAGTAATATTATTTTATATTATACTACATCTATGACGAAATTTCAAGTGAAAAACAGAATATATTGCAGTTGATGGCTTGAATTCTTTCAAAATTTCAGGTATAATGGTATCACGAATATAAGATGAGATGGGCAGGTGATGGGATATGCCGCGATATCATACCGTGCTTTTTGATGCAGATAACACGCTCTTTGATTTTACGAGCGCGGAAAGGGAAGCAATCAGCGATACGCTTCGTCTGCTTGGCGTCGCACCAAGCGAGGAAAAAATTTCGCTTTACAGCAGGATCAATGACGAGCATTGGAAAATGCTGGAGCGCGGGGAAATTACAAAGGAAGCGCTGAAAATAATGCGGTTTTCCCGTTACTTTACAGCTATGGGCATCACGCTTGATGCCACCGATGCGGCGAGGACCTATGAGGAATTTTTATCAAAAAGGGCAGATCTTATACCGGGCGCTTTTGATGTCTGCCGTGCGCTTTCTAAAGCCCTAAGGCTTTATATCATAACCAACGGCATCAAGTGCGTGCAAAGAAATCGGCTTTCATCTTCTCACATTAAACCCTATTTTACCGATATTTTTATCTCGGAGGAGATCGGCTTTGAAAAGCCGCACAAAGGCTTTTTCGATGCGGTTGCCAACAAAATAGAGGGATTTTCTCAAAAGGATACCATTGTCGTGGGGGATTCACTTACCTCGGACATTAAAGGTGGTATCGCCGCGGGGATCGATACCTGCTGGTTTGATCCAAAGGGGAAAGAAATCAGTGAAGCTATTCCTTACACCTACCGCATTGAAGCATTAGAGGAACTCGTACCTCTTTTGCTTTCCTGATGTCGTTTCTTTTCGAGGAAGTATTAAAGCAAGGAAATATTCCGTATCAAAAAAATGTTGAAGCGAAAAATCTCTGCACCTTTCGCATAGGAGGCAGCTGCCGCTATCTCCTCGAGCCTTCCTGCCTTGGTGACTTAGTGGAATACGTGCGGCTGTGCCGTTTTTTCGGCGTGCCGTATCACGTGATCGGCAGGGGAAGCAATATTTTGTTCTCCGATAAGCCGCAGCCCTGTGCGCTGATCCGTACGGTGGCACTGAACGCTTGCCGAATGAGGGGGAACTGCTTGATCGGTGATTGCGGTGTCACACTGCCGCAGCTTGCAAGGCGCGCGGCATCACGTGGCTTTGGTGATCTTGTGTTTGCCGCCGGGATCCCCGGGACACTTGGCGGCGGCGTGTTGATGAACGCCGGTGCGCACGAAAAATCCATCGGAGATCTTGTTGAATGGGTTAAGGTGTTCGATCCCGAAAGCGAAAAAATAAAGACTTTATTTAACAAACAGTTGAACTTTTCTTATCGAAATAGCATTTTTAAAACCAACAACTGTATTATTTTGCAGGTTTGTCTTGGGCTAAAAAGGTGTGGCGACCCCACTTTGTTTGCCGCCGAGATCACAGGTGCATTGCGACAACGCGCCGCAACGCAGCCGCTCGATCTGCCCAGTGCCGGCAGTGTGTTTTTGCGCACCGACGAAGGTGTTTCTATGGGTAAAATTATTGATGAGCTTGGGCTTAAGGGGACGCGATGCAGGGGCGCGGAGATCTCCCTAAAGCACGGCGGTTTTATTGTAAATCTCGGCGACGCCAAGGCAGTTGATGTTTGCCGATTGATCAATATTGTAAAAGCCACTGTCAAACGTGAAAGAGGCTTTGTGCCAAAAACGGAAATTTGTATGATCGGAATTGAGGACGTATGAATTATTCACTATGCTTAAAAGAAGAGTTGATCGCGGGAGCGCCGCATAGATCCTGCTGCAAGGCAGCATATTTGCAGGGGCTTTTTGTCAATGCCGCCAGAACCAAGGGGGGGCATATTGTGCTGACTATGTCGTCCCTTGCGGCAAGAAGGGAAGCGGCAAGGGTGTATCGCGAGCTGTATAAAAAGGAAGCACTGGTAAACGACAGAACGCTCTTGTTCTCGTCAGACCAACTGCTTCGGGATCTGACGGAGCCACCTGTTTTTTCTTGTCCCGCCTGTGCCAATGCATTTTTGCGGGGTGCGCTGATCTCGGCGGGCACGGTAACTGATCCCGAAAAGGGATATCATCTGGAGTTTCGCCTGTATGAGGAAGAAAAGCACACGCTTCTCGTGAAGCTCCTATCACAAAACGCCTGGTTTCCCAAGGAGCGCACCCTAAAGGAAGGCTTTGGGCTTTATTTCAAGAATAGCGAAGCCATTGAGGAGATCCTCACCTCGCTTGGTGCAAACAATGCGCTTTTTGCGCTGATGAACGAAAGGATCAAGCGCAGCATCCGTAACGAGGAGAACCGCGCGACAAACTGTGTGGCAAAAAATATAGGAAAATCCGTTAGTGCCTCGCGCCGCACGCTTGACGCCATTGCCGCACTTCGCGCCGCAATGCGCCTTGAGGTAATGCCCCCCGAGCTGCGCCAAACCGCTTCACTGCGTGAAGCATATCCCGATGCCTCACTGGTGGAGCTGGCAAAGCTTCACAA
This sequence comes from Eubacteriales bacterium, assembly GCA_045596505.1. Lineage (GTDB taxonomy): Bacteria > Bacillota > Clostridia > Oscillospirales > CAG-272 > Firm-07. The sequence goes on from JAZOCO010000045.1 coordinate 13,472, forward strand.
TCCACCACTCACCAAATCGGGGCTTAATCATCGCTTGCAAAAGATCATCACCTTTGCCGATATGCACAAGGAGCAAAAATAAAAGATTAAGGAGAAGTGCAGTGTCCTCATTTGTACATTTACATTTACACAGTGAATACAGTCTGCTCGACGGCGCGTGTCGCATCCGCGATATTGCAAAACGCGCCAAGGAATGCGGACACAGCGCCGTAGCACTGACCGATCACGGCGTAATGTATGGCGCGGTCGCCTTTTATCGTGCGTGTGTAGCAGAGGGTGTGAAGCCCATTATCGGCTGTGAGATATATGTGGCACCCGGCTCGCGCTTTGGCAAAACTGCCGCCGAGGCACGCTCCAATCATATGGTGTTGTTATGTGAAAATGAGGTAGGATACCAAAATCTTATCAAGCTGGTATCTCTTGCCTATACCGAAGGCTTTTACGGCAAGCCGCGCGTCGATATCGAGCTTTTAAAGCAGCACAGCAAAGGGCTGATCGCGCTTTCCGGGTGCTTGGCAGGGCGCATTCCTCAGCTTTTGGCGGCTGGAGATTTTGAGGGTGCGTGCCGCGTGGCACGTGAGTATGCCGAAATCTTTGGCAAGGATCGCTTTTATATCGAGCTGCAGGACCACGGCTTACCCGAGCAAAAGCAGATTTTGCCAATGCTTGTAAGGCTCGCCGAAGCCTGTCGGCTACCCGTCGTTGCCACAAACGACTGTCATTATCTTTATAAACAGGATGCAGAAAAGCAGGCTGTGCTGATGTGTATTCAAACCAACAGCCGCCTTGAAGACGGGCGCCCTATCGGCTTTGAAACGGACGAGTTTTATTATAAAGATACCTCTGAAATGGAGCAGCTGTTCGGCGCTTATGAGGGAGCTGTTGAAAACTCCCTGAAGATTGCCGATCGGTGTAATTTCTCCTTTGATTTTACCAAAAATCACTTGCCAAAGTTCCCATGCCCCACGGGGAAAGGTGCACCGCTTTATTTGCGTACACTGGCAGAAAAGGGGCTTAAAAAGCGGCAAGCTGCGGGTGGGTTTTCGCTCGACCGCTTTGATGAAGCCGCCTATCGCTCCCGTATGGAATACGAGCTTTCGGTTATAGAAAATATGGGATATGCTGATTATTTCCTTATTGTGCAGGATTATGTTAATTTTGCAAAATCAAGGCAAATTCCAGTAGGTCCCGGACGTGGCTCGGGCGCGGGGAGTGTTGTCGCATATTTTCTGGGGATCACCGATGTAGACCCCCTTGCCTTTGATCTGCTTTTTGAGAGATTTTTAAATCCGGAGCGCGTCAGCATGCCCGATATCGACGTTGATTTTTGCTATAATCGGCGCGATGAGGTGATCACATACGTCACCGAGCGATATGGACGCGATCACGTTTCGCAGATCATTACCTTTGGAACACTTGCCGCGCGCGCGGCAGTGCGTGACGTGGGAAGAGTACTGGGCATCTCGTATCAAGAGGTGGATGCTGTGGCAAAGGCGATTCCGCGCGAGCTTGGCATCACCTTAAAGGATGCCCTTGATCGCCCGGAGCTGAAGCGTCTTTACCACCAAAAGCCCAATGTGAAAAGAGTGCTTGATCTTGCTGTGGCACTGGAGGGAATGCCGCGTAATATATCGATCCATGCAGCTGGAATCGTCATCACCGAAGCGCCGCTTTCCACGTACCTTCCCTTAGCAACAAGCAACGGCGCTGTGGTCACGCAATACGATATGGATACCGTGGCGGCTCTCGGGCTTTTGAAATTTGATTTTCTCGGGCTTCGGTATCTGACCATTATCGACGATGCCGTAAAGGAGATCAAGAAAAAGGACGCGGGCTTCGATATCGAAAAGATCCCACTTGACGATGAGGCAACCTATCGCCTCATTGCAAGAGGTGCCACCTCGGGTGTCTTTCAGCTGGAATCCGGCGGCATGCGTCAGATGCTGCAAAGCCTTGTGCCAAACTGCTTTGAGGATATCGTGGCAGCTATCGCACTGTATCGCCCGGGACCGATGGATTCGATCCCCACCTTTATTAAAAATCATCAAAGCAGGGAAAAGGTGACCTATAAGACACCGCTGTTAAAGCCCATCCTTTCCTCAACGTATGGCTGTGTGGTGTATCAAGAGCAGGTCATGCAGATATTCCGTGAGCTTGCGGGTTACACCTTCGGACATGCCGATATCGTACGCCGTGCCATGGCAAAGAAAAAGGCAGCAGTGATGGAGGCTGAGCGTGGAGCGTTTCTTGAAGGCTGTGCCAAAAGCGGCATTGAAGAGAACGTGGCGGGCGAGTTGTTTGATGAGCTTTCAAGCTTTGCCAACTATGCCTTTAATAAAAGCCACGCTGCTGCATACGCTATGATATCATACCGAACCGCCTATCTTAAGGAGCATGCGCCCGGAGCGTATTTTGCGGCGCTTTTGACCTCAGAGCTTGGGAATATTCCCAAGATAGCGGCATATATTGCCGAGGTAGGCAAGCGCGGTGTGCGTGTGCTGCCGCCGGATATCAACGAATCGGACATCAATTTCAGTGTGTCGGGCGAGCACATTCGCTTCGGCCTGTTGGCGCTTAAAAACGTGGGCAGGCAGTTCCTTGAGGCTGTGGTCAAGGAGCGCCGTATCGGCGGCAAATACCGTTCCTTTGATGATTTCCTTGAGCGTATGGCATCGCACGACCTCAACAAGCGTCAGGTAGAGGCGCTTATCAAAGCGGGCGCTTTCGATACGCTTGGTATCTATCGCAGTCAATTAATGGCTGTTTACGAGGAAATGATCGATACACAGCAGAGCAAAAACCGCACCAATCTCACCGGGCAGCTTGATATGTTTTCCTTTGTCGAGGAAGCATCCCCGAAGGTGAAATACCCCCCGCTTCCCGAATTTGATCTGCGCATGCTGCTTGCCGCGGAGAAGGAGGCGACGGGAATGTACTTTTCAGGACATGTGCTTGACGGCTTCGCAAAAGCGCTTTCCACGCCCGATATCACGCAGATCCGCGCACTTACGGACCCTGATGGCAGCGAGGCGTTAAGGGATAGACAAGACGTGGTTGTAGCGGGCATTGTAACCGCACTTACCGTAAAGTCTACGAAAAACAATGAGCAAATGGTGTTTTTTACCGTAGAAGATCGTATGGGCGAGATCGAGTGTATCGCCTTTCCGAAAATACGCGAAAAATACCGTGAGCTTATCGTTTCCGACGCTGTGATACGCATCAAGGGGCAGATATCCCTAAGAGAGGATGAACCGCCAAAGATCGTCGTTTCGCATATAGGCGAGCTTTCTCCCGATAATACGCCGTGCGATAAAAATGAAAGTAAAAAGGTCGCACCGTCTGTCAGCGAGGAAGCGATACGCAATGCGCGCATTCTTTATTTGCGCGTGCCGTCGATTTCCAACGCGCTTTGTAAGAAGGTGCTTGCTATACTTTCAAGGCAAGCAGGCACGCTACCCGTGTCTATCTTTGATGCGTCAACCTTAACGTATCACCGACAAAGGGACGGAATCACGCTGACTCCTGAGCTTTTCGCAGCTCTTGTGGAAATGTTAGGCGGGGAAAACGTGGTATTAAAATAACAAAATCCGTGTATCTTCCCATATACAAGCAGGTATTCTTCACCTCCACTCTACTCAAGACTAAAAGAGAGTGGGGGTGATCTTTTTGAATGAAAAACAAACAAAAGGGCGCGTGGCAAGGGCGTTTTTGTTAGTCACGCTTTGCCTGCTGATATTTTCCTGCGTTGCAGTGATAGTGGGGGCGATCTGGGCACGTACCGTGCCCGAAAGTGAGCTTAACGAGGATCTTTTTTCGATCGGCATCAGCGACAGGACCACACGGCTTTATTGTTATGACAGTAACGGTGAGATCAAGGAGCTGACAAACGACCGCATCAGCGGCTATGAAAATGCGCTTTACTGTGCGCTTGGCGATATGCCAGAGGATCTCAAAAATGCATTTATTGCCATAGAGGACAAGCGCTTTTATGAGCACGGTGGTATTGACTGGATCCGTACCATCCTTGCAGTAGGCAGCTATGTGCGTGGAGATACCGATGCTAAATTCGGTGGCTCAACCATCACACAGCAGTTGGTGAAAAACCTGACGGGTGACAGTGAGAAAAGCATCAAGCGTAAGGTGGGGGAGCTGATGCGTGCGGCAAAGGTAGAGGAAAAGCTTTCCAAGGATGCCATATTAGAGCAGTATCTGAACGTAGTGAATTTGGCGCAAAACTGCTATGGAGTGAAAACGGCTGCCAATGCTTATTTTTCAAAGGAGCCGATAGAGTTAACCTTGGCAGAATGTGCCACCATAGCGGCAATTACCAACAATCCGTCAAAATACGATCCCATAAGACATCCGCAAAACAATCGCGCACGGCGTGACCTGATCCTTTTTGAAATGAAGGAGCAGAGCATGATCGATGATGCTTCTTATCGCGCGGCGATTGCCGAGGATATCGTATTAAAGATCAATCCTGATGCCATGACGGGACGTGTTAATTCCTGGTACGCGGATCTTGCCATCTCCGATGTAATAGATGCATTGATAAGGGAAAAGGGTTATACACAAGCCGAAGCAAGCCGACTTGTGTATTGTGGAGGTCTGAAGATCTATGTGTCAATGAATGAGGAGCTGCAACGAGCAGTGGAGGAGTATTACCGTAACAGCGATAATTTCCCAACTCACAAGGGTGGTGAAAAGGCACAGAGTGCCGTGATGATCTTAGATCCCGCAAGCGGTGATATTTTAGCAGTGGCGGGTGCAGTGGGAGAAAAGCGCTCCAATCGCATTCAAAATTACGCCACCAATACAAAACGCCCCTCAGGCTCTGTAATAAAGCCCTTGTCGGTATATGCCCCCGCACTTGAAAACGGGCTTATCACCTACGGAAGTGTTTTTGACGATGTGCCCCTTTCCTTTCGCCAAAACGGTGCACCGTGGCCAAAGAATTCCCCCGATATCTACCGTGGTCTTACAACAGTAAACGCAGCGCTCACACATTCCGTCAATACTGTGTCTATCTCGGTGCTCAACAGGCTTGGCGCAAGATCCTCTTATCGTTTTTTAACGGATAAGCTGCATTTTCATTCTCTCGACGGAGAAAAGGATCTTGGCGCTGCGTCCCTTGCACTGGGGCAGCAATATCAGGGTGTTACACTGCGGGAGCTCCTCGGTGGTTATACAGTGCTTGCAAACAACGGCGTGTTTGAAAGCCCACGCAGCTATTATAAGGTGCTTGATGGGAGAGGCGAGCTACTGCTCAGCAACGAGCGTCGAGAAGCACGCGTGTTAAGTACGGATACCGCATCTATTATGACAATGATGCTGCGAAAGGTTGTTAAAGAGGGAACGGGAAAAGCATTAACACTGAAAAACAAGATCGACGTTGCAGGCAAAACGGGAACCAGCAGCAATAACTGCGACAAATGGTTCATCGGCTACACGCCGGAGCTTTTATGCGGCGTGTGGTATGGATATGAGTACCCTAAGTCTGTTGCAGACGTTAGCGGTAATCACGCTCTTGCTATTTTTGATGATGTAATGCACAGCGCCATTGAGATCGCAGGTATAAGGGAAAGACAGTTTAAAAACGATGATTCGGTCGTGGCAGTAAGATATTGTAAGGATTCGGGAATGCTGTTGTCCGAAGCGTGCCACCTCGATCCGCGCGGCGACCGAAGCGAGATCGGATATTTTAAAAAGGGAACGGAGCCGAAGCATGAGTGTCGGTGTCATGTGCTTATCGACTACTGCGAGGGAGGCGGTATTGCGACAAACGATTGTCCCGAGGAGCACCGCCACAAAACCGCACTGCTGAATGTTACAAGAAGCTTTCCGCGCCCGATAAGGGTGTTGGATGCGCCCTATTCTTACGGTGGATATTATATCGAAAACGGACGGGAATTATCTGAAAATGAGCCATATTATGCTGGAAAATACAAAACAAGGCAAAATTTTGGCATTGGTATGGATGTGATCCCTTACAATCACGTGTGTCCCGCACACACAGGAGATTCGTTTTGGAGTAGGCGCTTTCATTTTTAAAAGGTGTGCTTAAAACAGAAATGGCTGACCGTGTATTCTGCATCGGTCAGCCATTATTTTTATCGCATCTAACTCATTGAATGATGCCACCGCCAACCACGTAGTCCCCGTCGTAAAGGACAAGCGACTGCCCGGGGGAGATAGCGCGTTGGGGTGTTTTAAATTCAACCGTCAGCTCCGTTTCTCCTGTTTGCTCAACGCGTGCGGGTGCTGCATCCTGACGGTATCTTGCCTTGGCAAGAAGGGTCAGGGGTGCATCGAGCCTTTCAAAGGGAATAAGGTTTATATCGCGCACGGTAAGGCGCGTGGTAAAAAGATCACTGTTGTCGCCAAGAGTCACAGTGTTTTCAGCGGGGGATTTTGAGATCACAAACATAGGCTTGCCAAGGGAAATGCCAAGCCCCTTGCGCTGTCCCACGGTGTAATGCACGATCCCGCGGTGCTTGCCAAGCACGGTGCCGTCAAGTGCGAGAAAATCTCCCTGCTTTGGAGGGCACCCTGCGTTCCTTTCGATAAATGCGCCGTAATCACCGTCCGGCACAAAGCAAATATCCTGGCTTTCCTTTTTTTGCACTGCCGAAAAGCCGTTTTCCCCTGCAATTTCACGCACCTGTGCCTTGGTCAGGTCACCGAGCGGAAACAGCACACGCGACAGCACGTCCTGCGAGAGTGTGTAGAGCACGTAGGATTGATCCTTTGTGGGGTCAGCGGCGCGGCGCAAAAGATGCCTGCCGTTTTGATCCTTTTCTATCCGTGCATAGTGTCCCGTGGCAAGCTTGCCGTAGCCCCTGTCATTTGCATAGCGCATCAGTGCACCGAATTTAATGCTTTTATTGCATACAACACAGGGATTTGGCGTTTTTCCCGCCTCGTAAGCGCCAATAAAGGGACCTATCACGTGTTGCCGAAATTCGGTGGTAAGATCGGCTACAAAATGGGGAATACCAAGCAGTCGGCAAAGCCTTGCCGCATCCTCAATATCGCGTGCCAACGCTTTTCCTTGCTCGCTGCCTGCCGGTGCAAGCTGCATTGTAACGCCGGCAGCAGTTTTATCCTTTGAAGCCAGATACGCAGCAACTGCGCTGTCAACGCCACCACTCATCGCGATCATCACGGTATTATCCATATACATTTTCATTCCAATCGTGTTTTTTCTGAAATCAGATCTTATCTTTGCACCAATCGTATTTTGTCAAAGCGCCCTTTTGAAGTAGTCCCCCAAACGATTTCTGCCGCAGCACCTCATATACGGCAATCGCTACGGAATTAGAGAGGTTAAGGCTGCGAAGTCCCTCACGCATAGGTATGCGCACGGCGGTATCAGGATGGGAGAGCAAAAGCTCCTCGGGTAGCCCCGCGCTTTCCTTGCCAAACATCAAAAACACCTCGTCGGGGTATTCTACATCTGCATATGTATGGGTTGCCTTCGTAGTAAAAAAATAGATCGGCTTGGCACCGTGTCTTTCTAAAAAATCGGCAAGTCCATCATAGTAGGTAATATCAAGCTTGTCCCAGTAATCAAGCCCCGCGCGCTTCAGCTTTTTATCGTCAATGGTAAAGCCAAGGGGGCGAATGAGATGTAGCGACGCGCCCGTCGCAGCACAGGTTCTGGCAATATTGCCGGTATTTTGCGGAATCTCCGGCTCAAGCAGCACGATATGTATTTTTGACATCAAATCCATCCCCCGAATAGTCGTTTTCTTTATTATAGAACATTTTTGCGACGCTTGCAAGTCGGGAGAAAATATTTTGCAAATTTTTTGCGTTTTATATAGCAATTTCTTTTATAGTGTAGTATAATAAATATAATTTGTATTAATGCGGAGGAAACGATGGGACTCTTTAGAAAAATTTTCGGCTCTTACAGTGACCGACAGATCAAAAAGCTGCGTCGCGTGGCTGATGAGATAGAGGCGCTTGCGCCTAAATATGCCGCGATGACGAATGAAGCGCTGGCAAATACCACAGGTGAGCTGAAGGCGCGTCTTGCCGGCGGGGAAACACTTGACGATATACTGCCGGATGCCTTTGCCGCCGTGCGAGAAGCAGATGACCGTGTGCTCGGCAAGCGCCCCTTTTACGTGCAGCTGCTGGGCGGTATTATTTTGCACCAGGGGCGCATTGCCGAAATGAAGACCGGCGAGGGTAAAACCCTTGTCGCAACCATGCCCGCTTATCTTAACGCCTTGGCAGGCAAGGGCGTGCACGTGGTGACGGTCAACGATTATCTTGCGCGCCGTGATAGCGAGGAGATGGGTAGAGTTTATGCCTTTATGGGTCTTTCCACGGGCCTTGTTGTGCACGGTATCACCCCCGCTGAAAAAAAGGCGGCGTACGAGGCGGATATCACTTATGGCACGAATAACGAATTTGGCTTTGACTATCTGCGTGATAACATGGTGGTCTATAAATCGGAGATGGTGCAACGCGGACACGCGTTTGCTATCGTTGACGAGGTCGACTCTATCCTGATCGACGAGGCGCGCACACCGCTTATCATTTCCGGCGCGGGAGAAAAATCTACGGATCTTTACGACCGTGCCAATTCGCTTGTAAGGACGATGACAAAGCAGGTGCGTAAGGAGATCGACAGCAAGGAAGAAACTGACCATATCGAAGCTGATTATCTCGTGGATGAAAAGGCTCGCAACGCCATTCTCACGCCAAAGGGCGCACGGCGCGTTGAAGAATTTTTTGAGATCGAAAACTACGGTGACCCCGCCAACTCCGAGATCGCGCATCATATCACACAAGCCATTCACGCCTGGGGCGTTATGCGCCGCGACGTGGATTACGTGGTGAATGAGAACGGCGTTATGATCGTAGATGCCTTTACCGGACGCATTATGCCAGGCCGCCGTTATTCAAACGGTCTACACCAAGCGATCGAAGCCAAGGAAGGCGTTGAAGTGCAAAAGGAAAACCGCACACTTGCCACCATCACGTTCCAAAATTATTTCCGCATGTACGGGAAGCTTTCGGGTATGACGGGAACTGCGCTCACCGAGGAGATGGAATTCCGCGAGATCTACTCTCTTGACGTGGTCGAAGTACCTACCAATAAGCCTATGATCCGTATTGATCGCAATGACGTGGTTTACAAAAACACCAAAGGCAAGATCGATGCGATCGTAGCGCAGATCAAGGAATGTCACGCTAAAGGTCAACCCGTACTGGTTGGTACAGTGAGCGTGGATAAATCCGAGGAGCTTTCGGCTAAGCTGAAGCGGGAGGGCATTCGCCATAACGTCTTAAATGCAAAGCACCACGAAAGAGAAGCGGAGATCATTGCACAGGCAGGCAAGCTCGGCGCGGTTACCATTTCCACAAACATGGCAGGGCGCGGCACGGATATTATGCTTGGCGGCAATCCCGAATTCCTTGCAAAAAATGAAATGCGCAAACAAGGCTTTTCGGAGGATATGATCGTAATGGCAACCGGCACGACGGACATCGAGGACGATGATGTGCGTGCCGCACGCGAAACCTTCCACAAACTTAACGATCATTTCAAGCGCGAGATCGCCCCGGAGGCAGATCAGGTGCGTGAGGCTGGTGGACTTTATATTCTTGGCACAGAGCGCCACGAGAGCCGCCGTATTGATAACCAGCTGCGTGGACGATCCGGCAGACAGGGTGATCCCGGCGAGTCAAGATTTTTCCTCTCACTTGAGGATGATCTTATGCGCCTGTTTGGTGCAGACCGCATTGCCGGTATGGTTGACCGTTTAGGTCTCCCTGAGGATCAACCTATCAACGCGCGTATTTTGTCAAGTTCAATCGAAAACGCCCAAAAGCGTATCGAGGATAACAACTTTAAGCGCCGTAAAAATGTACTCACTTACGACGATGTGATGAACCAGCAGCGCAACCTCATTTATACACAAAGACTTGAGGTCTTAAATGGTGAGAACATCTCAAGCACTATTCTTGATATGATTAGATCCACCATTGAGGAGAATGTTGCACACTTTATCGGCGACGGTGATGACGATACCTGCAACATTGAAGGGCTTGAGGCGGTCTATAAGTCTTATCTCCTGAAGGACGGCGACGATCTTGCCGAAATTATGAAGGAGAAAAAGAGAGACGAGGCACTCGTCACGTTTTTATGGGAGCGCGCAGAAGCGCTTTATGCCGAAAAGGAAAAACTTTTTGGCAACGAGGTGTTCCGCGAGGTTGAGCGCTCGATCCTGTTGCAATCTGTTGATCGGCATTGGATGGAGCATATTGATGCAATGGACGATCTGAAGGGAAGTATCGGTCTGCAAGCATATGCACAGCGCGATCCTGTAAACGAATACCGTTTGCAGGGCTCGGATATGTTTGAGGCGATGATTGCCGAAATCCGTGACGAAACGGTGCGGCGTGTGCTTACCGTGATCCCGAGACCTCAACCGATGCGCCGCGTACAGCTTGCAAAGCCATTACAGGAAAATTTTGCGGGAGAGGGAAAAGCGCAGAAGAAAAAGGTGGTCGTGGTCCGCAAGGCGGAAAAGATCGGAAGAAACGATCTGTGCCCATGCGGTAGTGGAAAGAAATATAAAAAATGCTGCGGAGCAAACAACCAATAATTGATCAATTGCAAAGGAGGAATGTAAATGGGATTTGGAATGTTGCTTATTGGCTACTTTTTGGCAAATATCTTACCTGTCATCTCTGCATTTTCCTTTGCAATGCTATTAGGATATCCGCTTGTAATCGCCGGACTTTACCGTTTAGCACCTTACGACAAGAGATTTTACCATTCTATGTGGGTAGCCTTGCCGTCCCCCCTCTTTGCCATATATTATACAGTTTTCGGGTTTGCAACAGTGGGGCTCTTACCGAGCTTTACTTTCCTTGGTGGAACGGTCTATTTTGTTGTTGAATGGCTCTATTTTTCCTATACACTACTGCTTAATTTTTTGATTTTGCGAAGCATAGCTTCTTTCACGGGAGATATGGGTCTTTACAGCACGCAAAGCGCGGCTTGGCGAAATTTAACCTTTACACTCATTTATCACGCTGTGTATTTGATCATCAAATTGCCCATTCCGTTAATGCATGCCCACGGCGGGGCGTTTGCGTTGCCCGTTACTTTACTGCGCTATCTTTGCGTGTTTTTGAACCTGTGGCTCTTCTTCCTTTGCTATCGTAATATTCTACCCGAGGGAAGCGAAGCAACTGTCACACAAAACAAACGAAAGGAAAAGTAAATGAACAAGCAAAAATCCCTTCATTTTGTTCCGGTTCTGATCGGTCTTTGTTTCTTTTTCAATCCCTATTTTGCCGTTATTGATTTTTTGCCCGATTTTATCGGGTGCCTGCTAATCGCTTTGGGTCTTTTCCATGTTTCTCGTATTTACGCACCGATGCGTGAGGCAAGACGTTCTTTTTTCATATTAGCCATCATTGATCTTGTTAAGAATTTGATGCTACTGTTTGTTTTTGGAAATTCTGCATTGGGCGAACAGGAGGTGCTGGTGCTGATCGTTGCTTTTTTAAGTGCAACACTTGGCACTACCTTTACCGTTGTTGCAATGCGAAAGCTGTTTGACGGATTTGATTGGATCGCTTGGAGCTATGACTGTACGCCGCTGTATATGCCTGTGCTTGGGCGCAGGTCGCGCACTGAACTATTTAGGCATTTCACGATCTTCTTCTTGATATTTAAAGAAACTGTGCTATTATTGCCCGAGTTTGCTTCGCTTCTCAATAGCTCGTATGTGAATTCGGATATGATCCGTATTTACGACTATATCGGCGTTATGCGTGTCCTCGCCATCATTCCCGCACTTATTTTGGGTATTCTTTGGCTTTGCGCCCTGATCTCCTATTTTGTACACCTACATAAGCAAAAGGAGCTTTTTGAACATTTAACTCTGCAATATCGCAGTTATATGTCCGAGCATCCCGGCATTCGCGTTTTGACAAGATATACAGTCTCTTTTTTGCTGATCGGCACAGGCATGCTGTTGCTTGCTGATTTTTATCTTGATTTTCGCGATATTTTACCAGATCCTCTTGGCGGTGTCTTGATCGTGATCGGCATTGCACTTTTGGGATTGCCAAAAAACAAGCTTCTTCCGGCACTGCTTTCTGCCTGTGCTTACACAGCTGCTTCGGCTTTCTCTTCCGGTAAAAGTTATGCATTCGTTTCTCATTATTCCGGCAGCGATATTGCACGTAGCGAAGAGGCGGCAGGTGCTTATGAAGCTATGTGGTTGTCTTCCCTTGGCGAGTTTGCCCTTTTTCTTATCTTACTCCTTTTCCTGCTTCTCGCTCTCCGCGCGGTACTCCTTAAATGGGGTGGATACGTTCCCCAGCACACCGACAGGGAATTTGAAAAAAGACACGCAAAAAAAATACACGATGAGTTTGATTGGCAATTTATAAAATGCTATATTTTCGGCTTTTTCAGCGCACTTTTATCTTTTTTCTTTGATTATTTTAAAACTTGGACAAATACGGAAAAACTTCGCTATTTTTCGAGATTTATGGAAGGACTTTGGATCCCGGATCTTTTGCTGGCACTCTTTTTCTCTATTTATTTATTTTATACCCTTGCTGGGGTGATGGAGAAAATTAAAGAGCGCTTCCAATTTGAATGAACAACCTTTTATGAATAACAACCTTTTGCCCATCACATACTATTTCTGTCCCCGTGAATGATATAAAAGGAGATTTATGTGATGCAGCAAAATCAGAACAACCAAAACAACCAGAATAGCCAAAACAATCAGAATCAAAACAGAAATCAAAACAACCAAAACCAGAATAGGAACAATCAGAATAACCAAAACCAGAACAAGAACAACCAAAGCCGATAAATTGGCAAGGGGCGGGGCGGACTTGTTCGCCCCGTTTTTGATTACCAAAGAGAGGTTACATATGCCAGAACTAAACGAGCGCTATCTTGCCGTTAAGCGCGCGCTTTTTGACCGTTATTACAGTGATCTTAACGAAAAACAACGCGAGGCCGTTTATCACATCAACACACCGTTGCTGATCCTTGCAGGAGCAGGCAGCGGAAAAACGACTGTCTTGGTACGGCGCATTGCCTATATGATACGATTTGGCAACGCTTATTTGAGCGATTATGTGCCATTTGACCTTGATCCTTTGCACGTTTCATCTCTTGAAGCGCAACTGCAAGCAGATATCACCAAAGAGGAGCTTGAGGCGATCCTGTCTGAATTCACCAACAATCCTTGCCCTCCTTGGCGTGTGCTTGCCATTACCTTTACAAATAAGGCAGCAGGGGAGATCAAAGCACGCCTTAGTGCTGCTTTTCCTGAGGATCCACAGCTCACAGGTAGCATTTGGGCGGGCACGTTTCACTCAATTTGCATGCGTATCTTACGTCGATATACAGAGGCTGCCGGACTTCGCGAGGGTTTTTCCGTATACGATGCAGACGACAGTAAAAAGGCGATGCAAGCAGTACTGAAGGAACTCAATATTGATGATAAGATTCTTTCTCACAAGAAGGTTCTATCCACTATCAGTCGCGCTAAAGATAGGATGATCACTCCCGAAAGCTTTTTGCTTGAGATGGGGAATGATCACCCCATGCCACTGATCGCAAAAGCATATGAGGCGTATCAAAAGCGACTTGCCGCTTCCAATGCACTTGACTTTGATGATATTATTTGCCGTACAGTACAGTTGCTTGAGAACAATAGGGAAATCAGAGAAAGCTACCAAAATCAGTTTCGGTACGTATCGGTGGACGAGTATCAAGATACCAACGAGGCACAATTTAGGCTTTCAGCTTTATTATCCGGCGGCTGGCGCAATCTTATGGTGGTGGGTGATGACGATCAAAGTATTTACAAATTCCGCGGCGCAACAATTACCAATATTTTAAATTTTGATCGCGTATTTCGCGATGCAAAAATCATCAAGCTTGAGCAAAATTACCGTTCCACACAATCCATTTTAGATGCCGCCAATGCCGTCATCTCTCACAATGAGGGAAGAAAAGGAAACACGCTTTGGACAGATCGTGCTAAGGGAAATAAAATTCATTTACTCAATCCCGATGACCAAAAAACAGAAGCACGTACCATTATTGATATTATTACTAAAAAGGTAGCAAATGAAGGTCTGCAATACCGAGATTTTGCTGTTTTATACCGCACCAATGCACAATCGAACGCACTCGAAATGGCATTTGCCAGAAGTGCCGTGCCATATCGTATGCTGGGTGGCGTGCGATTTTCGGACCGTAAAGAGATCCGTGACCTGGTAGCATATTTACAGCTTATTAACAATCATAGCGATCAGGATAGGCTTTTACGCATTATCAATGAGCCACGCCGCAAAATTGGTGAAAAAACGCTGTCTGCCATCGGAGAAATTGCCGTGCTTGAGGGATGCAGTATGTTTGATGTGTTAGAGCGCGCCGATCAATATCTTTCACTTTCGCGCTCCGCAGCCACACTGAAGGACTTTGCAGAGCTGATATGTGAGCTTACCGCACTTAGCCATACGCTCTCCCTTGATGACTTTGTAAGAGAAGTACTTTTACGTACAGGCTACCGTAAAATGATCGAAGAAATGGGTGCCGAGGAGGCTGATCGCCTTGATAACCTTGATGAATTCATTTCAAATGTGGTGGAATATCAAAACAATACTGACACCCCCACGCTGACAGAGTTTCTTGAGGAAACGGCTTTGGTTGCCGATGTGGATCGATATGATGATACCGCAAATGCCGTTGTGCTGATGACTATACACAGCTCTAAAGGACTTGAATTTCCGCAGGTATTTTTACCGGGATTTGAGGAAGGCATATTTCCGGGTCTGCAAAGTGTTCTGGCAGGTCCTGATGAGATCGAGGAAGAAAGACGCCTTGCTTACGTAGCGATCACACGTGCAAAAAACGAATTGTATATTTTACATACAAGATCGCGTATGCTATACGGACGCACGGGCGTAAATCCACCCTCGCGTTTTTTAGCGGAGATCCCCGAGCATTTATTAGAGCTTCCAAAAAGCAACGCGCCCGCTGCCGTAACGCGCTTTGCCCACACACCTTATCAAAGTGGTATGCAAGTAGCTTATTCGGATCATATTACAGTGGCAAAAATCATGCCCAAAGCAACGCTTGCTGATGCTTTTGAGGCAGGTGATCGCGTGCGTCACGCACTTTTTGGAGAAGGTGAGATTCTGTCCGTGCAACGCATGGGCAGCGATTGGCTTTACGAAATTGCCTTTGATACCAAGGGCACAAAAAAACTGATGGCTACCTATGCGAAATTGCAAAAAATATAAAACGAGGTCCCATTATGAAAGAAAGAAAGATTTTATTTAAGGATGCAAAGCATCTGCCGTTTCTATTGTCCCTTGTAGGATTTTTATTCTTTGTTTTGGCATGCATCACAAAAACAAAAGGGCTTTCCATATTTTTTGGAGTTATGGCGGGGCTTTTCATTATTTGCGGATGTATTTGTCTGTATCTTTGGCATCGCGCAACCGCCTCCCAACAAAATGATTTTTTATTTGATCGACGCAGGCGTGTAAGAATTTCTCCAAGCGACATCACATTTGAGTTTCTCAATGATAATCTTACATACTTTCTGTCCCGATACGTTGAAAATACGCTTGATCTATGGAAAGGAATCCCAAAAAATCTTGAAATTGCTTTACAGGCTGATCCTGCTTATCGCGCGCCTGTTGCTTTTAAAATGCTCTATGATATGTCTTTGCTTAATGAAGTGGAGATCTTGGCACTTTTC
This sequence comes from Eubacteriales bacterium, assembly GCA_045596505.1. GTDB lineage: Bacteria > Bacillota > Clostridia > Oscillospirales > CAG-272 > Firm-07. The sequence goes on from JAZOCO010000045.1 coordinate 29,248, forward strand.
GAGGCATCTGAAAAACAAACTGTTGCTTTTGCATGCCGCGCTATAAAACAAGGTGGCGATAAGGAGATGGCGGATGTTATTTTTGAACTAAAATGCGATTTTCAGCGACTTAATAATCGCATTGTGCCGTTTTTTCAAAAAAACAAACGTTGCTTTGAGGCAAGGATCTATCATTACATAAAAAATCACTTGTCTGAATTTGACAAGGAGAAAAAATAACGCATTTAAAGCCTCGCATCAAATCGATGCGAGGCTTTATTTTTTCGCCAAAAATTGCGTTGTGTAGTTGCGAGGAAGAAGCACAGAATATAAAAAGAAAGAAAAAGGAGCAGCAACCGATGAAAAAAATTTTGAATATTATTTTATCTTTTGTACTGATTTTGACCGCTTTTGTCTGTCCTGTAAACGCCTCAAAGAGAAACGTGATAAACTGGTACACCACACGAAACAAGGAACACAAGCAAGCGCTTGTTCCTTCAGATCTTGCACAGGTTGAAAATTACGGCGGTGTATATATTGATCATCGATTTAATGATACAAACGGGGAAAAGGTCGTGTATCTTACGTTTGACGTGGGGTATGAGAATGGAAATGTTGAAAGGATCGTAAAGACACTTGAAGAAACCGAGACGACAGGTGCTTTTTTTGTGTTGAAGCATTTTGTGACCGAAAACAGCGATCTTTTGCGCCGCATTGCAGAAAATGGCAATCTGATCTGCAATCACACAGCGCATCATAAAAATCTCAGTACCGCCAACAAGGAAGAGATCATCAAAGAAATTAAAGAGCTTGAAGATGCGGTTTCGGCGGTTACAGGAAGCGGTACAAAGCCTTATTTTAGACCGCCGGAGGGGTGCTTTTCCTTAGAAATGCTTGATATTGTACGCTCTATTGGTTATAAAACCGTGTTTTGGAGTCTTGCGTATGCCGATTGGGATAACGAACATCAGCCAAGTCCTGATGCGGCACTTGAAAAGCTACTGCTTCATATGCACAACGGCGCCGTAATTTTACTGCACCCAACCTCATCTACCAATGCTGAAATATTGCCCCTACTGATCCGCACGCTTAAAAGCGAGGGATATCGCTTTGGTTCACTTGATGAATTATGCTTCGCGCGTTAAAATCAAGCCGTACGCTCTCTTTTGTTCTTGCTTTGCTTATTCTCATTTTAACACCATTTTCTGTCAATGCAACGCCACAGATCATTTACAGACACACAAGCGGTAATGGAAAAAAGCGCGTTGCACTTACCTTTGATGACGGCCCCCATCCACGCTATACCCCACAGATACTTGATATCTTATCGGAGTTTGGGGTGGAGGCAACGTTTTTTGTGGTTGGAAGCAATGCGGAATATTATCCTGATATTGTGAAAAGAGAGCTTGCGCTGGGACACGAGGTCGGTAATCACACCTATCATCATTTTCACACGGTAAACGTAAGTGGTGAAAGGCTGCAAAAGGATATCATTGCTTGTCACAAGAGTATTAAAAAAATTTCCGGTAAGGATGTGCACCTGTTTCGTCCTCCCGAGGGCGTATTTAATGAGGAAATTAAATGGCTGTGTTCAAGGCAGGGATATACCATCGTTATGTGGAGCATCGATACCAGAGATTGGGCGCACACACCCATACCGGATATTTGTAAAAATGTGATGGACAACGTAAAGGACGGATCAATTATCCTTATGCACGATTTTATTGGTAAAAACAGTCCGACCCCCGCAGCGCTTCGGCGTATTATACCGATGTTACAGGAGTCGGGATATGAATTTGTAACAGTTAGCCGTCTACTTGAAGGATAGAGATCAGCCACCTATTTCTTCGCCTTGTGCGTCGCTTATTTCATACGGATCGATCATATATCGTTTGATGATGGGATAAGCGGCATACATAGATATAAAGCCAAGAAGTGCGGCAAGATAGAAAAAGGGAAGAATGATGGGAACGGAAAAACCAACGGATAGTCCGGCTACGATAGCGATCACGTTTAATATAAGCACCAAAACGATGCCAAGCATGGCAAGTAGATTTCGTTTAAAGCCTAAAAGCGCAAAAATCATTGCGTTTTTAAGCAGCTTATATACAGAAAGATCAAACGTGATCATCATTGGATAGATATAAAAGCGCATGGTGAGATATATTAACAGGAGCGAAAACACAAGTCCATACATCATTCCATATCCAAAGGAAGTGGAAAGCGGATAAAAGAAAATAATATCAAACACCAAAACAAAGATCAAGCCAAGATCAAGAATGCCAAAAAAGAAAGCCTGTTTTAAATTGCGTCGTATTGCATAAAAATAATCCGACCACAAAAACACGGAATCTCCACGCACCAGGCTACGTAGATTATAGGAAGCACCAACGGTCTGCCATCCCCAAGTCAGCACCGTGATCGCCGCCATAATACCAATGATCACAATACGCCCGGTGGTCATAGAAGGGATGTTTAGTTGCTCGCCAAACATGCCCAGCAAAGTGCCGGCACCTGCCGAGCCGCCGGCTATGTACGTACCAAGCAGGGGGGCGTATGCTGCGTGCTCAACAGTTGGTGTGGTAGATCCGAAAAAGTATACCAAAAGCGCCACGAGCAGGGGAATAAATCGCACCACCATCATTAAATTGAGGCGCAAAAGAGCCGCAGCCTTTCGCCAAAGCAGCTTAAAGAAGTACTTTAACGTGGGTGTAGTATCTTCCTTTTCGGCATCGGGACGATCTTTGTCCCAAAACGACCGAAGCTTTTTGTTTTGTTCCATAGTTTTTCCTTTCCTTATCAAAAAGATGGAATTTCCGTAAGCAAGCGAAGCCAAAGTAAATAGAGCAAAAGCGCAATCATAATCAAGAAAAAGGCTTCTAGTAGAAATTTCCCAAACGCCTTTGAAAATATAAGCCTGAGATCTCGCGCTGTGGTTTCAAAAGCAAATTTACCCGCATTGGCTGCACAGAGAATAAAAAGTATCAAAGAAAATGCAATTAAAAAAAAGCACGCATTCCAATGAAAAATTCCAATCTGATCACATTTTACGAGTAAAGTTGCTTGCGAAAGCAATTGTGCATCATAAAGCCCCTTAAAAGCCGTTAGTAAGACCAAATAGCTATTGCTGACTGTGCAAACCGCCGCAAGAGACGCAAGCAAAACCGGCAAAAAAGATCCAAGTGGGGCAGTACCAAGTGTAAAAAGGAAAGTACCTTTTGCCGGTGCGGTTGAACCGATCAAAATGGCGCACAGATAAAACAAAAAATAGCGAATAAATAATCGATTACAGAGATTTTCCTCATTTGTTGGCACAAAAAGCCGCATAGCCTCACCTCCCATATATCACTATATGGAAAGAAAAGCTTTTCCTATGTCAGCAGAATACAATAAATATTGTATCACAATTGCAAAGAAAAATCAACACCCAAAAGGGTAGGCAAGAGTGAAGATCGAATATTAAAATACCCGTGTAGCAAATTCGCTTCGGAATTAAGCTGCACGGGTATTGGTTTATTCTGCCACAGGAAGAGTATCGCGTAAGAGAATATATTGCGGCTTTTCCTTGCCTTTTACAGATTTAGCTGTAATACGCACCTCCCCCACGTCCTTGCGTGCGGGGATCTCATACATAGTCGAGAGCATCAGGCTTTCCATGATAGCGCGAAGACCGCGCGCGCCTGTATTGCGCTCGAGCGCAAGCTCTGCAATCGCCTCCAGCGATCCTTTTGCAAAAGTAAGCTTTACACCATCCATCTCAAACAGCTTTTCATATTGACGAACGAGGGAGTTTTTAGGCTCGCTGATGATACGCACCAAGGCATCACGGTCCAGTTCATCGAGTGAAACGGTAATGGGCACACGTCCAACAAGCTCGGGGATAAGACCGTATTTTACGATATCCTGTGGGAGCACGTCACGATAAATACCAGCCTTTTTCCTTTCCGCCTTTTTAAGGATCTCGCCGCCAAAGCCAACCGTTTGATTGCCTTTGCGCTTTTCAATGATCTCCTCAAGACCGTCAAAAGCTCCGCCACAAATGAACAAAATATTCTTTGTGTTGATCTGGATAAACTCCTGATTGGGGTGCTTTCTGCCGCCCTGTGGTGGCACGTTTGCTACGGTGCCCTCAAGGATCTTTAAGAGTGCTTGCTGCACGCCTTCACCCGACACATCACGCGTAATGGAGCGATTCTCGCTCTTGCGTGCGATCTTGTCGATCTCATCGATATAAATAATGCCGCGCTCGGCAAGGGAAATGTCAAAATCTGCTGCCTGTATCAAGCGAAGCAGAATGTTCTCTACATCCTCACCGACGTATCCCGCTTCCGTGAGAGTCGTAGCATCCGCTATGGCAAAGGGAACTTTTAGTGTTTTTGCCAGCGTTTGTGCAAGATAGGTTTTACCGACACCGGTAGGGCCAAGTAATAGCACATTGCTTTTTTGAAGCTCAACCTCGTTGCTTTCAACATCTGCGTTGTCGCGCACCTTTTTTTTACCTTGAGTATGCTTTTCGGCGTGTAAAATTCGCTTATAGTGATTATAGACGGCTACGGAAAGAGCGACCTTTGCAAAATCCTGCCCGATGACATATTGATCGAGTGCATTTTTGATCTGCATCGGACGCGGAAGCGTATCTGCCGTAAAACCTACATCGCCAGTCTCGGGTGTTGCGATCTCATCAAGCAGATCGGAACACGCATCAACGCAGTAATTACAGATAAAAAGCCCCGTAGTAGAGGGAATTAAAATAGCCTGGTTTTCGTTTCTACCACAAAAGGAGCAGTATCGACTACCTTGTCCGTTACTTTTTCCCGAATTTGCATTTGCCATAAATACCTCACAGTAGCACAGCTGATGCGCTCTTATTTAAGCTTTTGCCGTGCATTGTTAAAATACTCGCCAACTCTCATGTTTGGCTGTTCTTAATTTCGCTTTGCTAAAACCTTATCAACAAGCCCGTATGCAAGCGCTTGATCTGCCGTCATGAAATTGTCACGATCCGTATCGCGTGCGATCTCCTCAATGCTCTTGCCGGTGTTTTCAGCCAAGATACGGTTGAGAGTGTCTCTCGTACGCAAAATAAGATCTGCTTGAATTTTGATGTCCGACGCTTGACCCTTTGCGCCTCCAAGAGGTTGATGGATCATAATTTCACTGTTTGGTAGCGCAAGGCGCTTACCCTTCGTGCCGGAAGACAAGAGAAAAGCACCCATGGAAGCTGCCATGCCGATGCAGATGGTGGAAACGACACACTTGATGTAATCCATCGTGTCGTAGATCGCCATACCGGCTGTAACAGAGCCGCCAGGACTATTGATATAAAAGCTGATATCCTTATCGGGATCCTGTGCTTCCAGAAACAGCATTTGTGCGACAACCAGGGAAGCAGTAGTATCGTTTACCTCATCAGAAAGAAACACGATGCGGTCGTTTAACAATCGCGAAAAAATGTCGTAAGAGCGCTCACCGCGCCCTGTTTGCTCCACGACCACGGGAACAAGCGCACTGTTACGAAAAAAATCCGTCATAATTCCTTAAAAACCTCCGTTTTTTGATATTTGGCGATAGAATTACATAGCCGCGACAACCGCCGCGGCTATGTAATTTCATAATAGAGGATTATTCCTCAGTTTTCTCTTCAGCTGTTTTCTCAACCGTTTTAGTGGCAGTCTTTTTTGCGGCGGTGTTTTTCTTGGGCTTTGCAGTAGCAGGTGCTTCGTCGGTAATAACCGCTTTCTCACGCACAAGATCGAGTGTCTTTTTTACCTTCAGGTCATCGGAAATGGCATCGGTAGGAAGGCTTGCCTTGATCTGATCTACGGGCATATTATATGCCGCTGCAAAGCGGTCGTATTCTGCGTTGATCTCCTCCTCGGTAACCTCAACCTTTTCAAGCTCAGCAATCTTTTCAAGAGCAAGGCGTGCCTTTACCTGACGCTCCGCCTGAGGACGGAACTCTTCACGCATTTTTTCAAGAGTCATACCCGTGTACTTGATATAAGTGTTAAGATCAAGCCCCGACATACGCAGGCGGCTGTCATAGTCGCGCAGGAAGTTTTCAGTCTCAGCCTCAAACATCGGTGCGGGAATATCTGCCTCCATATTTTCGATCAGCATATCGATAAGCTTTTCGCTTGCTGCGGAATCCGCAGAGTCGATGTGTCTTCTTTCAATTTTAGCCTTAATATCAGCTTTGTATTCGGCAAACGTGTCAAATTCCGAAACGTCTTTTGCAAAATCGTCATCAAGCTCGGGAAGCTCAACACGGGTCAGTGCGTGAATCTTGCACTTGAAGGTAGCTTCCTTGCCCGCAAGCTCAGCTGAGTGATATTCGGTGGGGAAGGTAACGTTTACATCAAACTCATCATCCACCTTGTGGCCAACGATCTGCTCCTCAAAACCGGGAATAAAGCTACCGGAGCCAAGCTTTAGAGCATAGTCCTCGCCCTTACCACCGTCAAAAGCCTTACCGTCAGAAAAGCCTTCGTAATCAATTACAGCTGTGTCGCCCATCTCGGCCGCACGACCCATTACCTCAGATTCACGGGAGTTGCGCTCGCGCACGGTATTGATCTCAGCATCAACCTCTTCATCCGTTACAGGAGCAACGGTACGAGTAGCAACAAGACCAAAATAATCCTTGACGGTTACCTCGGGTTTTACAAATACTTTAGCGGAAAGCACCAAACCGTTATCATCAAGAGAAACAACGTCAAAATCAGGCTGTGCAACGGGTGTAATGCCTGCCTCGGCTACGGCATCGCCATAAACACCGGGGATGATATCATTGATAGCGGTTTCATAAAACACGCCTTTGCCGTACATTTTCTCAATTACGGCACGGGGTGCCTTGCCCTTACGGAATCCGGGCACGGTAATTTTTTTGTTTTCTTTTTGGAAGGCTTTGTTAACAGCCTCCTCAAAAGTCGCCTTATCAACCGAGATCTGAAGCTCAAATTTGCTATTCTCGATCTTTTCAGCTTTTACCAGTTTCATTTTTACTTCCTCCAAAGTTTGAAATTCACACAAGGTATATTGTAACTATTTTACAGAGATTTGTCAAGTATTTTCCATAAAATAATAAACAAAATAATAAACACAAAAAACGCTTAGATCGGCAAAATTTTATGAGGCAGAAAATTTAGATAATCCGAGGATATCAAAAAGAGCGAGAGATTTTCATGCTTTTGACACGGTGGAACTTGATACGTGCCGTGAATGTGACCAAAGTAACAGCGGCGCACTCCGTATGACTCTAAAACATCAAGTATCTCTCGGGAAATGAAGTCTCCCCAAAGTGGCGGAAAGTGTAAAAACACTAATATTTCCTTATCACTATTCTCGCCTTGTTGCAGTTTTTTTGCTTGGTCAAGGCTTGATTTCAATCGTAACAGCTCACGGTTAAAGATTTTTTCAAAGTCAACGACACCAACTGTGTTTTGTTGATTTTTATCAAAAAACCAACCGCGCGTGCCGCAAACGATAAAATCCTCGACCACATATGCATTATTATAAAGCATGGAAAGCGTTTTAAAGCCGCAGTCTTTAAAAAAATTATCACACTTTGTTACAGTATCCCACCAAAAATCATGATTTCCTTTGCCAAGCAATTTTTTGCCGGGGAGGGAATCGATGAGCGAAAAATCCTCGCGTGCTCCCTCTAAATTCATTGCCCAGGAAATATCACCCGGCAACACAACCGTATCGTTTTCTCCTACAACATTGCGCCAATTTTTTATAATTTTATTCGTATAGTCTTTCCATCTCGAGCCAAAAACGTCCATTTGATGATCGGAAAGCGAGGATAGGTGCAGATCCGCTATTGTAAAGAGTGACATATTTCAACTCCTTTCTATAAGAATAAAGGGTGCGCCAAATGCATATACTGATACTATCCCTTGAAAGGAGAGAATCAAAATGGAAAGAAAAGATAATTGCTGTAATCAGATCAATGAGGGGATCTCTTGTGACGTAAAGAACTGCCAATATCACGAGGGAGATTGCCATTGCACCGCAAGCAAGATTGCGGTTGGCCCCAGCTTTGCAATGTCGAGCACTGACACCGTTTGTGCCACATTTAAGCCAAAAAAAGACTAATTTTATCTAAATTTGAAAAGCTGCAGGGTTTTCTCCTGCAGCTTATTTGCTTTTAGAGATTTAACACTTTAGATATGTAAACATAGCATCTTGCATTTCACAGGCATCTACTACGTCGGTAAAACGCACGGTCCTTTCGGCAATACCACGAAGCGGATAGGTGATCTCAACGCCGGTTTTTGCCGATAGTTCATCAAGCGCTACAAGCGGCGAAGTAGGTTTGCTTTCATAAAGCGAGGCATATACGTCTGCCGCAAATTTATAAGGACTTGCTGTCGAAGCAATGACCATAGGCTTATCGTCGCCCGTGTCTTTTACATACTGCTTGGCGGCGCTTACCGCAACTGCGGTATGGGTATCGATCAAATAGCCGTGCTTTTGCATTGTTTCCTTGATGGTAGCCGCCGTCACAGCTTCATCTGCAAAATATCCGCTAAAGCTTTGCGAAATGCTATTCTTTGTTGCTGCATCTACAGTATATGCGCCTTCCTCGGAAAGTCGCTTCATATATTCTGCTGTTTTCTCGGGTCCTGCAACAAAATAAAGAAGTCGCTCGAGATTGCTGGAGATCAAAATATCCATAGAGGGGGACATAGTCAGGTAAAAATCGCGATTGCGATCATAAGTACCTGTCTTCAAGAAATCCGTAAGGATGTTATTTTTGTTAGATGCACATACAAGGCGATCGATCGGCAGCCCCATCAGCTTAGCAAGATAGGCGGCAAAAATGTTACCAAAATTACCCGTAGGTACAGTAACATTTATCTTATCGCCATACTTGATCTCGCCCGCTGTGAGAAGATCGCAGTAGGCAGACACATAATAAACGATCTGCGGCGCAAGACGTCCCCAGTTAATGGAATTGGCAGATGAAAGAAAATATCCCTTTGCGTTTAACTGTTCTGCGACGGATGTATCTGAAAAAATGCGTTTTACACCTGTTTGCGCATCATCAAAATTTCCTTTAATAGCAGTTACATTGACATTGTTACCTGTTTGCGTTTGCATTTGCAGCTTTTGTACAGTGCTAACACCATCTACGGGATAGAACACCATCATTTTAATTCGATCAATATCCTTGTAGCCTTCAAGTGCTGCTTTTCCTGTGTCACCCGAGGTTGCAACTAAAATTAGCGCCGTGCGCTCCTCGCCTGTTTTGACAAGTGCGCGAGACAAAAGTCGCGGCATGATCTGCAACGCCATATCCTTAAAGGCCGCAGTCGGGCCATGCCAAAGCTCCAGTACGTGTGCCGTGTCATTTAACTTATGTAGAGGTGCGGCCCCGCCAACAAAGGACTGAGGGGCATAAGCGGCCTTACAGTCGGCTAATAGCTCATCAGCAGTATAATCGGTCAAAAATTTTCCAAGTACGGTTGCAGCGCGTGCGGGATAATCCATCTTGCACAGTGCTTTGATATCCGCTTGTGTCAGAGCGGGAATGCTCTCGGGTACAAACAAGCCACCGTCTGCGGCAAGACCTTGTTTAATTACTTGGGCAGCCGTATATTTTGCGGCGTTAAGATCGCGTGTGCTTTGAAATTTCATAGAGAACTCCTTTTTAAAAATGCTTTTTGTTTAATGTCTTACAGCGCCGCTTGCGGAAAAGGCGTCTGTAATATGATTGATCCTTAAAATTTTGTTGCGTGCCGTGCGATCAAGATACACCTCTATCACGTCAAATCGAGGGCAAAGCGGAATGGGGCTTTCTTTTAGATATGAAATCGCAGCGCGAACCGTTCGTTTTCGTTTTTCACGGTCAACCGCATCTGAGGGACGCATAAAAAACTCATCTAAATTGTTTGCCGTTCTTGTTTTGACTTCTACAAACACAATATATTTCTTGTTCTTTGCAATCAGATCCAGTTCATTCTTGCCAAAACGGCGATTTTTACCTACAATTCGATAGCCTGCACGGCGTAAAAAGCGAGCTGCGATGCGCTCACCCTTCCTTCCGATCTCAGTTGTTGTTTTCATTCTCATGCTTCGTCAAGAAATCGGATGAATTTGGTTCGATAGATCTCACAAGGACCGTATTTTCGCAGAGCATCCATATGTTCCTTTGTGCCGTATCCTTTATGCTTGGCAATGCCGTATTCCGGATGTAGAGCATCAAGCTCCAGGCACAAGCGATCTCTTGTAACCTTTGCCAAAATAGAGGCAGCAGCTATGCTGGGGGAAATGGCATCACCGTGTACCACCGCGCGGCAGGGGATGGTAAAGCCGCGAGTTTGATTACCGTCGATCAGAGCAAAATCTGCCTTGACGGGCAACGCCTCAATCGCACGGCGCATCGCGTGGAGCGTGGTTGATAATATATCGGTTTGATTGATCTCTTCAACACTGCCAAGCACTACGGCATAAGCGATTGCCTTTTCACATATTTCATCATAAAGCGCCTCACGCTTTTTATGGGAGAGCTTCTTGGAATCGTTTAGCCCCTCGATCACCAGACCCGTGGGCAAAATGCAGGCAGCTGCAGCAACAGGACCGCAAAGCGGACCGCGTCCAGCCTCGTCAACACCGCAAACTGCAGTATAACCCTCTTTTTCAAGGGCGGACTCCAGCTCATAAACCAGCATTTAATTCCTCCTTTATCAAATGGTCAAGGGTAATACGCCCTAATTTTGCACCACGAAATTCGTCAAGCAGCATATTTGCCGTACGCTCAACGTTGATCTCGCCGCCGCTGACAAGAAAGCCTCTTTTTTTGCCAATGGTAAGAAAAAGCTCATAATCTGAAAGCTCGTCTTTGAGTGTCATTTCATCTATTTTATATCGCGCGCAGAGTAGTGCGGGGTAGTGATCGCGCAGCTTTTGGCACAGTGCAACGGCAAGCGCCTCCAGTTCTACTACCTCGTCCTTGATGGCGCCGGTGATAGCAAGATTCTCGCCCGTTTCACGATCATCAAAGCGGGGCCACAAAACACCCGGCATATCCATAAGATCAAGCCCCTCTTTGGTCGTGACCCATTGCGGTGCGAGTGTAACACCCGGGCGATTTTCTACTTTTGCTTTCTTGGCACCGCCAAGTAGATTGATAAGAGAGGATTTTCCAACGTTTGGTATGCCAACCACCATAGCACGAAGCCTTCTCCCGGACATACCTTTTTGCTCATATTTTGCAAGCTTTTCCGAAAGCATCTCGCGTACCGCAGCAAGCAAGCGATCCGTGCCCTTTTTGGCTACACAATCAAAGGGAATACAAATATGCCCTTCGCCTGTATAGCATCTTGCCCATTTGTCCGTTTCCACGGGATCGGCAAGCATGGATTTGTTGAGTAGAGTAATCAGCGGCTTATCTCCCACAAGGCGCGTGATCTCGGGGTTTCTTGAGCTTTTGGGAATACGTGCATCAAGCAGCTCAATCACAATATCAACGTTTTTGAGATTTTCACCGATCAAACGCCGTGTTTTCGCCATATGACCGGGAAACCATTGAATAATACTCGTTGGCATATACTACCTCATTTAAAGACAGTAAAAGGGGAAAGACGGAGCAATGCACGCCCTAAAACACAGCTTTCGCTGATCATGCCTATATGTGCATCTCGACTGTCCGCAGAATTGTTGCGATTATCTCCCATAACAAATAAGCGCCCCTCCGGCACAGAAAAGACCGTTGACTCAACACCAAGCATTGCTTCATCAAATACACCCTTGTCGTAATAGGCATAGACAGACTCATCAAGAAGCTCATCTTGGCTAAAGGAATTGTCGTCCGAAACAAACACCTGTTTTTTTACATAATCTATTTTTACATACTGCCCACCAATCGCAATTACGCGCTTTACGATTGGCTTATTGTAATAAGAAACATCGGACTCAGTCGAATGGAAAACGATGATATCGCCCGTTTTCGGTTGATAAAAAAGATCCGATATCAATAGCTTTTCGCCATGCTGCAATGTTTGGTTCATAGAAGGTCCATCAACCTCGCAAAGCCGCACGCAAAACGTCATGATCACGATGACAAGAATGACCGCAAACACAAACATTTCCACGTATTCGACAAGGTTTGCCGAAAAGCTGTTATTGGGTTCTTTCTTGGAGTTCAATTTATTCTTCACGTTGATCTCCTTGTAAAATAAAATTATTTTTCAGTCAAGATCTCCATCAAACGGTATCCGTTTGCAAGATAGTTGTTCTTGGAGGCGGCGGTTGCTTCGTTAAAGCTATCAACGCCTTCTAAAACAGCGTCGGAGGAATAGATGAAAAAGGGAACAGGATCAATCGTATGTGTGCGTGCGCGAATGGGCGTCGGATGGTCGGGCAGGATCATGATCTTAAAATCCTCATTCGTGCCGCGCAAGTATTGAAGCACGGGTGCAAGAATTTCAGCGTCAATGCGCTCCACTGCAATCACCTTATTTTCAAGCTCGGCACGGTGACCGCACTCATCAGGGGCTTCCACGTGAACGTACACAAGCTCATACCCGTTCTCAAACGCCTCTATTGCTGCATCCGCCTTGCCCTTGTAATTGGTGTGAACGTTGCCTGTTGCGCCATCCACGTCAATAGAGCGCATGCCTGCACAAATGCCAATACCCTTGATCAGATCAACAGCAGAGATCACCGCACCGCGAACCCCCCATTTTTCAGTAAAAGAGGGAAGCTGCGGTCGTTTACCGGGACTCCAAAACCACAAAGAATTTGCGGGCTTGAGTCCCCTGGCGCGGCGCGCCTCGTTTATCGGATGATGGTTAAGCAGATCAAAGCTTTCCTTCATCATCGCGTAAAATTCCGCGCCGTCATCATCCACGCAGGGAAGATATTCACCAATGCGACGGCCAAGAATATCGTGCGGACGCATAAAATTATACTTGTCGTTTCCGTTCTTGCGAATCAAGCAATGACGATAGCTCACGCCCGTGTAAAAACGTCGTTCGCTATTGCCAAAATGCGCCTGTACCGCTTTTATAAGCTCATCCGCTTCAGCCGTGGTGATCTCATCGGCGCTGTGGTCGAGAATGATTTTATCTTCATAAGGCTCACCTTCATCAGATAGCGTAACAACATTGCAACGATACGCCGTTTCGTCAGATTGCATATCAATGCCCATACTAACCGCCTCAAGAGGTGAGCGTCCTTTTGAATAGATCTTGGGATCATAAGAAAGGATGGCAAGATTGGCAGTGTCGCTTTCCGGCACCATATCCACAGGCACGTTTGAAACAGTGCCAACAAGAGATACCTTAGCAAGTGAGTCCATGCAAGGTTTCTTTGCCTTCGCCATTGGAGTGATACCGCCAAGCGCTTCAATCGGTTCATCGGCCATACCGTCGGGGATCAGAACAAGATATTTCATGTAAAACTCCTATTTATGCAATAATGAATTTATAATACATTATTATACCATAAAAAACGCGCGAGAGCAACAATAAAAATAAGTTTTCACAAAAAAATCACCTAAAGGAGAAAAAAGCGCCATCGCTTTGTGCGATAGCGCCTTGATTTTTTATTGCAAATTGTCAACAATTCGGTGAATGTAGGCAAGCAGTGCTTCCTTTTCCTCGGGCTTGACCTTGTCAAGGAAGGGAAGGAAACCGCATTTTACGTAATGCACCTCATCCGCTACGTTTGTGCCGGCTTCGGAAAGAATCGCCTTCATTCTGTTGGCAGCCGCCTCGTTGCCGTCAATGATAAGCGCCACATTCTGCGCACGTGCTTTAGTAAGCTCACGGCAAAACAGGCGAAGCTGATCCTCAGGCTCGCCCTTTAGTGAAAGAAGCAAAATTACGATACGCTCGTTGTTGCAGGAATAGGCGGGCGGAATTTTATCCACCGCGTTAATTGCAAGATCATACTCTTGCTTGATCAGATCTGCCATAGCAGCAATTTTGTTTTTTCCGGACGCGTATAGAACACGCATTTTGATTGCCATAATAACTCTCTCCAAGACATTAAATTTATTTTTAACGACATACCAAGTGTTAGTATAACATACAGGGAGAAAAAACGCAAACAAATTTAAGTATTTTTAAAAAAATCGTTTTATTTAAACATTTTTATTGTTTCTGAATTGTATACTATTCACAAAAAAGTTATACCAATTCAAGATTCAAGTTGCTTAGCTTGTCAAACGATTTTAATTTTACGAGCAGTCGCAAGGTTTAATATAATGCGAACTATAGGAAATCTCGTGGATCCACACAGCACAAAACACTCGCAAGCTCAAAAAAGCTGTGAAATATTAGAATGACCTCATCTTCGTACTTTTTGTTTCCCTTTTTTATACAAAACAGGCATTTTGTATAATTTTGTGTGTTTAAAAACATTTAGAAAAATTTTAATATTATTTCACTCCCTTTCCCTTAAGGGCTCGCCGCGTTTAAAATTTATTTAAAATTTATAGTACTCCGTTAACATAGAGCCCTAAAGGATGACGTCGTCGCATTACAGCAAATGCCGTCTGGAAAATGACGCTACCTGACTCACAACACTCGCCAAGCACCAAAAACTCTTGCTATGACACTCCACTGTCTATATTTTGTTGGTCTGAACTTGTTTTTCTGTTCAATCCTCTCTTTTTGATGCCTTTTTCTTATACTTTTGGCGTGTTGCTTCCCCACCACGCAAATGGCGTTCCCTTTTATTTTTTTGCAATATCTGATCCACTTGAAAATAAAGCGCGGCGTTTACGTAACGCAATTCGGTTGTGACGTCCTTATGTACTGTGCTTTTGCTGATACCAAAATGTGCAGCGGCATCCCGCACGGTGCATGCGTGTTCTACGATATAGCGTGCGAGCAGCTCGGCGCGCGACTGTTGTAAGGAATTAAAATAATGCATAACCGACTCTCTTTTCTCTTATTGAAATTTCAAAAATTTTCTGCTATACTGTATGTGATGCTGTTTTATACTATGCCATTTCCTGTGACATAAGAACAAGGAGTTATATTAATGATAAAGGAAGAGATACGATTTGCAGACTCTACGGTTATGGAGGGTATGACCTCTATTTCCGCACTTCTCGCCGCACGAGAATCGAGTATAAATGACCGAGAGATCCGAGAGATCTTATATGATGGCGAGAAAAAGAATAAAAAAGCTCGAGAAATAGGATTTCTTTCCGCAAAATGTGCCGCGCTTAGAATACCCTTGCGAGAAACTACATCTGAAAGGATCAATGCTATCTCTATTGGCAACACGCACGGCGGCATCATTGCCATATGTGGCAACCGCACGCTCCTTTCCCCCACCTCCGAAAATATTCCGAAGAAAGGATTTCTTTGCCTGCTTGAAGGCATCGAGGATCCTTATAATTTCGGCTATGCCCTGCGTTCCCTTTACGCTGCCGGTTGTGACGGTGTTTTACTTGGCGAGCGCAACTGGATGAATGCTGCGGGTGTGGTAGCGCGGGCTTCTGCCGGCGCTTCTGAAGCGCTGCCTGTTTTTAGCGGCAATATCGAGCAAAGCATAAAGCTTGTCAAGTCCCTTGGTTACCGTGTTGCTTGTGCAGGTATCAGAAATTCCGTTTCATACGCAAAGGCAGATCTCAAAAAGCCACTACTGCTTGTTGTGGGCGGTGAGAAACGGGGTATTTCCGCTTCCCTCTTAGAGCTTGCTGATACAACGGTGCGGATCGATTACGGTCGCACGTTTCGCGGCTCGCTCTCAGCAGCATCTGCTGCAACCGTACTTGGGTTTGAAATTTTGCGTCAAAACACTGATTAAGATGCTTCCCTATCCTGCACTCTTAATTTTCTATTTTTCTGTAAAAAATTTGGTTTTAGAGTTGAAAGTTCGATAAAAATCTGCTATAATATATTTCGGTAAAAAATTAGGAGGTAGCACTATGCTTACATCTATTGTTGGTATTAACTGGGGAGACGAAGGAAAGGGCCGTATGGTTGACCTTCTGTCTGAGGAACAGGACATCGTCGTTCGCTATCAGGGTGGCAACAACGCAGGTCACACCGTGATCAATGAGCGCGGTAAGTTTATTCTCAATCTTTTGCCCTCAGGCATCCTGCGTCCCGATGTGGTTTGTGTGATGGGCAACGGTATGGCGATCGATCTTGCGCACCTTGAAAAGGAGAGCGCGAAGCTGATCGAGGCCGGCATTGAGATCTCGCCGAAGAACCTGAAGATCAGCGATCGCGCCATTTTAACGCTTCCCTATCACGTGCAGCTTGACTGCCTTGAGGAAGAACGTCTTGCGGGCGAAAAATACGGTTCTACCCGTCGCGGCATTGCACCTGTATACGGCGACAAATATATGAAAAAGGCGATTCGCGCAGGCGATCTGCTTGATCTTGACTACCTTGCGAAGCGCCTGAAAGGTATTGTCGCATACAAGTCCCTGACCATTGAGGGTGTTTACAAGGCAGAGCCTCTTTGTTACGATGAGCTTTTTGCTTGGCTTAAGAAATATGCCGAAATTTACAAGGATTATATCGTTGATACCGGCATTTACCTCACCGAGGCTGTAAAAGCGGGCAAGCGCATCATGTTTGAGGCGCAGCTGGGCGCTCTGCGTGACATTGATTTCGGTATTTACCCCTACACCTCGTCCTCCTCTACCATTGCTGCTTACGCACCCATTGGTGCAGGCATTCCCGGTGTGAAGCTGGATAAGGTATATGGCGTAATGAAGGCATATTCCACCTGTGTGGGCGAGGGTCCCTTCACGTGTGAATGGTTTGGTGAGGAAGCTGAAGAGCTGCGCCGCGCAGGCGGTGAATACGGTGCCGCTACGGGTCGTCCCCGTCGCGTAGGTCCGTTTGACGTGGTTGCCTCCAAATATGGCTGTCGCGTACAGGGTGCTGACGAGATTGCCCTGACAAAGACCGATATTCTTTCCTATATGAAAAAGATCCCGATCTGCGTAGCCTACGACGTAAACGGCAAGCGCGTGACCGAATTCCCCACGGGCGAGGCGCTTAACATTGCAAAGCCTATTTACGAGTATGTTGACGGCTGGAACTGCGACATCACCGGCTGCCGTACCATCGAGGATATGCCCAAGGAACTGATCGCTTATGTGAAGCGTATTGAGGAACTGGTTGATTGCAAGATCAAGTACGTTTCCGTCGGCGCAGAACGTGAGGCTTACGTTCAAATGTTCTAAGGAACCATAAAAACGAGCGCGAGAAATCCTCGCGCTCGTTTCCTTTATTTGAACTTTTATTTTACAAAAATAGACCTTTTTTTAAGAAAAGGTATTGAAAACGGTGTTTTTCTATGATATACTTACTACAAGGATAGTAAAATAAGGAGGTTTGCCGTGAAGCCTAAAATTCTTTCCCGCTTGATGCAGCTAAACGATGAAGAGCGCCGCATTATCGAGGGCGAACAAAAGATCAATAAGAAGCTGTACTCTACTTTCATCAAGGAATTTATCCTCAACAATCATCGTAGCATGCATGAAAGCGAGCAGATCGCATTGCGCCGCCATACGCGATTTATGGATTTTCCCTCACACGGTCATAACTACGTAGAAATGACTTACGTTTGCTCAGGTGAGATCACACATGTGATCAAGCATCGCGAGGTGAAGATGCACGCGGGAGACGTTTTGCTTCTCAACCGTCACACACAGCACAGTGTGCGCAAAGCCGGCGAGGAAGACATTGCAATCAACATTTTACTGGCAACGGATTGCTTCCATTCCTTTGCCTCCGTGATCCCTACCTCCTCTCCCCTTTCCTCGTTTATGACGGAAAATATTCGCTCAAACGGCGAGGCTGAGTATATGCTCTTTTCGACCGAAGGTGTCCCCCCTTTGGAAAACCTTTTTGAAAATCTCTGCTATTCTATGGTTGGGAACGATATTTTAAGCACGAACATTTTAAAAAGCACCGTGTCACTGATCCTGCGGCATTTTTCCGAGCTGCCCGAATGTATGATCACCGCAGCAAGACATCGTTCCGATGCTGAGTTGCTCCACGCCCGTATTAAGGATTATCTGCGCACGGATTTCAGAACCGCAACACTCACAGAGCTTGCCGAAAAGCTGGGCCTTAGCGTTCCCTATCTTTCCAAGCGTGTGCGCGAGCTGTTTGGTATGACTTTTAGTCAGCTGCTGCAGGAGGAACGCTTTACTGAGTCGCTTCGCTTGCTTGAAACCACAGATCTGCCCGTGGGTGATATCATCATTGCCGTGGGATACGAAAACACCAGCTTTTTTCACAATCAATTCCGCGCGCGCTATCAATCCTCCCCTTTCAAGTGGCGAAAGGCAGCAAGAAACGAAAAAATTTAAAAACAAATTCGGGTGTCTTAAATGTCAAGCATTTAAGACACCCGTTTTTAATTACAGACTAAAAAGCACTATTCATCCAAATTGAGGCAAAAGCGCCTTAGTCAAAAAGGCGTTTTGGCGTCAAGAGTTACCGCAGCATCTGCCCCTCGCACCGCCTTTTCCGTTTGAAGTCGGCGCTATGGTGTTGGGGCAAAACGCAGATGTTGGGAAAGGCATTTGACGGAAGGTGCAGCAGGGATCCTCATCAGAGGTAGCGACGCACTCCTTATCGGGCAGACAAAATTCGGTTGCTTCCACTAAGAGTTGCCCCTCGCGCACAAGACGGATCACAGAGAAAAGCCCCAAGGAAATGACAAGGTGGCGGTTGTCTCCGTTTTCCTCATCGCACAGCACGCCGTTAAGCCCCTCTGTGACAGTACCGGGCACGTCACAAGCACAGCAGCAGCAATGACAGTTGCATTCCTCAACCACACGCGCGCCAAGCACGACAAGCGGCACGACCTCAATGACAGCCTCAGGATCGTTATTTGCACAGCAAACCGGCTCAGGTATAGCACAGAAGTTATCACATGCCTTACTGCGGAAAATGCTGACGTTGCTCTCACCGCCAAAGAGAACTACACGTTTTTCAAGCACCGCAATTCCCTCAAGGCATTGGGATTGCCCCATCGGCACACAAACCTCAAACTCACATTTCACGTAAAATCTGGCAAGCACCGTATAAAAGCCACAATTAAACTGTACAGGATCGACCGAAATATTGGTTGCAACGATCTTAGCACATTTCACACGAACATTGCTTGTGCGTGCAACAAGCTCTTCTCCGGCAGCAGTCAGGAACACGCGTACATCCTCGAAGCAATCTCTGTCACGGCAGGCGTCGAGAATGCGGGACGCTTCGATACCGAAGCGCTCTCCGTTGTTCAATGCGCCGTTTCCCGTACAGGAAAATCTGTTATCTCCCATAGGAATTTGGTTCCTCCTAAAAAGAATTCAAGAGCAAATAAGGCTCTTCTCTACTATCCTATGAGAACACTGTCGAATTTGATAATTTATTGTAAAATGAAGTGATATTGTAAGGGTTCTACCACGTAATAAAGATCCTGACGAACCTCTAAACATAAAAGCACCTCATCATTTGGGATCAACACCGTGCTACCCGGTGTGGCACATGGGATCACCGCTTCGTGTGGCAAGGGTCCGTGTGCGCCCAAAATAAAAAGTTCGGCTCGCGGCGTGGGCACTAAAACCTCTCTCGCACGGCGGTATTCCGATAAGGCGGCGCTTTCATAATAAAGCGCGCTATCCCCAAAATTAACTGTGAGAGAAAAAGCAGGCTCGACCGACCTCTTCATGAAAATAGGATCACTGATAAGGACGGTTCCGCTTTCAAAAATAACAAGCTCTTCATCATACCCATAAACGGTTACGGGAATATCTACCGACCATGCGATCTCGACAAGTGCGAGAAATATTTCACTTTCCTTGTCTGTCTTTGGCGATGGTAGCCAAAGTGCGCGTACCGTTTCGGATTTTGAAAAACGAGAAAATGACGTTTTGTGCGCATTATGGTAATGTGTAAGCATCAAAACATCGAGTTCTGTAGCGCCCTCGCTTTTAAGCGCGTGCCAACCGTTTAGAAGCGCGGACGTACTGCCGCTTGAAAGGTCGCACAGCATTGCATTTCCATCAGCAAAAAATCCGATTGCTTCGTTTCTTCCTTCTTGGCAATACAGCCCCGTGATTTCCTGCGAGCTTTGATTATACACAGTGAGTGTGATCATAAAGGTCAAAAGGAAAAGTGGGATCGGCAAAAGCGCCACAAGAATGTATTTTTTTAATTCTATCAACAGAAGTGCTATTGCAAGAGCAAGGAATGGCAACAGAATAAAGGGCACAAATTCATACGCAAGTGACACCATCGTGTCAGGGCGCGATAACAGCTCAGTGAGCATCAGCATAAGCGCGCCCACCAACTTGCCAAAAATGCCAAACAAGGGTGCGGGAAACAAGAACAGCACAAATATGCCTATAACCAAAAAGACAGTTGACAATGGGATCAGTAAAAGATTGGAAAGCGGTGTGATCACAGAGATCTCCCCAAACGTTAGCCACTGCACGGGAAGTACAGCAAAGCCTGCGGTAAAGGTTATGAGTAAGGAACTAAGAAGCCAACGCACTCCTTTACGCAAAAGATCGATCTTATGCCGTTTGCTTGGCAAAAGCTGAAAAAGCAGGCTATTTACCTTGGTATATGCCAAAATGCCGAAGGTGGCAAGAACAGTCATTTGGTAAGAGGCAGTGAAAACGGCATAAGGCTGCCATAACAGGATCAATGCGGCTGCAAGAAAAAGCGAGGTAAGCGAATCTCGGCTTTCTTTTAAAAACAGTGATATGTAAAGCAAAAATATCATCAAGACTGCCCGCACCGTGGACAATGCACAGCCCGTGATCATCAAATACCCAAAAAGAAACAAAAGAATCAGCGACATTCTAAGCTGCTTAGGTGCGCTAACGCAAAACAAGATCTTATCAAGGAGCAATGTAAGGATCCCAACGTGTAATCCGCTGAGCGCCAAAAGGTGCGAAACGCCCGCCCGCTTGAAATTCCTTACCGTGGCATCCGAAAGACCTTCTCTTTTTCCGAGAAGCATCGCATTTAAAAGCACGCCGGGTTCTCCCTCAACGTAAGTTGAAACGGTGGCAATCAGATTGAAGCGAAGCGCCTCAAACCAATCAAGCACAGGATGTGGCGCACGTCCCAAAAATTCAAGTTCTTGTACCTCGTCGCTTACTAAGATCGCACGGCAACCCTTGCCCATCAACTGAAATTTTTGATTTTCATAATAATTCTCGTAGGTGAGAGGCTGAACGGTGAACGTGCCTTTTGCCATGTCACCTGCACGAATCGGTGCCGTTTGTGCAAGCTTAAAAACAACTCTTGCGTTGCAGAGCTCGCCGTTAATATCCGTAACACGTGCCACAAGCTCAGAGGAGTAAACGGTAGTATACGTGACCTCCTCCACCTCAAAGACAACCGTAACCGTGCTACCGATCTTTGAAAGCTGATCGCTTGTTGACTTTAGATAAAGCGTTGTACGAAGAAGACCCAAAAATATACCCAAGCAAAGCAGAACGAGATATAGTCTTGCATAAGACGCACCCCGAAAAATGGAGAATATAATAAGATAAAGAAAAATGAGAGCGAGCAATGAAAGCAGCAAGCCTATGGTTTTAAGCTCAAGAAAAAATCCCAAAGCCGTGGAAAATAAAAAAGCACAAAGTTCTGCTGCCAAAGGACGCTTTTTAAATATACCCATACTCTCCTCCTTTCTCATTATTGCATAATCATTATACTTTTTTGTATCATATATGTCAATCATTTTGTCTTTCCTTGTCACATTTCTTCTAATTTAGCCAAAAACGTCTTGACAAAACACTCTGTGAAATATATAATTAGTATAACATATTATGGAGGGCTGTTTATGTTTGATAAAGTAAAGCAAATTCTGATGGATGAGCTGCAAATTGACGAAAATGAGATCACGCTCGATGCAGAGCTTTCAGGCGATCTTGGAATCAACTCGATCGAGCTTGCAGACCTTGTGATGATGTGTGAGGAGCAATTCGGCGTTGAAATTTCCGAGGACGCTGCCAACGAATTTTTGACCGTCGGTGACGTTGTGAAATACCTCGAATCTCTTTGATAACACTAAAAAATGCCGAGTTGGGTGCTTAATAGCATCACTCGGCGTTTTTTTATTCATAAACGGCATACCGAGGATCTATATTTGAGTGAGGTGAACTGTTATGATGAAAAAATTACACTTGCTTCCCTTCACGCTCTCTTTCCTCTCTCTTTGCCTGATATTTTCTTCTCTTTCCCTTCATTATTTAGAGCCACGGCGTTCGGTTTTGAGCAACACCGATATTGCCAACACCCCCGTGATCATCATTGACGCGGGACACGGTGGCATTGACGGTGGGGCAGTTGGCGCTGACGGGACGGCGGAAAAGGATTTAAATCTTAAGATTTCAAAGAAGCTTGCCGCACTGCTCCGTTTGATGGGGTATGCGGTTGTAGAAACACGCACGGAGGATATTTCACTTGCAAGTGAAGATGCAAAAAAAGGACATATAAAACAATCTGACTTAGAAAACAGGCTAAGGATCGCCGCGCAATACGATAAAAAGGTTTTTGTAAGCATTCATATGAACACCTATTCGGGCGTTTCTTGCGAGGGGTTGCAGGTCTGGTATTCCGAGGGAGATGCCGCTTCGGCAGAAATCGCAAAGGCTGTCCAACAAGGGGTAAAAAACACTTTACAACCGCAAAATAACAGAAAAATAAAGCTTGCCACCTCCTCCATATATCTTTTGCGGCAAGCAACTTATCCCGCGATCCTCATTGAATGCGGTTTTATTTCCAATTTAGACGAGTGTAAACGCCTTGGTGACGACCTTTATCAAAAGCAACTGGCGCTTGCTATTGCCGCTTCCATTTCTAAAAATGTCAAAAACAATGCTTGCCAGAACGGGTAATGCGTGGTATACTGTTTATATGTAGTGAGTATTAGCCGCAAGGGAATCGAACACATAAGGTTTTCGCCTGCAAATATTTGTCTATCCATCAGCAAAAAGCCTTGTAATATCCGCATATTGCTTCGGCTTTTCGCCTCGTCTTGCCTAAATATTTGCAGGATGAAAACTGGTTTCCACCCTGCGGTGTGAAAATTTTTGATGGATTTTTGTGGGGCGGGGCGAAGGAAAGTGCAGACTTTTCAAGTCACGCCACGCATAAATTGGCGGAAATTTACCGCCGCAGGGCTTATTTGTTTGATTCCCTTGCGGCTAAGAAAAGTCGCGAAAGCCCTGTACAAAACGATTTTTTTATGTTATAATAAAACTCATAATATAATTCTACGCGCCCGAGGGCGCACGCAAGGAGCAGCTATGTATCAAAGAGATCAAGTGGAGGGTAAGCCGCGACGTCAGGGTCAGCACTATCATAAAAAGGGATATGACTCCCGCGCAAAAGCGAGAGGGGAGCGTGCGCCCTTCGATGAGGAGCGTATCGGAAGCGGTGCTGTCATTGGCAGAAACGCCGTGCGAGAGCTTTTGCGGTCGGGCAGAGCCGTTGATAAAATATTGGTGCAGGCAGGAGAGCACGAGGGGGCACTTACGCCGATTGTTGGCGAGGCGATCGCGCGCGGCATTCCCGTGGTCAATACCGAGCGCCGCAAGCTGGATAGCCTTGCAGGGAACGTGCCGCATCAGGGCATTGTTGCCTTGGCGGCAGAAAAGGAATACGTCACAGTGGAGGAGATCCTTGCCATTGCCGCCGCCCGCGGCGAGAAGCCACTGATCGTGATAGCCGATGGCATTGCCGACCCCTATAATCTCGGTGCGGTTATCCGCTGTGCCGAGGGGTGCGGTGCACATGGGCTGATCATTCCCAAAAGGCACGCCGCGGGGCTGACGCCCGTGGTCACCAAGGCATCTGCCGGTGCCATCGAGCATCTTGCCATTGCCAAGGTCACCAACATTGCATCGACTGTTGAGCTTTTGAAGGAGTCGGGCGTATGGGTCTTTGCTGCCGAGGCGGGCGGCACCAATTTCCGCGAGGTCGATATGAACGTGCCCGCCGCTATCGTGCTGGGAAGTGAGGGGGCAGGAGTGTCGGAGCTTGTGCGGAAGAGAAGCGATTTTATCATTTCAATTCCCATGCACGGACAGGTGAATTCTTTTAACGTATCCACTGCCGCAGCCGTTTTGCTGTGCGAGGCGGCTTATCAGCAGCGCAAATAAGTAATGCGCAAGGCTTTTGATGTTAGTAAAGGAGGGGAATGCGATGCAGGAGCAGGATAAGCGTGATTTAAATGAAACCGAAATGGTCATGCAACAGCTTCGCGCTATGCTGGAAAAGGAGCAAAATGCTACCGTAGGCGATGAGACCACCAAAGAAAAAAGCGATCGCATTCCGAATCAGGAGTCAGGAGAAGCAGGAGGGGCTGCAGAGGGCGCTGTTGCCGTAATGGTGCGCCAATCAGACCCTTCAGCGGAAACCGTTCCGCTTAAAAAGGATTTGGAAGCGGGGAGTAAGGCGGCGGAAGAAAAAACACAAGACGAGCCTTTACAAACGCCCGTTTTGCGGCAGCGCACCGTACCCAAAAAAGCAAGTCCGCGCAAGAAGCGCTACCGTTTGCCAAAGTTAACGGATGATGAGCCGATCGCTGAGCCGTTGCTTGACGATGCCCTTGCCGAAAAAAAGAAGCGCGCCGAGGCGTTGGCGCGCGAGGATGAAAAGGATCTTTATTGGAGTGGTATGCGTGCAACGGAAGAGAGAGGGGCACGCCACGCGTCAAAAGTAGCAGATGATCCCGCCAAGGAAACGCGTGCAGCCAAGCCCCCAAATGAGGAGGATCCCCCCATCGAGCAAACTGCCGCATCCCGCAGAAAGGGGATCAGGTCGTCTGCGGCGAAGCGCAAGGAGGAGCTTGCAAATCTTACCGTAGAGGGGCTTCTGAGCGATATCTTCGGTGTTGGAGCACGTAATGAGCGTGCTTGGCGGGAGACACAGAAGCCTACCCCGGTGGATGAACCCTCAGAGAACCTCTCAATGTCCGAGGCGGGGACTCCGCCAAGAGAGGAGAATGCGACCGTCAAGGCTCCCGAATCGCCCGCCGAGGAGGGGGAAGCCACCCTTGAGCTTGAAGGTACAAGGATCTTTTTACCAAAAGAAGGAACGCCGATTCGCGAGAGTGCACATAAAAAGAGTGAGGCACTGAAGGAGGCGGGCGAGGTGGCGGAAGGTGTACCGCTTTTTTCCGCATTCTCCGTCAAGCGTCAAAGGGAGGGCGCGTTGCCGAAGCCCTCTATTGCACGGCGTTCTGCTGAGCAAATGGCATTTAAGCGTGCGCTCGAGGGGTCTGATGAGGAGTTCGAGCTTTTGGTCGATCTTGATTACGAGGATGAGCTGGGAGAAGCGATCGGCTTTGAAAAGATCCTTGATTATCACGAGCGTCGCATCAACGGCAAGACCGATGCAGGCGAGCTTCGCCCGCAGACCGTGCGCGAAAGGACGCGAGAGAAGAAAAAAAGTGAGTATACCACGCATGCGCTGGATATTGGGATCAGTAAATTCTATGCTAAACAGCGTCGCCGTCACTTGGGCAATCTTGCCGTGACCGCCGTGTTGCTCTTACTGCTGCTGATATTTGAGCAGTCAAGTGCGGTGGTGTCGCTTTTTGGCGCGGCGCGTGAGGGAATGAAATACACCTCGCTTTATATTATCGTTGGCTTGGTGCTTCTTTTGTGCGGTGTGATCCTGCTTCGTCGCCAGCTTCTTAACGGCTTGCTGCAGCTTGCGCGCCTTGCTCCGTCGGATTATTCCTTTGCGGGCGTTGTTGTGCTGGTCACGATCGTGTATCATGTGTGCTTGCTGTTTGTCCCCGCAAGCAGTTCAATGTCGCTATGCCTTTCTCCTGCAATGGGCAACCTTTGCTTGCTCGCTGCAGCGGGGATCTTTAACTGGCACCGTGAATTCAGTGCCTTTCGCGTGATCTCCTCAAAGCAGCAAAAATACGCGCTGATGTCCCGCATATCCGTGGGAAACAGGGAGGGGAATGCAAAGCTTCGCTTGTTTGAGCAGGAGCGAGAGGAGCAACTGCTCTTTGCGCGTCCTGTCGGCTTCGTGCGCAATTATTTTGTCAACACGGAAAAAAAGGCTGATCGCCAAAGCGCCTTTGGCGCGGAGCTGCTCATCATCGCCGCTATTTGCTGCGCTTTTGCCCTGTATTCGCTCGCGATGGGCGGCAGTATCGACAGCGCTTGGCACACCGCGTTTCTTACTTTTTTGTTTGCTGTTCCTACAGTTTCGGTGCTGGGTACGGCTTTGCCAATGTTTTGCGGCACGTGCCTTCGTCTTGGACGTCGCGGTGCTATTGTAGGAGAGGGAGCTGTACATACCTCGGGCGGTAGAACGGCGCTTGTTCTGCCCGATGCCGATTGCTTTAAGAGGATGCCTCACGAGCAGTTTGAGCTGGTAAAGGGGTGTGATGCCCGGCGTGCAACCATTTACATACGCGCATTGCTTGAAAAGATCGAAAGTCCTCTGGTCGACACCGTGCACGTTCCAAAGGAATCCATGCTTTCGCTTGATGCCATTACGCTGACGGAGATAGATGAGGATGGTGTTGCTGCGGTCATTTCAGGGGAACGTAAAACGCCCATCTTAATGGGCAGCGTTGCATATCTGCAAAAATACGGCATTCGTGTCAGCCCCAAAAAGGACGGTAGGTACGAGGAGCTTTGCCGCCATATGATCTGTGTAGCGATCAATAATCGCCTCACGGCGTTGTTCATTGCACGGTATCGATTGCACGATGAGATGTCCCGCCTTGTACAGCTGCTTGAGAAGGAGGAGCTCACGCTCAAGATTCGTTCAAAGGATCCCGGTGTGCGCGGGGAAATGCTTGCCACCCTTTTTGCCGATGCAGGTATCACTCCCGAGGTAATAAAGCCCCTGGCGGCGGAACGGGATATTACTGCGGATAGGGTGGATGCAACCATTGTGGCGCTTGGCTCGGCACGTGAGGTGCTGAGGACCTATGCTACCTGTCGCAGGATCCGCCGTGCTGTGAAGCTTGGCAAGCTTTGGCAGCTTGCGTCCGTTTTGTGCGGTGCGGTGCTGTCGGGTATGCTGGTGTTTTTTGGTAAGATCACGGCTGTTCCAACCTTTGTGCTTGCACTTAATACCTTTTTCTGGTGCGGTGTACATGCCGCAAGCTCTTATTTTATGCTACGCGATAAAGAGGATAGTGAATAACGTTCTCCTTGATCTGCGTGCTCTGAGGAGAAATATATGAACGAAAAGATCAGTTCTATTTTAAAGACCGTTGAAAAGCCCGGCAGATATTCGGGCGGAGAATACGGCGCAGTGATAAAAAATAAAAAAGAGGTCAAAGCACGCTTTGCCTTTTGCTTCCCCGATACGTACGAGATCGGTATGTCTAATCTCGGCATGCGCCTTTTGTACGGATGCCTCAATCAGGAGCCCGATATCTGGTGCGAACGCGTGTTTGCACCGTGGGTGGATATGCAGGAGAGGATGCGGGAGCACGGCGTGCCGCTCTGGGCGCACGAATCGGGCGACCCTGTGAAGGATTTTGATATCCTAGGCATCACACTGCAATACGAAATGTGCTATACCACGGCACTGCGTGTGCTTCAGCTCTCCGGGATCCCACTGCTTGCCGCAGAGCGCGGCGACGATGCTCCCATTGTGATCGGCGGCGGTCCTTGCGCTTATAACCCCGAGCCGATCGCGGACTTCTTCGATTGCTTCTCGATCGGAGAGGGTGAGGATAATTTGGTGGAGTTTACCAAGCTGTATATCCGCATGCGAGAGGAGGGCAGGTATACTAAGTCCTCGTTCTTGCGCGAGGCGGCGGCTACCATAAAGGGCATCTACGTGCCGTCTCTTTATGACGTCACCTATCACGAGGATGGCACCATCGCTGCCATCACACCAAAGTTTGAGGACGTGCCTCGGCAAGTGGAAAAATGCATCATTGCCGATCTTGACAGCGCGTATTTTCCCGAAAAGCTGGTAATGCCGTATATCGAGGCGGTACACGACCGCATCATGCTCGAGGTCTATCGCGGCTGTATCCGCGGCTGTCGCTTCTGTCAGGCGGGCATGATCTATCGTCCCGTGCGTGAGCGATCGCATGAGGTTCTGAATAAACAGGCACGCTGCCTTTACGATAACACGGGATACGAGGAGATCTCTCTGACGTCGCTCTCCATTAGTGATTATACCGAGCTTGAGCCGTTGACGCGCGAGCTGCTTGAATGGACGGACCCCAATATGGTCAGTCTTTCTCTGCCTTCACTTCGCGTGGATAGCTTCAGCCGCGAGCTGATGGATCGCATCGCCTCGGTCCGCACCTCGTCCCTTACGTTCGCTCCGGAGGCGGGCACGCAGCGCCTGCGCGACGTGATCAATAAAAACGTGTGCGAGTCAGATCTTATGCGCGCCGTCAATATTGCGTTTTCGGGCGGAAAGACCAACGTAAAGCTCTATTTTATGAACGGACTTCCAACGGAAACTGCCGAGGATATTGCGGGCATCGCCACACTTGCAAAAAGCGTGGTGCACGAATATTATCAAAATAAGGATCGTCCCAAGGGCAGATCCCCGCAGGTCACAATCAGTGTTTCCTGCTTTGTGCCAAAGCCCTTCACACCCTTCCAGTGGGAGGCGCAGGATACCATGGAGATGCTAAAGGAAAAGCAGGCGTATCTTGGCGAGCAGATAACCGACCGCAAGGTGCGCTATACGCACCACGATGCGCGTGTCAGCCGCATTGAGGCAGTCCTCGCGCGCGGCAACCGTAAGCTTTCAGCGGCACTGCTGCTTGCCGCAAAGGAGGGCTTTTGCTTTGATGCGTGGGATGAGTTCTTTGATTACGACAAGTGGCTGTCCGTCTTTGAGCGTACAGGGATCGATCCCGCATTCTTCGCCAATCGACAAATGGGGCTTGACGAGGTGCTGCCGTGGGACATCATTGACTGTGGCGTCAGCAAGGAATTTTTAAAGCGTGAGCGCACCCGCGCCTATGAGGCTGCCACCACGCCCAGCTGCCGCGAAAAATGCTCGGGGTGCGGTGCCAATCGCTTGGGAGGCAAGCGTACCTGTTGCCCCGGGGGAGGTAACGAGAAGTGAAAAACAACGACGTAAAATTTACCCTGCCGATGCTCCCCGAGCCGCGCACGCTGCGCGTGCGCTTTCGCAAGGTGGGGAATCTCCAATATATCTCGCACCTTGACCTGCAACGCACCTTTGGGCGTGTGCTGGTGCGTGCGGGACTGCCGCTTTGGTATACCAAGGGCTTTAACCCGCATATCAAAATGGTGTTCGGTATGCCCTTGCCCGTGGGGGCGGAAAGTGAATGTGAGCTGCTGGATATCCGCATTGAGCGCGAGATGCCCGCCGAGGAGGTCAAGGCACGTCTTAGTGCGGAGCTGACCGAGGAGCTTGCCGTTCTTGCAGTCTATCCCGCCACTACCAAATTCAGCGAGATCGCCTTTGCGGAATATGAGTATACCGTTGTAACCGCTGGGGCTGACGAAGCGCTTGCCGCGCGTGTGCGCGAGGCGCTGGCGTCAGGGGCGATGACTGTTACCAAAAAAACAAAGGCGGGCGAAAAGGAGATAAAGGTCACCGAATATATCAGGTCCGCTAAGGTCACCCTTGATGGTGAGGTCCTTCGCATCAACGCGGTGCTTTCGGCAGGAGAGGGGAGATATATCTCGCCCGAGGCATTGATCATGGCACTCCGTGCCGCCACGGGCATCCTTTCGGGCGATCCTGCCGTGGAGCGTTATCGGATTTTGCGCCGTCGCGCACTGCTTGCCGACGGTGTCACCGAATTTATGTAAAGGAGAAAAATTATGCAGATCAAGGACGGAGTAAAGCAGGTAGAGGGTGAGATCAGATCCTTTTTGCTGATCGGACAGTCTAATATGGCGGGCAGAGGCGAATTTGCCGACGTTGTGCCCATTGAAAATAAGCAGTGCTATATGCTTCGCATGGGGCGTTGGCAGAAAATGAGCGAGCCGATCAACCCCGACCGCGCGATTTTTCAAGGTAAATTTCGCAGTGGTGTGGGACTGGGTGCCAGCTTTGCCGACTCTGTGGCAAACACCTTCGGGTGGCGTGTGGGGCTGATCCCATGTGCCGACGGTGGCACGAAAATTTTGCAATGGGCACCGGGTGAGCTTTTGTTCGATCACGCTGTGATGATGACAAAGCTCGCATGCCGCACGTCGCGCCTTTCGGGCATTTTGTGGCATCAGGGAGAGAGCGACTGCCACAGCGACGAGAGCGTTTCCGCTTATAAGGAGAGGTTTATCACCATGATCACGGCGCTGCGCCGCGAGCTTGGCGCCGAGGATCTGCCGTTGCTTATCGGCGAGCTTTCCGAACAGATCGGCGCAGAATGGAAGGTGGGGGATCATCCCAAGCAAATGAACGCCGTTTTCCGTGAGATCGCCGCCACCCTGCCACACACCGCCGTGGTGTCTGCGAAGGGGTTGGGACTAAAGCCCGACAGCCTTCACTTTAACGCGGTGGCACTGCGCGAGTTTGGTAAGCGTTATTTTGCAGCGTTTTCCTCTTTGATGGAAAAATAATTTTTTTACATGCGCCGTCGAAAAATGACGGGAAAGGGACTTTTATGGAAGTGCTGTATGCCGATGATGCCGTTTTGGTGGTGGTAAAGCCCCGCGGCGTTTTGTCGCAGGAGGCGGGCGATGGCTCGCTTCCTTCGCTTTTAAAGCCCTTGTACGGCACGCTCTATCCTGTGCACCGCCTTGACCGTGCGGTGGGCGGCGTGATGGTGTATGCACGCGGGAGGTCTGCTGCGGCGGCACTTTCCCGCGCCGTTGCCGCGCAGGAGCTGAAAAAGGAATATCTCGCGGTGCTTGAGGGCGTGCCCGCTACGCCATCGGGCGAGCTGCGCGATCTTTTATTTAAAGATAGTAGACAAAACAAGAGCTTCGTGGTAAAAACACCCCGTCGGGGCGCGCGGGAGGCGGTGCTCAGCTATCAAACGGTGAATACCGCAGCCGCTGAAGGAAAACTGTTTACCCTTGTATCCATCCTGCTTAAAACAGGGCGCAGCCACCAGATCCGCGTGCAGTTTTCGTCGCGGAAAACGCCCCTTGTGGGCGATGGAAAATACGGCTCACGCATGAAGGCACCCGCCCCCGCGCTCTTTGCCAAGGGGCTGACGTTCCCGCACCCGAAAACGGGCAAGATCTTGCACTTTTCCGCGCCCGCGCCCACCGATTTTCCTTGGTCGCTTTTTACGCCCGAAAAGCACGAGATCGAGCACAAATATCTCATCGCGATGCCCGATATAGCCGCACTTTCGAAAATGCCGCATTGTCGAAGGCTGTCGATGGTGCAGACCTATCTTTTGGCTAAAACGGGAGAAACGCATCGCGTGCGTAAGATCACCGAGGGTGAAACGGTCACCTATACAGAAACGCGCAAGCGGCGGCTAAGCGACCTGCACGCAATGGAAGCTGAGCGGAATATCAGCGGCGCGGAATACGAGGCAAGGCTCACACTTGCAGATCCCGCCCGCGCGCCCATTGAAAAGGTGCGCTATTGCTTGCCGCATGGCGCACGTACGCTGGAGATCGACGTGTATCCCTTCTGGCAGGATCGCGCTATTTTAGAAGTAGAGGTGGCAAGTGAGGGGGAAACGGTCACGCTCCCCCCATTTATCCGCGTGCTTCTGGAGGTCACGGAGGATAAGCGATACAAGAACGTAAATCTTGCAAAAATCGTGCCAAACGACGATATTTCGCATCTTTTATAAAAGAGATCTTTGTCGGAAGTACCGCTTCCGACAAAAGAGGACAATCTGCTAAAAAAGGGTCGAAAACGGTAGGAATTCTTGGTTCCGACCGCTTCCGACCTTTTCCTTTTTAGAAAAAATATCCAAAAACGGAAAAATATTTTCGGAAAGTACTTTACAAAACGGAAAAAGTGTGCTACAATGATACCAAAGACGGAAAATCGAGGTGCTTTTATGGATTACATAAAAAGAATCAAGCAGCTGAAAAGTGAAAAGAAGATGACCAACGATGAGCTGGCAGAAAAAACAGGCATTGCCGTGGGCACGCTCTCTAAGATCCTTGCAGGCATCAGCGAGTCCCCGAAGCTTGCCAATTTCGTTGCCATTTGTGAGGCGCTCAATTGCTCGCTTGACTACATTATGTATGGCATTGAGGAGAACCGAAACAACTACACGCTTGAGGAAAGTGAGATCAAGCTGATCGAGCAATACCGTACGCTTGACGCGCGTGGGCGTGAAACTGTTGCGGCGCTTGTCGCCAAGGAGGCGGATTTTGCCCCCGCAAAGAGCGAGGTGAGAAGCCCCGCACGCTTCGTGCGCCCCGAGCCGCTTGCCGCGCGCCTGACGGCTGCTTATGCCGATAACGTAAACGGCTTTGCACGCAGGACTCTCAAACTTTACGATCTGCCCGTGTCGGCTGGCGTTGGCGTGATGCTTGATGGGGACAGCACGGAGGAGATCACCGTTAGCGACAATTCAAGAACAAGGGAGGCGGATTTTGCCCTGCGCATCAGCGGCAACTCTATGGAGCCGCGCTACCGTGACGGTGATATTCTGCTCGTACAGGAGGCAGATGCCGTGGAGTTTGGCGAGCTTGGCATCTTTATTCTTGACGGCAACGGGTTTTTCAAGGTGTTCGGCGGCGACCGTCTGTATTCTCTTAATCCCGAATACGGCGACATTTTGCTCAAGGACTTTGCCGACGTGCGTGTGGCTGGCAAAGTGATCGGAAAACTGAAAAAAAGGTAACAAATTTTATGCCCGAAAGGGCACAAAGCAAGGAAAGGCACTTATGGAAAACAATTCCCACAAGTGCCTTTTTATTGGATCGGAGATAGCATATGTACGTTTATCAGAGGCTGAAGGATATAAGAGAAGATGCAGACAAAAAGCAAGAGGATATTGCTCTTGTGTTAAATATCACCAGACAGCAATACCAGCTTTATGAAAGCGGAAAGCGTGAAATGCCAATGCATCATTTTATAACCTTAGCAAAATACTACAATGTTTCACTTGACTATCTTGCGGGGCTTGTTGAAACGCCAAGGAAGCTCAGATAAATTATGCTTTTGAAGAAAAAGGGGGGGGAACGCTTGCGTTCCCCGCCCTTTCTGTCGGTGGTTCAAAACAGGAATGCACTCTTTTTCATCAGCCGTTTTTGAGGTCGTGCAGCGTGATCTTCTTGTATGCGGTGGGGGTGTAGCCCGTGCGCTTTTTGAAAACGCGGGCAAAATAATTGCTGTCCTCAAACCCCGTCATCTGTGCGACCTCGGAAAGGGAAAGTGATCCTTCGATCAGCAGCTTTTTTGCTTCGGCGACGCGCTCACCAAGCAAATAGTCGATAATGGAGGTGCCCATATCGCGCTTGAATACCGTGTCGCAGTAAACAGGGGAAAAAAAGGTGATCCTTCCGATCTCCGCAAGCGTGATCTTGCGGGAGAGATTGGTGCTTAAGTACTTGATGATCTTTGCCGTAAGGGGGCTGATGCGCGCTTCTTGCAGGTCGTTTTCAAAGGACAGGAGAATCGCGCGCAAAAGATGCGCAGTTGCTTCCTCGTGCCCGAGTGGGTAGCGCTTGACGATCTCGTCGCACGCAGCGATCATCAGCTTTGTTTCGTTTTGCACCGCACCCCGTATCACCTCGGGCAAGGACGGCGGAGTGGTGGTGTGGAAGTTAAAGCTGATATAATCCACCTTTTCGGTGCTGGCGGCACGCGCGCGGAGTGATCCCTTCTTGATCAGCACCGCATCGCCTGCTGAAAGTGTCTGGGGGTTGCCGTTGATGATATAGTCAAGTCTGCCCTCCAGCACTACGGTAAGATCGTAAAAATATATGGCCGCTTCCGTGATCTGGGGCGCGATGCCGCGGCGGTTGTGATTGATATAGAATAAGGATAATCGGCTCATATTAAAATCGTCCTGTTTTTGTGTTCAAAAATAAAGATTTTACATTGTAATAATATAAAATTGTGCTAAAATGAGAATAGCACAAAATTTATTTCTTGTCAAGGGGGTATTCTATGATCAGGCTATGCGCGTTTGCCGACGAGGCAGACGAAATGCTGGTGCGCCAGATCGAGGCACTGAAGCGCAACGGGATCTCGCTGATCGAGCTTCGCAGCGTTGACGGAAAAAACGTTTCCGAGCTAACGGATGAGGAGGCAATGGCAGTTAAGGATATGCTGTGTGAAAACGGCATTTCGGTTTGGTCTGTCGGCTCGCCACTCGGTAAGGTCAATATTAGCGAAGCACAGGTGCACATGCAAAAGGTGCGCCGCGTTTGTGAGCTTGCGAAAATTTTAAACGCGGAAAAGATCCGTATGTTCAGCTTCTTTGAGGCGTACGAGAAAAGTGACGAGGTTAAGAAATATTTGGCGCAGATGTGCGCCATTGCAGCAGAGTATGGCGTTTCGCTTTGCCACGAAAACGAAAAAGAGGTCTATGGCGACACTCTCACGCGTGTCCTTGAGCTGGTAGATGCTAAGATCGAGGGGCTTGGGTTCGTGTTTGACCCTGCCAACTACGTTCAGTGCGGCATCGACGTGGGGGAAGCGCTTGACCGTTTATTTGACAAGACCGCATATTTTCATATTAAGGACGTGATCGCAGAAACCGGTGAGCTCGTTCCCGCAGGTGTGGGAGATGGCAGGATCGACCAAATGATCGCGCGCATCAGGGAGTCGGGACGCGACACCGTTTTGACGCTTGAGCCGCATTTGAGGCTTTTTGCCGGCTACGGCGCGATCGACAACACCGTACTGCAAACCAAATATCAATTTGCCACCAACGACGAGAGCTTTGATGCGGCGACCACGGCGCTGAGGGGGCTTCTGGTTGCGGGCGGCTACGAAGAAAAAGAAAATGAAAAAGGAGAAAAAGTATGGCAGGCATGAAATTCGGTCTAAACCTCTATTCCTTGCGTAATCAGATTTCCACCAAAGAGGATTTCCTCAAAACGGCAAGCAAGCTTAAGGAGCTTGGATATGACTTTTTGCAGTATTCGGGCGGCCCTTGGGAGCCGGAATGGATCCGTGAGGTCAGCGAGCAGGTGGGGCTTCCCGTGGTCCTCACCCATGTCAAGCTCCCTCAGATGCTGGAGGATCCCGTGAAGCTCACCGCTGAGCACAGACACTTTGGCTGCAACAACGTGGGTCTTGGCGGCTTCAATTCAAGATCCATACCCGAGGAGGAGATCCTGCAGGGTATTCGCGATATTCACCGTGCCGCAAAGGA
The DNA here is from genome assembly GCA_045596505.1 of Eubacteriales bacterium. Taxonomy (GTDB): domain Bacteria; phylum Bacillota; class Clostridia; order Oscillospirales; family CAG-272; genus Firm-07. The sequence continues at coordinate 64,417 of JAZOCO010000045.1, forward strand.
GCTGACCGCCGCGGGTGCGAAGTTCTTTTATCACAATCACCACTTTGATTTCCAAAAGCTTTCCGATGGCAGAACCATTTTTGAGGCGATCATTGAGTGTCCCGACGTACACGTGATCCTTGATACGTTTTGGCTGCAGGCAGGTGGCGTGGCGATCCTTGAATATATCGATAAGCTGAAGGGCCGTATCGAGTGCGTGCATCTTAAGGATTATCTCCCCACCTTTGAGGGAAAGGCGTTCACGCCCCAGTTTATGCCTGTAGGCGATGGGCACATCAACTGGCATGCCGTGATCCCCGCGGCAATTAACGCAGGTGCAAAATATTTCTTCGTTGAGCAGGATAACGCAACCAAGTGCGACGACCCGTTCCTGGAGGTCGGACGCAGCATCAAATACTTAAAGGAGAATTTCTGAGATGAAAAAGGTAAGATTTGGCATGGTAGGCGTTGGCACGCAGGGCAGAAAATATGTTAAAGATATCTTCAACGCGGGTAAGATAGAGAATGGTGAGCTGGTTGCCATCTGCGACACGGACCAGAAGGCGATCGAGATCACCACAGGCGAGCTTGGCTTTACGGGCGCTGTCTTTACCGACTATAAGGAAATGATCGACAGTGGCGTCATCGATGCCGTGATGATCGAGGTGCCCCACTACAGCCACCCCGAAATGAGCATCTATGCGCTGGAGCACGGCGTGCACGTGCTTTGTGAGAAGCCTGCGGGCGTTTACACCAAGCAGGTAAAGGAGATGAACGAGGTCGCGAGGAAGTCGGATAAGCTCTTTGGTCTTATGTTCAACCAGCGCACCAAGGCGATTTACCGCAAGATGCGTGAAATGATCCTCGCGGGCGAGATCGGTGAGATCAAGCGTATCAACTGGATCATTACCGACTGGTTCCGTTCCGAATACTACTACAACGCTTGTGACTGGCGCGCTACCTGGGCAGGCGAGGGCGGCGGCACGCTCCTGAATCAGTGCCCCCACCAGCTTGACCTGATCCAGTGGATCGTTGATATGTCCCCGAAGAAGGTACACGCCTTCTGTAGCTTCGGCAAATGGCACGACATTGAGGTCGAGGACGAGGTCGTGGCATATATGGAATACGAAAACGGCGCAACCGGCGTGTTTGTAACCACCACCTCTGAGGCAGGCGGAACCAACCGTCTTGAGGTCGTTGGTAACAACGGTAAGCTGGTAGCAGAGGGCAAGAGCCTTACGCTTACCAAGCTGGCAATGGGCTCTCGCGAGTTTTCAAAGACCACCGATAAGCAGTTTGGCGAGCCTGAAAAGACTATCACCGAGGTGGAGGTCACCGGTGGCTATCCCGCACACGCAGGCATTATCAACAACTTTGCAAACGCTGTGCTTGGCATTGAGCCCTTGTACGTTGACGGCACTGAGGGCATCAAGGGCGTTGAGCTGATGGACGCAATGCTCCTGTCTACCTTCCTTGACCGCGCCGTGGAGCTTCCTATTGATGATGATCTTTATTATAGCGAGCTGCAAAAGCGCATTGCAACCAGCAGACCTAAGGGTGCGAAAAAATGAAAATAGCACTTGTCGGTGCAGGTGTCATTGCGCGCGTGCATATGAAGGCGTTGCTCTCGCTTGGCATGATGCCTGCGGCGATCTGTGACATTGACCCCCAAATGGCACAGGCGTTTCTTAAGGAATTCTCGGTTGAGCTTCCCGTCTTTACGGATTACGGGCAGCTCTTGGCAGAATTCTCGCCTGACGTCGTGCATATCTGCACTCCGCACTATACACACGCGGATATGGTGGTGTCGGCACTTGATAAAAATATCAAAGTGCTTTGCGAAAAGCCGCTTTGCATTCATGAAGAGGAGATCGACCGCATTTTGGCGGCAGAAAAGCGGTCAAGCGCCATGCTTGGTGTTTGCCATCAAAACCGTTATAATCCCGCCCATCGTTTCTTCAAGGAATATATCGCTGATAAGACCGTAACGGCGGCACACGGCGAGGTCGTATGGCACCGCGACAGGGAATATTACCTGTCGGGCGCGTGGCGCGGCAAGTGGGAGACCGAGGGTGGCGGCGTGCTGATCAACCAAGCGCTCCACACGCTCGATCTTTGCCAGTGGTTCTTTGGTGAGCCAAGCGGCGTCACCGCTACCATAACAACACTTGGTCTTTCCGATGTCATTGAGGTGGAGGATACCGCCGCTTGCACCTTCCACGGTAAAACGCCATTCACCTTTTTCGCCACTAACCTGTCCGCGCTCAGTTTGCCCATTTGCATCCGTGCGCTGGTAGACGAGGATGACGTGGTGCTGCAGCCGCGCACTGTAACGATAAATGGGGAAACCGTTTTCCACGAGGAGCAGACCGTGGTCCTTGGTAAGCCCACGTACGGCAGCGGTCACCTGCGCCTTCTTGCCGATTTTTATCGGTGTGTAAACGAGGGCGAGCCCTTTCCGATAGACGGTGCAGAGGCAGCAAAGGTCGTGCGGCTGATACTTGCCGTTTACAAAAGTGGTGGAAAGCAGATTCCGCTACATTCCGAAAAATAAAATAAAGGAGCCATCGAATGATGAAAATGACATTTCGCTGGTATGGCGAAACCGATAGCATTCCCCTTAATTATATCAAGCAGATCCAGGGCATGACGGGTGTTGTAACCGCTGTTTACGACGTGCCTGTGGGTGAGGTCTGGCCGATAGAAAAGCTCGAGCGTATGCGCGATCTCGTGCATGGCGCGGGGCTTGAGATGGAAGTGATCGAGAGCGTGCCTGTGCATGAGGATATCAAGCTTGGTAAGCCCACGCGCGACCGTTATATCGAGGCGTACAAGCAAAATATTCTCAACTGCGGCAAGGTGGGCGTCAAGTGTATTTGCTATAACTTTATGCCTGTGTTTGACTGGCTGCGCACCGATCTTGGCTTCAAGCATCCCGATGGGGCAACCTCGCTTGCTTACTGCCACGATACGCTCATGAGCCTTGACCCCAAAAATCTGCATCTGCCGGGCTGGGACGAGAGCTATAGCCCTGAGGAGCTACAAAAGCTGCTGGGTGAATACGAGGGTATGACCCACGAGCAGCTCTTTGATAATCTGGTGTATTTCCTCAATGCCGTTATGCCCGCTTGCCGTGAGGCTGACGTCAATCTTGCCATTCATCCCGACGATCCGCCTTGGGATATGTTCGGGCTTCCCCGCATCATCTGCTGTGAGGAGGATTACGACAGGCTCTTTGCCGCTGTGCCCGATAAGCACAACGGCATCACCTTCTGCACGGGCAGCCTTGGTGCAGGTCGCTTCAATCACCTCACGCACCTGGTGGAGAAATACGTGGACCGTATCTATTTTGCACATTTGCGTCAGCTCACGTACACGAATGAGACCGACTTTTACGAGAACGGTCATATGACGCATCTTGGTGACGTGGATATCTATGGGATCGTAAAGGCGCTTACCAAGGGTGGCTTCGAGGGGTATGTGCGTCCCGACCACGGCAGAAACGTGTGGGGCGAAACAGGAAAGCCCGGCTACGGACTCTTTGACCGCGCAATGGGTGCTTGCTATCTTGGTGGCTTGTTTGAGGCCGCAGAAAAGGAGAATAAGTAATGAAATTACCCTTTAAAGTAGATCTTTCGGATAAGGTAGCGGTCGTCACGGGTGCGGGCGGCATCCTGATGAGTGAGTTTTCACGCGCACTTGCCGCTTGCGGCGCACGCGTGGCACTGCTTGATATCAATGCCGAGGCAGTAAACAAGATCGCTGCCGAGATCGGCGAGAACGCACTTGCCGTTCCCACCAATTGCCTTGATAAGGCAAGCATCGTTGCGGCACGTGAGGCAGTGGCTGCCAAGTTTGGCAAGGTCAATTTTCTCATCAACGGTGCGGGCGGCAACAATCCGCGCGCGACCACCGATAACGAATATATGACCCCCGATCTTTCGTCAGATTGCAAGGATTTCTTCGACCTTGAGGAAAGCGGCATTAAGTTCGTGTTTGATCTGAATATCACCACCGCGTTCCTCGTCACGCAGGTGTTTGCTGCCGATATGGTAGAGGGTGGCGGCAATATCATCAACATTGCTTCTATGAATGCCTTCAGACCCCTCACGAAGATCCCTGCATATAGTGCAGCTAAGGCGGGCATCAGCAATTTTACCGAATGGCTTGCCGTGCACTTTGCACCCGTGGGCATTCGTTGCAATGCCATTGCTCCCGGCTTCTTTGTGACCCATCAAAACAGAGGGCTACTCTTTGATGCAGAGGGCAACCCCACCGCGCGCACGGGCAAGATCCTCGGTGGCACGCCCCAGAAGCGCTTTGGTGAAGTGGACGACCTCATCGGTACGCTTCTTTGGCTCTCCTCTGACGAGGCAAGCGGCTTTGTTACGGGTACCGTTATTCCTGTTGACGGCGGCTTCAACGCTTATTCCGGCGTATAATGATTGTAAAAAATGCACGGCGATATCGCCGTGCATTTTTTACATTTATTCCTTTGGAAATTATTTTTCAATTTCTTTGGTAATCAGATCGGCAAGAGTAAGAAACTCTGCTGTGGATAGTCGCTCGCCGCGAATGTCGGGGCGGTGTCCCGCCTTTTCCACAAGCGCTGTCAGCGTATCCTTCCCAAGCTCGGGGAAGCCTGCGGAAAGCGCGTTTGGCAAGGTCTTGCGCCGCTGCTCAAAGGCTGCCCTCACGGTGCGGAAAAATATCTTTTCGTCCAGCGGGCGATAGGGCTTTTCCTCGTGGAGCTTGATGCGCACCACCGCGGAATTCACCTTTGGCGGGGGCATAAAATGCCCCGCCGATACGGTAAACAGGCGCTCTGCCTCGCCGTAATAGTTAAGGACGGCAGTGATCGCACCGTAGGCGCTGCTGCCCGCCTTTGCCACTAAGCGGTCTGCCACCTCGGATTGGATCATAATGGTGATATAACGAAAGGGAAGCGCGCTTTCCAGCAGCTTCATCAAGATCGGCGTGGTGATATAATAGGGGAGATTGGCGCACACCGAAACCGTGCCCTTCTCAAAGTAGGGCGCTAAAAGCGCGGCAAGGTCTGTTTTCATCACGTCCTCGTTTATCACGGTGACGTTTTGAAAATCATTCAGGGTATAGCCAAGCGCGGGGATGAGGCTTTTGTCGATCTCAAGAGCTACCACCTCGCGGTGCCTTTCACAAAGTTCGCGCGTCAGCGTCCCGATCCCGGGGCCAATCTCAAGGATCGTGCCATCATAGGTATCGGTGCAATTTTCCGCGATATCCTCAACCACCGTTTTGTTTGTGAGAAAGTTCTGCCCAAACTCTTTTCTGAAATGTAGCCCAAAGGCAGACATAATATTTTTTACGGTTTTTCCGTCACATAAATTCATCGCCAAGCCCTCCGTTTCTTTATTATAGCATATCTTAGTAAATAAATCAAGGCAGAAGCTTGTATGTCATCCGCAACAAGCTGCGGTATATCATCAGCTCCAAAGGAGCCGGATATCATCAAGCCGTGGGAAAGATGCACGCTAACGCGTGGTGATATACACCTTCGGTGATGAGATGCACGCTACGCGTGATGATATACCAAGCCTTGGGCTTGGATAAAACAAAAAGAGCGCCATTGACGCTCTTTTTGTTTGGTGGAGACAGTTGGGAACAAGCAACTGTATCCACAGACCAGCAAAACTCACAAACCGAATATATAAATATCCGCTTTTGTTGTTGAAAACAAATAAAAATCGGTAGCGCTTTATAAGGAAAATGAATGGTTTTTAGATTTTTGTGCCTAATGGCGTGCCTAAATTTTGCAGGCGTTTTCGAGAACTCCGAGAAGGTAGGTCTGGTCATCGGGCATCATGTGGGAATAGGTGTTCAGTGTTTGCTGGGTATTGGTGTGCCCGAGGTAGCGGCTGACCGCGACGATCGACACGCCCTTTGAGATGAGAAGGGATGCACAGCTGTGCCGCAGGTCGTGGATACGGATCATTGGCACGCCTGTTTCGTTAATGGTACGCTTAAAGAGATGATCGATCGACGATGATGGTAACGGTGCGGCGCCGCCGAACACAAAGGCAGCGGGGGCGGTACGTGCCGGGTCTATGGTGCGCATCTGTTCTTTGTAAGCGGCTAAATAACGGCAAAATGAGGGCGGTATTTTCAGCGTACGGTTACTTGCTCCGTTTTTTGGCGTAGTGATCTTATAGGGCGTATTTTTGACCTTTGTGGTAATGCTTTTGTTGATGCGTACGGTGCCTGCCTCAAGGTTGACGTCCTGCCAGGTGAGGGCGCATCCTTCGCCGCGGCGACAGCCGATAAGGTACAGGGTACGGAAGAAGGCGTTGTAGGCGGGATCCTTGACAGCTGCGATAAAGGTGGCAAATTGCTCCTCGGTCCAAAATTGCATCTCTTTTTTTGGCTCAAGGTTACGTGGGCGATCCACCTTGTGCATAATGTTTGTGATATCATGATATCGCTCGCCGTACTTGTAGATCGAGGAAAGGCGGGAAATGCACCAGTAGCAATATTCATAGGTATACTGCTCCATAATGCTCTGCTGCCATTTGAGCACGCCGAGCGGCGTGATATCGCACACGCGCTTTTCATCAAAGTATGGGCGGATGCGGTTGCGGATCTTGCTTTCAATATCGGTGTAAGAGCTTTCCTTTACGCGCGCTTTGGTATAGGCAAGGTAGGCATCGACAAGGGTGCCAAACAGCATCTCATCGGGCGCTGCATCCTTTTTTTGTTTCTCAAGCAGGAGCTTTTGCTCGCGCTCGCTTTGATAGGCAACGTAACCCGCCTGTGCCTCTCGCTTGGTTTTAAAGCCCGAGAGGCGCCTTTGGCGTTCTTTGCCGTTGTCTGCCTCGCGGAAGCGCACAGACCAAAGCTTTGAGGATTTATTCTGTTCAAACGAGGGCATAGGGGCTCCTTTCGTTTTGGCTTAGTCGGGAACGTGCCGCTTGGCGGCGAGAGCACCAACAATTTGCGTATCTGCCAATGGGGACCAGTAGTTACTGTCACAAACAATCACAAGCTGTTTCTTCGCTCGTGAGATTGCTGTGTTCAAAATATGTAACCCGAGAGAGTGAGAACTGTCGACAAAAAACTTTTTGTGAGTATCCACAATGCTCAAAATGACCGTGTCCCATTCACGCCCCTGTGAACCGTGTATGGTAAGTATATTATCACTGGGAACGCTGTGACGTAAAGTGGCATGCAATAATTTTCTTTGTGCCTTGTAGGGTGTGAGCACAGCAAAACTTGTGAGGTTGTTTTTTTCAATGTATGATTTTATAGCAAAAGCTTCACTTGCGTTTTCTCTAAGCTCCCCATTGCTGCTTCTTGGTGCGTGAACAACAAGAATGTCGGTGTTGCAGTTTAGCAAACCGGAAAAATTGTTTTTGTAAACGAATTTGTTGAGAATTTCGGCAAGGTTGTTTCCAAATCTATGGGTTTTCAAAAGATCTGTTCGCGGTAGCAGCGCTTTATCGGGAACACCGAGCTTTTCGTATAGGTGAAACAGAAGCTGGATGGAGGCGTTGGGGAGAAATACGTAAGGAAAATAAATAGCAGGCAACGACCAAAAGAAAATGCTTGTTCGGGCATCTTTGATATACGCGTCACTCGCTTCACATATGGGTGGAAGCTGCATATGGTCGCCAAAGAAGGTAACGGGAACGCCGAGCGAAAACAGGATACCCGCTTTGATCAGGGGGCAGTACGCCGCCTCGTCTAAAAAGACATGCGAAAATTCTTCCAAGCGTATTCCTTGGTCAATCAGTCTGTCGTATCTTAGATAGAAATAATCGAGGGTGAGGGCGAAAACTTTTTTATCCTTCAAGGATTCGGAATTTGTAACAAGTAATGCGTTGAGAAGATCTTCTTTATCCTTTATTTCGGCTATGATATATGGATCTCGTGACACCTTGCTGCTTTCGTCGACCGCCTGTTGAAATCTGTCAAAAGCATCTTCTACATTGAGAATTTCACCGAAAATTCTTTTTGCACAGAGTTGCATATTGTTGATCAGCTCGGAAAACTTTGATTTTTGAAAATTGCTTTTCTTTAAGTTTTCCGAGAGGGCACTTTTAAGAATATCGATCTCCCTGACGCATTGAGCTGCGGCTTTTGTTCCTTCTTCAATTTGTTGTGATAACGCGTCTTTGTCGATTTCGATCTGTGTTGCTTCTTTTATTGTAAAGAACTTTTTTATCTTAAAGGAAAGGGACTTTTCTCTTTTTAACAAAACATTTAACTTGATTTGAGCGGTGCGACACGCATTTTCTGCATTCGATTGTTGTGCTTTGTATGTTGCTATCTGATCCTTTATGCTTTGAGAATGAAATGTGATGTTTTCTAAGTTACCCTTTGTGGATGTGTATTCGCTATAAAAATTTGTGAAGTATTCGTGTTCTTTGAGCACGAGCTCGGCGCGAAGCGCGGCTTGGTGCAGCTCCCTTAATTGCTCGATCTCGTTTTTTAACTCATCTATTTTTTGCTGTGTAGATAGGTGTTCGCAAATTTTCCCGTATTCGCTGGCAAAACTTTCCGAAGAGGTGCCGCAGCGGTATAAGCAGTCTATGGGCTTTCCAAGCTTTTCCAAGGCGCTTATTACCGCGCGGAGCGTTTGCTCAAGAGCGTTGTTCGTGGGGGCACAGACAATGACCTTTTGGTCCTCTTGTATATGATTTATGATACAGTCGGCGAGCACGTATTGCGTTTTTCCTGTTCCAGGAGGTCCCCACACGTAAGATACGGGCTCCGAGAGTGCCATCAGGGTGGCGTTCTGTTGTTCTTGGTATGCATCAGGTTGATTGAAATGCGGGGCTCCTTCTTTGATGCTTTCGCCAAATGCCGACAGATGGGGCTCTCTAATTAAATTTCCGTGTTTGACGTACCATTTGTTGACGTTTTTAATTAGAAACGTAAGATCAGACACAAAGGAGATTACACCAAGGTCAATCTGCGTCAAGGCATCCTTGAGTTCGCCTTTTACGGCTGCGGTTATAATTTCGCCGTTGTTTGATGATTTCACAATTTGAAACAAATCCGGCTTTATATAGAAATTTTCTTTGTCAGCATACCATTCGTCTTTTATGAGATAGTGATTGATGGAAACTGCCAAGGTGTCTGCATGCTTTACTCTTGCTTGAAGGTGTATATCGAATAGGCCGTTGGGGGTAAGGTGAATGGAGTATGGTCTATATTCGATACGCGATTTTTTCATTTTTTTGCATATGTTGAAATAGTTTTCGGAGCTTTTTATCGCCTCTTTCACAAAACTAAACATACTATCGCTATCGTATATCAATTCGCTACCATAGGATGTATCTATTGATTGGGGATAGTTATAAGAAAAATTGCTCATAATTGCAAAATCCTTTTGCCGGTTTATACCGGCTTTTTTATTTTAGAATGATTTTTTGCCCTTTGTAGAAAAAGTGGGTTATGCCTTCTTGATTTTAGCGATTTCTTGTTGGTGTTGTTCTTCAAGGATCGCAGATACGTATCCATCTACTCTCTTGCGGTTATCCTCGGTTAAACGGCAAATTTTCTCCCATAGTTCGTCGTCTGTGTTATCAATGGGGGATATATGAAGCGCCTTTTCATGATCCACAAAAAAATATTCTGGTGTGACACCAAAATAATAGGCAAGTTTTTGAAGATTTTTGGCGCTCGGGATTGCTCCGTTTTTCCATTTTGTGATGCTGCCGGAAGCGATACCGAGTTCGGTTACCACTCTCAAAGGTCGCGTTTCTCTGTCCTCACAGAGAAAATAAAAATTTTTCCAAAAAATATTCATATCAAACTCCTAAAATTCACCAAAAATGATGGTAGATATTTGTCAAAACACACAAAGTTCACCAAAAGTGCATAAATATCGTTGACAAATGCACCGAAAGTGAATTATAATATAACCACGGTGAAGTTTACACCCACAGAATAGCACGAAACGCTAAAAAAGTCAATAAAGGAGGATTTATATGAGTATCGGAGAACGGCTAAAAAAACTCAGAAAGGAGCGAGGCATGACGCAGGCGGAGCTTGCGGCGAGGGTTGGCACGTGCCAGCAAACGATGATTGCATCCATTGAGGCCGATGCCAAGCAAATGCCGTTGGGAACGGCGATCGCACTATCGGATATCTTTGGTGTCACGCTCGATTATCTTTGTAAAGGGGAGGAGGACTGAAAATGTTTTGGAAAAAGAAATTTGAAAAGGCTGTTGCCGAGAGGGATGCGCTGCGGCAGCAGTTAGAGCAATCTCAACGCGAGATTACGGAGAACATAACGCGCGCCGATTATTATGTTGCGTTGTTTGAGTGTGTTTCCAATGTATGTGATAAATGGCATGCGCTATATGATGAACGTTTTGCCGAGATGGCTAAGCTTCGCGGGGAGCGAGACGAATGGAAGGAGTGCGCCGAGCTGTGGGATGGTGACTGTAAACGGTTGGAAGAGCAGATCAAAGAGCTTAAGGGTGAATGCGAAGAGATCCGCTGTGCCAAGCAAAAGGCGGAAGGGGAGCTGGAGCGTGTCAAGAAGGAGTTGGCAGCTGCTGAGGAACGGGCAGAGCTTTGGGAGGAGCAATACGAAAAGCTGAACGTTGAATTCGGCTACGTTTGCACGGTTGCTAAGCAGCATGGTATAGAACCGTACAAAAAAGAAGAGGAGGTGTAAATTATGGCACGTAAAACGATGACGGACTACGAGGTGGAGCAGGAGATCGCGCGCCTCAAGGCATCGCCCTTGGTGGCGCTCGGCAAGCAAGAACAGCGGCTGATCTACAAACGGCGCCAATATATGTATCAGCTGCGGTGGTTAGAGAACCGCGGTAGAGAATTATCGGAGCTTGGTGTGACGATGGAGAATATGGAGGATCAGATCAAGAGAACGGACACGGCGCTCTGTAAGGGCGTGGAGGAGGAGTGAAATGGAAAACAAAAAGATATCGTTTGGTATGGAGGAGATCCGCGCTCGATACGGGTGCGGGCAGAGCGAGGCTTATCGTATCATTCGTGAGGTCAAGAGTCTATTTCCGCACGGTGGCAAGCTTGGAGCAGGCAAGGTGCTCCCTGCAGAGCTTGAATATTGGGAGAATTATATCGAGCCAAAAGCGCAAACCCGTGCCGATGAAAAAGACACCTCAATGGATGCTTCGTGCGAGCAAGATGCACGGCGCAAGACGGTTTGCATTTGATATTTCGACATAAACATTAAAGGAAATAGAAAAAATGTGTCGAAAATTAGAAAATCAATGTTACAAAATTGGAAAAACAAAAAAGAACCCCGCAAGCCGGCAAGCAAGTGCGAGGTTCCATTGTCAGAGAAAGGATCTTTAAAAAATCCTTTTCTCTATGATACCACAAATCAAGTGAAAAATCAAGGAGGAAATGAAAAAATGTCAATGACGATCGAGCAGATGCGGGCGGAAGTGGCGAAGCTCTATTCCGGGTACAGTTGGCGGGACAGGGTAGCGAGGATGCCTGACGGGCAAATTTTGGCCATCTATCAAAAGCAGGTGCTTAACCGTGCAAACAGGCAGGGAGGTGGCGCAAATGGGCGTTAACATAAAAGAATTTACGCGAGACAATCCCTCACCCGCTATGCGGGAGCTCCCTTTACACAAGGGAGCCAAGGTTTGCGAGCTCTCGGTTGCCGAGGAGCAGATGATGATCGGTGGGCTGCGTGCGATGGTGCGCGCCTTGGTTGCTGATTTTAACCGTGCGGCGGGGGACGACGTGCTTTACTATGCCGAGTGCCTGGGGTTTTGGATGCTGTTTCAAAAGCAGAAGGATCGCTGTGATAAGCGTGCGGCTGAAGGGCTTGTGAGAGTGGAGGATCTTGCCGCGTTGGTGGAAAAATTACAAACGGAGGAATTTGTATGACACATTTGGAAAAGATCAGAGGCATGAGCGCCGAGGAGCTGGCGCGGTGGCTCATTGATGACGTGGAGCAGAGCCAGGATTTTTCGACGAACTTTTGTGACCCGAAATATTGCCCGAGGATGCTTGAAATTGTGATGGCAGAGGCGAGGGGAGAGAAATTTGATGGTGTACCCTGTCCTGAAGAGGGCTGCCTTGCGGCTGCCGTGGCGTATTTGAATTCGGAGGTGGAGAAATGACACAGGTACAGATCGATGCGGTGAGGAAGCTGCGCGAGTGCGATATCAAGCCCTTGCGAGATATGCAGGCATATCTTGCGCCGCACGTGGCGAATGCGCTGGTAAGCTTTTGTGAGCAGAGTGAGGAATTTGCCGAGGCAGTGATGGCTAAGGGTGCGGACCTTTGCGGGTGTGTTCGTTCGATGAAGCTTCCCGGGCGTGGGCTCGGGTATCTTTCGGATTTTGAGGTCTACCGCATGGCGGTGCAGTATTTCTTTGAAGGTGCCGACGTCGAGTGGTCGATGAAGGTATCATTGCCAAAATCGCAATCGAGTGCGAAAACGGGTGTGCTGGATATTAAGCTCGAGGACTTTTTGTTTGGAGGCGGCTTATGAGATTGGCATACAAGGCGTTTTCGCCCGGATTTGTGTGCCGCGGAGTTGCCTTTAAGCCCATTGGCGAGGTGAACGTTACCAGCGCGGCAAACTGCCGCCGCAACGGGTGGCACTGTGCGGAAAATCCCGCGGACTGCCTCTCCTATTATCCCGACATAAGCAAATCGTGGTATTGCCTGGTGGGCATCGGCGGTGACGTGGATGAGGACCATGTTGACAGCAAGATCGCGGCAACTGAGCTGACGATCCTAAAGCGGCTTTCCTTGCCCGATTATTTTTTGCACATTCTCGTATACATGACTAAGCACCCCGAGGAGGATTGCTGTGTGGCAAGGCAAGGACGCGGTGAGGCACGAAACGGTTACGTGGTGGTGCGAGGCAGGCGCCCTTATGCCAAGGGCAAGCTTGGTCATAGTGTTGCCCGTACAGGGAACGATAAGAAGAATGTCAAGCAGCTTTTTAGGGCCGATGGG
>JAZOCO010000046.1:0-18647 GCA_045596505.1 Eubacteriales bacterium
ATAGAGCGCATAACGCTTTCGTCAATGTTGTAAAGACGCCCAAGCTCTGCGGGGAATGCAGGCTCTGCCTTAAACGTGACTACCGTGTAGTAGCCTTCGGGCATATCATCGATGGGATATGCAAGACGGCGCTTGCCCCAATCGGCGATCTCAACGATCTCGGCATTCTTGGCAATGATATCGGTGAACTTGGTCACAGTTGCCTTGGTAGCCTCCTCGCCGCCCGTTACATCAACGATGAACAGAGTTTCGTAAGAGTTGATAACCTTTTCCATTTTTATACCTCCCTATGGACTTTTATTGACCGTGCAGATCCTGCACAGTAAGGAGACGGGGCTTTTACGGTTTGCAGTAAAATTCCCGCATCAATTCAGCATTATAACATACTTTTCTCGGGATGTCAAGCGTTCTGCAAAAATCTTCCGAAAAAATCTGCAAATATCTTCCGAAAAACATTATATATATGGGCATGCGAATCGGATCTAAAGCGCGCTTTTATCGGGAACGGCGAGCAGGTCAAGATCCCAGGCGGGCACTGACGCGCGCCTTGTAAGGAACAGGCGATGATCCGGCGCCAGCCGACGAAGGAGCAGCGGCAGGGTAAACAGATCCTCGCTGCGGTGGTAGCAGGCTATCTTAAGGCGGGGGCGTGAGAGAAGAATGGACTTCTCGCTGCCGCGCAGTGCCGCCGCTTCCGCGCCTTCTACGTCATATTTGAGATAATCCACGGTCCTTCCGACAAGAAGTGCGTCAACGGTGGTGGTTTTCACGGTACCGGCGGCACCTTCGCGCCCTGTGCAAAGCCCCGCGTTTCGGTTGCCCGAGGCGTCAAAGGCAGCAAAGCTCTCAACGTCGGATACTGCCGCATGATAGGGGGAAACGGTGCAACCGGAAACGGTTTCGGCAAATGCCGAGAGCTTCTTAAAATTCCGCGGGTCAGGCTCAACCGCAAGGGCATAGGAAAGTGGCGCGATATTCAGCATTTCACGCACCGTATCCCCGTTATATGCGCCAAGATCCGCCATCGACCGCACGCTATGCAGCGACAAAATGCTCCTGTCTGCGTTCGGCTCGGTCACAGCGGCACACAAATAATCGTAACGCCCCGTTAGCTTGTAGGCGATCACGAGGTCAAAAATGCGCCGTGAGGCGTCGTTAAAAAAGCAGTCCCGTGCCGCGCGAAGCTCTTTTTCGTGTGCGGCAAAAAAGGCTTTGTCAAAAAGCTCCTCGCCGCAAACAGGCACTTCAGGTACGTATAGCGGATAACGATGTGATACCTGTTCGATAAGAGAAAGCACCTCGGGGCGCGCTGTGCCGAATGCCAGCAGCACCACGCATCCGTTTTCGGGATAAAGGGAACAGACATCGGAAAAAGAGCGCACGGGCATGCCCCTGAAGGCGTGCCCGCGCACAAAGCCGTCACTGGCAAATACGCCCTTCACGGCAATTCCTCTTTTTTTAAGAACGGCGAGGATCTTGTCAGCGCCGTTTCCCATACCGTAAAGCCAGATATCGCGTTTTTCTTGTTGTAATGTTGCCCAAAGCTCGGGCAGGGCATACAGGGTATCAAACGTTGGCTTGGTCATGGTTTAACCCATTTGCTCGGGCAGCTTCTTGCCGCCTAAAATGTGAAAATGCAGATGCTTCACGGTCTGGCACGCGTCCTCGCCGCAGTTGGTGATCACGCGGTAGCCGTTATCTAACCCCTCTGCCCTTGCAATAGCAGGGATCGCTTCAAAAATCTTAGCAACGCAGTCGCTGTTCTCGGCATTGATGCCGTCCGTGCTGCAAACGTGCACCTTGGGTACGACCAGAACGTGTACGGGTGCTTGCGGATTGATATCGCGAAAAGCATAAACGTGCTCGTTTTCATACACCTTGGTGGAGGGAATATCGCCCGCAATGATCTTACAAAACAGACAATCCATAAGTGCTCCTTACTTGATAAATTCACGGAAAATGGCACAGAGTGCATTTTCGTAATCGTCCTCATTTACACCGATGATGATATTGAGCTCGCTTGAACCCTGGTCGATCATGCGAATGTTGACGCCTGCCCCGTAGATGGCATCAAAGATGCGTGCGGCAGTGCCGCGTGCCTTTACCATACCGCGTCCGACCACAGCAATGAGGCAAAGACCGTCAAGGATCTCCACCTGATCCGCCTTTACTTGACGGGTGATGCTTTGCAAAATGCGCTCGCGGCGTCCTTCTAAAGCGGAGGTGGCGACCACGATGCTCATCGTGTCGATGCCCGAGGGCAGATGCTCGAAGGAGATATCGTTGTCTTCAAGGATCTCCAGCACGCGGCGTCCAAAGCCGATCTCGGCATTCATGCGGTCCTTTTCGATATGGATAACGGAGAAGCCCTTCTTGCCGGCAAGACCCGTGATGATGCGCTCTTTGTCGTAGCCCTCTGCTGCGGAAACGATCATCGTGCCCTTGTCCTCGGGGGCGTTGGTGTTGCGAATGTTGATGGGAATACCCGCGTGACGCACGGGGAAGATGGATTCGTCGTGCAGGACGGTCGCGCCCATATAGGAGAGCTCGCGCAGCTCCTGATAGGTGATGGTATCAATGGGGGGCGGGTTGTCAAGCACACGCGGATCGCCCATGAGAAACCCTGAAACATCGGTCCAGTTTTCGTAAAGATCGGCGTTTGCCGCACGTGCTACGATCGCACCCGTGATATCCGAGCCACCGCGCGAAAAGGTTTTGATCGTGCCGTTGGGCATACAGCCGTAAAAGCCGGGGATCACCGCATTCTCGTGGCGGCGCAGCTCCTCGGAAAGCACGGTGTTGGTCTTTTCCTCGTCAAACGTTCCGTTTTCCCTGAAATAGATCACATTCTCCGCGTCGATAAAATCAAAGCCGAGGTATTTGGCAAGTATGATGCCGTTAAGGTACTCACCGCGAGAGGCGGCGTAGTCGCGTCCCGATGCGTGGAGCATTGCGTTTTTCACGTATTCAAGCTCACCCGACATATCAAAACTCATACCGAGTTCACGGATGATGGAATTGTAGCGCTCTTCGATCTGCTTATAATATTCGTCAATGTTTTCGTGGCTGCGGATCATCTCGTAGCAATGGTAAAGCATATCCGTCACCTTCGTGTCGGCAGCGTGACGCTTTCCGGGGGCGGAGGGTACGACGAAACGGCGTGAGGGATCTGCCTTGATGATAGCGGCAACCTGCTTAAAGTGCTTGGCATCGGCAAGAGAACTGCCACCGAATTTTACAACCTTGGTCTGCATATTGGACTCCTTAAAATAGAAATATCAAAAATTATTATATGATCCTCTGTATGTCCCTGTCAAGAGGGTAGGGCGAATTATTTTGTTTCAGTAGGGCGAATTATTTTGTTTCACTCTCCGCAATATAGCGCTCCGCCTGCACACGGAACAGCTCCGCGTACTTGCCATCTCGGTCCATCAGCTCACGGTGTGTGCCTTCCTCCACCACGTGCCCGTTTTCGAGCACCACGATCTTAGAGGCAATGGTAGCGGAAGAAAGACGGTGTGATACGAAAACGGTGGTCTTGTTGCCGCGCAGCTCGTCAAAGCGGCGGAATACCTCTTGCTCCGCAAGGGGGTCAAGGGAAGCGGTCGGCTCGTCGAGAATAATGATATCGGCATCGCTGTAAAAGGCGCGGGCAAGCGAAAGCTTTTGCCACTGTCCGCCTGAGAGCTCGGTGCCGTTGCGGTCGAAATACCGCATCAGATTGGTGTCATATTGAGAAGAGAGCTTCATTATAAATTCATCAGCGCCCGCACGCCTTGCGGCTTCCTCAATTTCGCTTGCGTTATCGGGGCGGGAAAGGTCGCCAAGGCGGATATTATCCCGCACCGTAAAGGCGTATTTCCCAAAATCCTGAAACACGATCCCGAAAAGCTTCCGCAGCTCCTTAATGTCATAATCACGCAGATCCTTGCCGTCAAGCAGGATCTCTCCCTCTGTAGGATCGTAGAGGCGGGTCAAAAGCTTGATAAGAGTTGTTTTTCCCGCGCCGTTAAGACCCACGAGAGCCACGGTTTCACCGGGGCTCAGATATAGGTTAAGATCGTCGATCACGGGCTTTTCTGTACCGGGATAGGCAAAGCTTACGTGGCGGAATTCAATGGTATGGGGCGCATCGTGGGCAGGTGTGATCGGATCCTTTGCGCGTGAGACCACGTGGCTTTCTTCCTTTAGGAAGGAAAGCAGATTGTCAATAAACAGCGTCCCCTCATAGATGACTGCGGAGGTGGTGATAAGGGAGGTGACAGAGGCGGAAATAGAGGTGAGTGCGCCTGTGTAAAGAGAATAGTCGCCGATCAGATACTCGCCGCGGAAAACGCCAAGGGCGATATAGGCAAAGAAGAAGCAGGAAAGGAGGGAGGATAGGACGGCAAACAGGATCTGCCAGGCATTTTCCCGCACGATAAGGCGTTTTAGACCCTTGTAATATTTTTCAAAGACAGTGTTATAGCGCTCGGTCAATTCATCACCGAGGTCGTACATACGCACCTCCTTGGCGAGATCCTTATTCACGGCAAGCTCTGCGTAATAATTCATCTGTCTGCGGTCTACCGAACGGAAACGCATATAGGCAAAGGATTTGCGGCGGTAGATAAAGTTGATCACAGCCGAGGGGATCGCCGCCGCGGCGATAGCAAGCGCGGCAAGGGGCAGGGCACTGGCAAGGATCACCACGTAGCCGACAAGGGAAATCATGGTACTGATCACGGCAAACGTGGAGCTTAAAATGTGAATGGGGCGATTACCCGCCTCACGGTTTGCGTTTTCCAGCTTTTCGTAAAACGCAGGTAGATCAAAGGAGGAAAGGTCAAGCGATTGTGCCTTTTGCATGATCTGTACCTTTACGTGTCGCACCACGCGCTCGCCCGCCATACGGGTCACGGCATTTGATAGGCGCGTAACCACCTTTCCGAGGATCTTGTAGGCAAAGAATGCGATCAGTAGCAGCAGGACCATCGAGCCCCAAAAGGCGGCTATGCCAAACTGCTCGCCAAGCGCCGTTCTGGTGATGATGATCTGCAGCTCATTTAACACCTTACTTGAGATCAGCGCACCCGCCACGGGCATCAGACCGTCAAAAAGTGCTACGAAGCACATCAAAAGCAAAAACAGAGGCCCGCTTTTCCAAACGATGCTGAAGATATAAAAAAGACGTGCAAAGAAGCCGCTTAACAATTCTTTTAAGTAGCGGGGCAGGTCAAGTGGCCCTTTCGGGGGGCGGATGCGGTCATATTTGTACTGTCCCATCGGCATATGCTGCGGTCCCATAACACACCTTCTTCCAAAATTATACTATACATTATAGCATACACGTGAGGAATGTGCAAGAGCATCGGCAAAAAACAGCAAAATTTGCCGCGTCTCTTGATTTTTTTGGCGCCCCGTGGTACAATTAAAGGCAATAAAATACCGCTTAAGGAGTGAGACCGTATGTCTGCCTATTTTTTACCCTCCGACATTTTGCTGCCTGATTTTTCCACCACAGACGGCACGGCATGGGCGACTGTTGCCTGTGATCAGTTTACGAGCGAGCCGTCATATTGGAATCGGCTTGACGAGCGTGTGGGAGATCAGCCAAGCACGCTGCGCCTGATCCTGCCCGAGGCGTTCCTTGATGAAACCGATGCGCGCGTCCCCGCCATACAACAAAATATGGAGCAGTATCTGCGTGAGGTGCTGGTGCGCCATCCGAACCGTATGATCTATCTTGAGCGCACCCAGTCTGACGGACAGGTGCGCCGTGGCCTTGTTGGTATGATCGATCTTGAGCATTACGATTATAAAAAGGGCAGCCACACGCTGATCCGTGCTACTGAAGAAACCGTGCCCGAGCGTATTCCGCCCCGTCTTGCAGTGCGCCGTGAGGCGATCCTTGAGCTGCCGCACGTGATGCTCCTTATCGACGATCCCGAAAAGACCGTGATCGAGCCTATTGCAGCACGTGCCGCTTCGCTTGAGATAGCGTACGATTTTCCGCTTGTTGCTGGCAGTGGTGCCGTGTGTGGCAGGTTTTTGGATAGCGTAGGGCTTGGCAGGCTTCAAAATGCACTGACGCGTTTGATCTCACCCGAGCGTATCCGTGCGCGGTACGGTGAGGGAGTAGAGCCGCTTTTGTTTGCGGTGGGTGATGGGAACCATTCGCTTGCCGTTGCAAAGGCTGCGTATGAGGAGATCAAAGCCTCAAAGGGGGAGAGTGCACTTTACCATCCCGCGCGCTATGCGCTTGTCGAGGTGATGAACCTGCACGATCCTGCGCTGAAATTTGAGCCGATCTATCGCGTGATGATGGGGGTTGATCCCGATGATGTGCTAGCCGCACTTGAAGAGTATTCCTTTTCGCTTCGCGGAAATGCTGCACCGCAGCAAACGCGCTTCTTTACGGCAAAGCGGCGTGGCACGATGCACTTCGGCACGCCCACGGCACAGCTGACCGTCGGTACGCTGCAGGCGTTTATCGATGCATACATAAAGGAGCATCCCGGTGCTTCGGTCGATTATATTCACGGCACAAAAGCCGTGGAGGCGCTTTCTCGTGCAGAGGATGCGGTTGGCTTTATCTTTTCGGGTATGGAAAAGGATGAGCTGTTCCGCACGGTGATCTTTGACGGCGCGCTGCCGCGCAAGACCTTCTCAATGGGACACGCTGAGGACAAGAGATTTTATATCGAGTGTCGCCGTATTCGGTGATCGACAAAGGATACGCGAATTTATCACCGCAGGATATTTGTTAACATTGGCTGCCTATATGCATTGCATAGGGGCAGCCGATTTTTTATGCAAAAAGCGAGCTGCTCCCTAAATGCGACACGCTTTTCAAGGATCTTATGCTACAATGCCGTTGAGGTGAGTGCTGGTGAAGACGGTTTGGGGAGATCTTCTGTTTTTTGTCAACTTCTGTATGGATTTTCAGTGTCTTTTTTTAACGGCAAAGCTATTGCACCGTCCGTTTCACGTCTCGCGCGCCGCCATTTGCGCGGTGGGTGGCGCGGTGTATGCCGTTGCGGCTCTGTTTATGAGCACGAGTGGAGGCGTTGCATTTTTACTCGATCTCTTAGTCTGCTTCCTTATGTGCGTTGGCTCGTTTTTTGAAAAAAAGGAGAAAACGGTGCGTGTTTTTTTGCCTTTTTTGGTTTATTTCGGGGTGTCGTTTGCCGTTGGTGGCGTGATGAGTGGCATGGCGACACTGCTCTCGCGTCTTGATCTTCCCATTGCCGCAAACGGTGGGGACGTGTCCACGGGACTGTTCTTTTTGCTTGCCGCCTTGGGCGGTGCGCTGACCTTTCTTTGGGGGCGCTTTTGCCATCGTCGCGCAGGCGAGGCGAGGGCGGAGCTTTTGGTGGGTGTGGGGAAAAGATCGGTGCGACTTCGTGCTATGGTGGACAGTGGTAATCTGCTATCCGATCCCGTTAGTGCAAAGCCCGTCGTGATCCTCTCCCGCACGGTGCTTGATCAACTTTTTGAACCCCGGCTGGCAACGCTTTTAAAGCGTGAGGACGTATCAGCGCTTACGGCGCTCCCGCCGCACGTGGCGCGGCGCGTGCGGATCCTACACGCTTCAACGGTCACAGGCAGCAGGTTATTGCTTGCCGTTTCGCCCGATTGGGCGTATCTTGATACCGGCAAGGGGAGTGTAGCGGTGGAGATCCTACTCGCGGTGGCGGCATTACATACGGGGTTTGACGGATGCGAGGCGCTTTTGCCAGCAGAATTGATAAAGGAGTTTTAGGTATGTTTTTGAGAGTACGTCGATTTTTTGCACGGATATTTCGCTACCGTTTTGGGGTGTACTACGTAAACGGCCCGGACGTCCTGCCCGCGCCCCTTTCCCCCGAGGAAGAGGCACAGGCGCTGTCGCGCTTGCCAAACGACGATCAGGCACGCGCCACACTGATCGAGCACAATTTGCGCCTTGTGGTCTATATCGCGCGTCGGTTTGAGGGCACCGGAACGGGGCTTGAGGATCTGGTGTCCATTGGAACGGTGGGGCTGATCAAGGCGATCAATACGTTTTGCGCGGATAAAAATATCAAGCTGGCAACGTATGCCTCGCGCTGTATTGAAAACGAGATATTGATGCATATCAGGAAAAGAAGCGCACGCCGCGCTGAGATCTCTATTGACGAGCCGCTGAACGTGGACTGGGACGGAAACGAGCTGCTGCTCTCGGATGTACTGGGCAGCGAGGAGGACGGCGTTTCCTATGAGCTTGAAAAGCGAGAGGAACGGCGCGTGGTGAACGAGGCTGTGGCGGCACTCGCCCCGCGCGAGAGGCTGATCATCGAGCTTCGGTATGGCTTTTCGGGCAAGGAGGAGATGACCCAAAAGCAGGTGGCGGATCTGCTTGGCATCTCGCAATCCTACATATCACGTCTTGAAAAGAAGATCATTTCCAATTTAAAGAAGGAAATTGCAGAAAAAATTTAAGAAAATTTAAAAAAGTACTTGCAAAACCCGCCGCGGTGTGATATAATCAAGCGTAATTTCAAAAAGGAGAGGTGGAAAGCATGAAGGCAGGAATTCATCCGACCTATGAGGACGTGAGCATCATTTGCGCTTGTGGCAATGTTGTGAAAACCAAGTCTACCAACGGCGGGGAAATGAAGGTTGAAATTTGCTCTAAATGTCATCCGTTCTTCACCGGCAAGCAAAAGCTGGTTGACGTGGGCGGTCGTGTTGACAAGTTCAACAGAAGACTCCAGGCAAAGAAATAATCACATCATTTCACGCAGTCGCGCCTTGGCGCGGCAAGCATCGGGGGCAGGCCATCTGCCCCCTTTTCTTATAAAAGTGAGGTGTTTTTATGGAAAAGAGTGAGCTTGCACCGGGTGTGCGCGCGGCGCTGGTCAGCGTTGTGACACGCGGCACGGAGCGTGAGGCTGAGGTCAGCCTTTCTGAGCTTGAGCGCTTGCTTGAAACGGCGGGTGGCGTTGCTGCTTTTAAGCTGATACAAAATAAGGAAGCACCCGACGTGCGCACCTATCTTGGTAGCGGAAAGGTCGCGGAGCTCGCCTATTACTGTGCGCGAAATGGGGTGGAGCTGGCGGTCTTCGACTGTGAGCTTTCACCATCCCAGATCCGAAATCTTGAAGAGGCGCTGGGAAGCGTGCGGGTGATCGACCGTTCGATGCTGATACTTGATATCTTTGCGCTGCATGCCGCAAGCGGCGAGGGAAAGCTGCAAGTAGAGCTGGCACAGCTAAAATATACTGCCCCCCGCTTGATCGGAAAGGGCACTCAGCTCTCACGCCTTGGCGGCGGTATTGGCACAAGAGGTCCGGGCGAGAGCCAGCTTGAGACCGATAAGCGGCACCTGCAACGGCGCATCCGCATGCTGGAGGGCGCGCTTGCGGAAATGGCGGAGAACAGAAAAACACAACGCGTGGCGCGTGACCGATCGGGGTATCTGCGCGTGGCGATCGTGGGATATACAAACGCGGGCAAATCCACGCTTCTCAATTATCTGACGGGTGCCGGCATTCTTGCCGAAAACAAGCTGTTTGCCACGCTTGACCCTACTACTAGGAAATGCACGCTCCCCGGCGGGGAAACAGTGCTTTTGACAGATACGGTCGGGTTTATCCGTAATTTGCCACACCATCTGATCCATGCCTTTCGCTCGACCTTAGAGGAGGCGGTGCACGCGGATCTTTTGCTGATCGTGGTGGACGCATCCGATCCTGAGGCGGCGGCGCAGATCGAGGTGACCGAGGCACAGCTCCAAGACCTTGGTGCGTGGGATAAGCCGATCCTTTACGTCTTTAATAAATGTGATCTTGGCGCGTTTGCGCCGGGCGCACTGCATGGCAGAGAAAACGTTTTATTCGTTTCCGCCACCACAGGGCAGGGTGTGGATAGGTTACTGCTCCGTATCGAGGAAATGCTACACGAGGGGAGTCGACGGGTGACCTTCCGTATCCCAAATGATAAGCAAGGGCTGCTTTCTGCTCTTTATCGCAACGCAACCGTGGAGAACGTTTCATATGGTGACGATGCAGTGGAGATCACCGCCGTGGTCGATGCACGCACCTATGGGCAGCTTAAAGAATACGATATGCACCCGCCAAAGGAGATAAAGGAATGGTAAATGCCGATATTTTTCGCACCGTTATGGGGGATGCCGAGCGTGAGATCGAGGAAAAGCGGTCTACCTTTATTGCCGCTGTGCGGCGCGTTTCTACCAAGGACGAGGCAGAAGCGTTTGTAAAAGAGCGCAAGAAGCTGCATCCCGCGTCGCGCCACACCGTTTTTGCGTATTTATTGCGTGACGGCAGTAAGCGATACGGGGATGATGGCGAGCCGCAGGGCACTGCGGGTATGCCAACGCTTATGGCGATCGAGGGGCGCGGGCTTTTGGACGTTTGCGTCGCCACTACACGCTATTTCGGCGGCATTTTGCTTGGAACAGGTGGGCTTACGCGTGCGTACGGTGCGGCCGCACAGGCAGCGCTGGATGCCGCAGGTGTTGCGGAATTCGTACCGTTTACAAACGTTTTGTTGGATCTTCAATATTCCGATCATCAAAGAATTTTGCAGGAGTTATCCGTTTTCAGTGCAAGGGAGCGCAACGTGGATTTCAGCGACCGTGTAAGACTTACCGTGGGTGTTCCTGCGGAGCGCGCCGAAGCGTTTCTTGCAAGGATCACGGATCTTACTGCGGGGCGTTGTGTGCCAAATGTGCTTGAAACCACACTCGATACAAGGCAGATGTGATACTTTCAGGAGGGCTGCATCTTGCACGGAAATGCGTGCAGGATGCAGCCGTATTTATACTTCAAATTATATTTTAAAAAGTTTCGGCAAAAAAAAGAGTTTTTACTTTTTTTGTCGTATTTTATTTATACCAAAGTGCAAAAAATGACGAAAGGACGACACGACCGTGACAGATATCAAAAGCCGAGTGCTTGCGCGGGAGGCGCAAACGCTTTCTCCATACGCGTTTTTATCGGTGAACACCGAGGGTAGGGCACATCCGTGCACGGGTTGCGATATGCGCACCGATTTCCAGCGTGATCGGGATCGCATCACCCACAGCCAGTCCTTTCGCCGACTGATGTATAAAACACAGGTGTTCCTTGCTCCCGCGGGGGACCATTACCGCACGCGTCTGACGCATACGCTTGAGGTTACGCAGATCGCACGCACCATTGCACGCGCCCTGTTTTTAAACGAGGACCTTACCGAGGCGATCGCCCTTGCCCACGATTTGGGGCATACCCCCTTCGGGCATGCGGGTGAGGTGGTGATGCGGCAGTGCTTTTCTCCCGACTTTTCCCACAACGCGCAGGGCGTGCGCGTGGTCGAGCTGCTTGAAAACGACGGCAGGGGACTTAATTTGACCATGGAGGTGCGGGATGGCATCGCACACCATTCGGGAAAGGCGATGCCAAAAACACTGGAGGGTGCGGTGATACGGCTTGCTGACCGCATTGCTTATATCAACCATGATATTGATGATGCACTGCGTGCGGGGATCCTCAGGCAGGAGGAGCTTCCTGCTGACGTCTTAGAGGTGCTTGGCACGGGCCACGGCGAGCGTATCGATACGATGGTGTCATCCGTGGTGCGCGCCAGCCTTGACAAACCCGAGATCAGAATGGAGAGCCACGTTTTTGAGGCGACCGATCGCTTGCGCGATTTTCTGTTCGCACGTGTCTACCGTGACAATGCGGCAAAAGAGGAGGAGAGCAAGGCAAAAGAGATGCTGGCACAGCTTTTCTCGTATTTTGAAAAGCACCCCGAAGAGCTGCCGCTCGAATATCTTGCCATTGCCGAGGCGGAATCCATTGGTCGCGCGGTGTGCGATTATCTTTCGGGCATGACCGATCGCTACGCAATAGAGCTTTACCGAACGCTGTTTATCCCGGAGGTGTGGCGCGTTAAATGATACCAAAGGAAATTATTGAGGAGATCCGCTACCGTTGTGAGATCGAGGATGTGATCGGCTCCTACGTCACACTGAAGCGCGCGGGCTCAAACCGCAATGGGCTTTGTCCGTTTCATAGCGAAAAAACCCCCTCGTTTACCGTCTTTCCCGCTACCAAAAGCTTTTACTGCTTCGGATGCGGTGCGGGCGGTGACGTGATAACCTTTATTCAAAAAATAGAAAATCTTGACTACGTGGCAGCACTTGAATTTCTCGCCACAAGGGCGGGGATATCCATTCCAAACGACACGGTGGCGGGTGGCGCGCCCACCGTACCCCGCAAGCGCATCTATGAGATGAATCTTGAGGCGGCAAGGTTTTTCCGTGCCACGCTTTTTGATCCCGTGCTCGGGCGTGAGGCAAAGGAATACCTCGTCGATAGGCGCGGGCTTTCTGGTGCTACCGTTAAGCACTTCGGGCTTGGCTTTGCGCCAAACGATTTCGGCATGCTCACCAATCATATGCGTCGGGCAGGATATACCGAGGCGGAGCTGACGGCGGGCTTCTTGTCTAAAAGATCGGCACGCGGTACGCTTTTTGATCTCTTTCGCAATCGCATTATGTTTCCCGTCATCGACACCGCGGGCAATATCGTTGCCTTTGGCGGACGTGTGATGGATGACAGCAAGCCCAAGTATCTCAACTCGTCCGACACACCCGGCTTTAAAAAGAGCCGCGTTTTGTTCGGGCTCAATTATGCAAAGGAGCATTGTGCCGAGGAGCTGATCCTTTGCGAAGGGTATATGGATACCATCGCAATGCACGCGGCGGGCTTTGAAAACGCTGTCGCCACGCTTGGCACGGCGATCACGTCCGATCACGCACGGCTCATTTCCCGCTACACCAAGCGTGTCATCATCAATTACGATAGCGACGAGGCGGGTCAGCGCGCGGCGGATAAGGCAATGCAGCTGCTTGACGAGGTGGGGCTTCCCGTGCGCGTTCTCAAGCTTGAGGGTGCGAAGGATGCCGATGAATATATCAAAAAATTTGGCGCAGAGGCTTTCCGCGCACTGCTGAAAAACAGCAGCACAGCCTTCGATTTTAAAATGGACAAGGTGCTGGCAAAATATAACGTTGCCACAGCAGAGGGAAAGATCCGCGCAGCAAGAGAGCTCACGTCGCTTATCGCGGCGACGTATTCGGGTGTTGAGCGCGAGCTTTATCTTTCTGCCGCATCGGAGCGCCTCGGCATTTCGGTTGAAAGCCTTGGAAATGACGTGAAGCTTGCAAGGAAACGCCAACTGCGCGAGGCGCGGCAAAAGGAAAGTCGAGAGCTGCAGCTTGCGGCAAGGAATTTTGGGGATCGGGTCAATCCCGATGCCGCAAAGGATCCCGCCGCGGCAAATGCGGAGGATATCGTGCTCGGGCTGCTGTTGCTTTTTGACGAGCACAGGAAATACTGTGCCGCGGGCGAGCTCGCACTTGCCGCAGAGGATTTCTTCACAGATTTCGGCAAGCGCGTTTTCGTGGCGATCATGGAGGCTGAGCGAAGTGAGAACGGGTTTTCGTTTTCAGAGCTTGGCGCACGC
This sequence comes from Eubacteriales bacterium, assembly GCA_045596505.1. GTDB lineage: Bacteria > Bacillota > Clostridia > Oscillospirales > CAG-272 > Firm-07. Next base: position 13,474 of record JAZOCO010000046.1, read on the forward strand.
TTCTCGCCCGATGAAATGGGCAGAATGGTTCGATTACAGCAGGATCGGCAAAGCATGCAAAACAATAGTAGGGACGTGCTGGTGGATGCCGCCTCGGCACTTGTGTCTTTGCGAAACGCCCGCATAGCAAAGCAAAACGGTGACTGGCAAAGCGAGCTTGCCGCCCGCCGCGCACAGATAAAAAAGAAACAGGAAACAAGTAAATAAAGGAGAAAAGCATGGGTACGAAAAAGGACGTTATGGAAAAGGAAGTTAAGGCAGTAGACGACGAGGCAACGGCTGTGGCACCTGAAGCAACGGAAAAAAAGGTTGACGTGGAAAGCTTGGTGGAAAAAGGAAAAAAGGGTGATCTGTCCACAACCGACCTTGATGAGGCTATGGAAAATATGGATTTCGACATGGATAGCCTTGAAAAGCTCTACGAGGCGTTTGAGGACAACGGCGTTGCACTTCCCGATGACATTTCCACCAGTGAGATGGACGAGATCGAGCATGAGGTCGAGCGCTTTGGCGGCGGAGAAAACATGGAGCGTATGCTGGAGCAGGAGGGGCTCTCCATTGACGATCCGGTGCGTATGTATCTTAAGGAGATCGGCAAGGTGCCGCTTCTTACCGCGGAGCGCGAAAAGGAGCTCGCCGAGAGAATGGCGCAGGGCGACGAGAATGCAAAGACCGAGCTGGTGGAGGCAAACCTCAGGCTTGTGGTGAGTATTGCAAAGCGTTACGTAGGAAAGGGAATGTTTTTTCTTGACCTGATTCAAGAGGGCAATCTCGGCTTGATGAAGGCAGTGGACAAATTCGACTACACCAAAGGGTATAAATTTTCCACCTATGCAACGTGGTGGATCAGACAAGCCATCACTCGCGCCATTGCCGATCAGGCAAGGACCATTCGTATTCCCGTACATATGGTGGAGACTATTCACAAGGTGTCCCGCTATCAGCGCCAGATGCTACAGGAGCTTGGCAGAGAGCCTACTCCTGCGGAGATCGGTGAAAAGATGGGCATGAGTGCGGAGCGCGTGCGCGAGATCATGAAGGTCGCGCTTGATCCCGTTTCTCTTGAAACGCCCATTGGCGAGGAGGAGGATAGCCACCTTGGAGATTTCATTCCCGATGAGGATACCCCGTCGCCTGCGGATTCCGCATCTGCAACCATTTTGCGCGAGGTGATCGAGCGTGAGCTTAATACCTTGACCCCCCGCGAGGCACACGTTATCAAGCTACGTTATGGGCTTTACGACGGTCACACCCACACACTCGAGGAGGTGGGCAAGGAGTTTGATATCACACGTGAGCGTATCCGTCAGATCGAATCCAAGGCGCTGCGCAAGCTGCGTCATCCCAGTCGTGCGCGCCATCTGCGCGGCTTCCTTGATTGACTTTTTGATTATCGTTGATTTGCACAACTTTTTGAGCTTTTGGTTTTGCAAACTGATGGTTTTTTTGGTGAGCTTGGGAAATGTTTGACACTTCTTTTGTGTACAATGCCATTGTTTTTGCGGCGTTCACTTTGCACGTTGCAGTTTCGTCACAAAACCCTCACTTGACAAAATTTTGCAGTTAGTGTAATATATATTTATATTTATTTTCGCGTGTGCACTACGCCGCGCGTGGGAGGTCCTTTATGAAGAAGAAAATCGTTTGTCTGGCGCTTGCGTTGCTGATGGTCTTACCACTGCTGGCAGGCTGTTCTAAGGAAGGCAACATCAACAGCATCAATGAAGAGGCGTCGCGTTATACCTCTACGCTCAACGTGTGGCTTATTACCGAAAGCCAGTTGGTTGCTGATGCCAGTGAAGTGCTCCTTTCGGGAATTACCCCTACAAGAGAGGAAAACAAACTGCTCACGGATGCTGAAAAGGCAGTCCTTGACGGGATGAGCGCTGACCAAAAAGAGGCTTGGCATCAGGTCTTTGCGGTCAGCGAGGCTGTGAATAAGCTGACCAAGGCAAAATTCAAGACGCAGCTCAATTTGAAATATTTTACAGAAAGCGAATACTACGCAGCGGTGGAAGCCGCATTCCTCAAGCACGAGGAAAATATTGCGGCGGGCAACTTTGCTACAGAAAACAAAACGGAGGAGACCATACTTAACGAATACGGTATTCCCGAGCTTAAGTATCCCTCTGTTGCCGACTATCAGGTCGACATCTTTTTCATCGGCAGCCAAGAGAAGTATTTTAACTACGTTGAGAATAAGTGGCTGACGGATATGAGAGCTCATCTTGAGGACTCTGCCGTTAAGCTGAATTCTTACGTCAGCAGCACGTACCTTACCGCCGCTGCCATTGACGGTATGGTGTACGCATTGCCCAACAATCACGGCATTGGCGAGTACGTGTATCTGCTTGCCGACAAGGAGCTGCTTGACGAGTACAACAGCAATCTGACGGGTGCTACGCTGTATGATACTCAGTTCAAGGAATACCTCGATTACATTTATGCTACCTACAAAGACTCTGATAAGATCTACCCCATCTATACCGATAATCAAAACGGTAAGATCGATCTTGATTATACCCATTACTGGAGCTTTGACCTTGACACAGCTCCCGGTCTTGTGCTCCAGACTCCCGATCGTTTCTCCATTTTCGGCGATAGCTCCACGGATAAAAAGGTGCTTGGAAACGTAAATCTTTTGTCTGATGCCACATATATGAAGGCGCTTGCCAACAAGACACACTATGAAAAGACTAATGGCTACCTTACCACCGATCCCTCGCAAAGGGCAGCCGTTCGAGTGGTGACCGGCGGTTGGGAGCTGAAGCAGCAGTATGAGGCACAGGGCTATGAGGTGCTGGTGATGCAATATCCTCAGCTTACCGACGAGGAGATCTACGCCTCTATGTTCGGTGTAGGAAAGTATAGCATTAGCGCTGTGCGTTCTGCCGAGATCCTTACCTTCCTCAACACCAATGCCGAGGTCCGCAACATTCTGCAATATGGTATTGAGGGTGTGAACTACACGCTTGAAACCGTTGATATCAACGACAAGACCTACTCCTACGTTGATGAGGTCAGAACCAATCTTTATAAGATGGATGTTAATAAAACGGGCAACGTGTTCCTCACCTATCCGAACAGTGCCGAATCCGTGCTGCGCTGGGAATACGAGCAGCAGCAAAATCTTGAGATGGTAGTCTATCCCACTCTTGCACTCAATTTCTCCTCTGCATATAAATTGGATGAGAAAAGCATGCGCGTGATGGAGGCAGCTTCTGCCAAGCTTGCACAAGCGATCGAAGCAATGACCACGGCTGAGGAGGTAGAGGCGATCTATCTTACCGCATCTCGTCTGACGGATGAGGACATTTGGGCAATGGCGGATCTGATCCTTTATTATGCGGGTGAGATCAGCTACACAGTGGGCACGCAAACCTCTGTTGCCACGAGACAGGATATAGCACTTGCACTTCTTGCTTGGCAAAATACTCAGTATCAAGAGGGCGAGAATGCCACGCAATCTCCCTATTATCTTTACTACGACTGGTGCGTGCGCCAGGGTCTTATTTCCGGTGTTTACGCCTAAAATGCCGATATAAGCGAGGGGCTGCGTCATTTGCAGCCCCTGCGGAAAAAGCCAACTGTAGGCTTTTTTGACGTGCGGAATTTGCGGTTTTTGCTGTAAAACAGGCAAAAATTGCGGTCTTTAGCCGCAAAGCAAAAACGACGGGGGTGAGTCAAATGCATTTTTGCATTTGACTCACCCCCTTTTTTACATCCAGTTTTCTACGCGCGGGATCTCGCCGTCGTGGATATCCTTGATAATAGCCTTGGCACGAAAGCGACTTTCCTCAAAGATGCGCGCGTCATCAAAGGTGATTGCATAGCAAAGATCTGCCAAACATTCTTCCATCTTATCGAGCTGACGAAGGGAAAGGGAAAGCTTCAGCTTGCGGCTTTCTTTCTCCCAAAAGTCGATCAGCTCTGCCACCGCCTCGTCTGCCGTGTCGCAGGGAGGTAGCGTGTTTATTTCCTCTTCGAGCTCCCGACACACGCGCAGGACGTAGCAATAATTTAAAAAGATCACACCAAGGAGCAGGCAAAAAATAAGTGCCGAAATGACAAAACTTTTCATTTTTCGATCTCCTTGTCAATACAATAAAACTCTTCGCCGTCGTTCATCGTCAGAAGGAAGATGTCCTCTGTGCGCTTACCCTTGCTTGCTAAATGGCGTGAAAGCCACGCGCGATCTCGGTGAAGCAGCTTTAGGTTGTAATCGTTGATATAGCCGTCCTCGATCAGGACGTGCATAATGCCCGTTTCTTTCAATATTATATTAAGATCCTTGGAGCTTGGTGGGCTTGCTCCTTTTTTTGCTATAATAGAGAGCTTTCCGTTTTGCTCAAGAATGGCGTAGTCTATCTCGTCAAGCGAGGTAAAGCCACTTTGCCGCGCTTCACTGATCAGCTCATCGATGGAGATGCGAATGCGCCGCATCTCCTTTTGGTCCAGCACGCCGTGGCGGATCAGAACGGTTGGGCGTGCGGAGGCAATGTTTTTCAGGCGCGGGGCTTTTAAGAGTATCACCGATAAGATCACCTCTAACGTAAGAATGGTGATCAGGGGGATCACGGCGTACATAATAGGGATGCTTTGATCTGTAATCGGTAACGATGCGATCTCTGATATAAGAAGTGTTGTGACCAGCTCGGAGATCTCAAGCTCTCCCAGCTGTCTTTTTCCCATCAGGCGCATGGTAGCGATCAAAAAAACGTATATGATCACGGTTCGTATCAAAATGATAAGCACAGCATCACCTCCCTTGATAGTTTGTAATTTTTTTGCTTTATTATGTATAAAATGAAAACATTGGGGTGAAATTAGAAAAAAGTCCTAAAAAAGGAGAAAAAATTTCAAAAACCCCTTGACAAGCCTTTTCTAAAATGATAATATATAAAGGCTCTCACCAAGAGGGTTGCCACACTCGGTTTCAAAATTCCGCAAAAAAACTTAAAAAAGTTTAAAAAAGGTATTGACAAGCCGGATGTAGTGTGGTATAATCAAAAGGTCGCCGCGAAAAAGGCGGTGGCGGAATGATCCTTGAAAATTGAACAACGAGAGATAGTATGAAGCACAGCAAGTGCGAAATATCTCGACAATTCCAAAGAGAAATATACTCTTTAAAAGTAAAAGCAAGAGCGAATCAAGCTCGAAACAGATTTTATCCC
>JAZOCO010000047.1:0-7999 GCA_045596505.1 Eubacteriales bacterium
CAAGCCGCAGGCTTGGTATATCATCACGACGCAGTCGTGTATATCATCAAGGGCGGTGAGCCGCCCTTGTATCTCATCACGCTTTAGCGTGCATTTTCCCTGCGGCTTGATGATATACCGCAACAAGTTGCGGATGATATACAATGCTTCGCATTGATGGTATACACGCCTTTGGCGTGATTGGGACACATAGTTGCATAATCCATTGCATTTTTTGCAAATTTTTGATATAATAGCCCCGAAAAAGGTGGTGCGAGGATGAAGAAAAATGAACTGAGAGGCATTGACGGAAAAAAGATACGAAGGCAGTACTTCAATGCTCCGCTTATCTTTTTGTTTTCTTTAATGATCGCCATTCCTTATTCAATTACTGTATTTTCGTTTGCTATGGGAAAGTACGAGCAATACGAATTACCATCCACTTTGGGAACGTCAATTTTGGTATGCGGTATTTTTTCTTTGCCTTTTCTGATACTCCGAGTCCTAAATAAGCATTTTTTCGGAAAAATTATTTGTGTACTTAACGCAGAAGGTATTCATCACCCTAAAGGAGTGCTTAAATGGGAAGCAGTAGAAAAAATCGAATATGCCATTGATTCAAAGCCGAGATACAAAAGCGATCCCTCAAGGGCGTTTCGAGCAATCGTATATTACGTACAAGGCACCAAACACCTTGTTCTTGAAAAAGCCCCGATATCTTTATTATCGCGTATCAAAAAATACAGAAAAGATATTGATACCCGTACAGAAGGCATTACCTCTTTGTTACCTACGATACTGGTGATATCGGGAATTATCATCATATGCCCTCTTTACATAATATCATTTAAAAATGCGCCGGGTGCCTCCACTTCTCAAGTAATCGTCTTCATGGCGATTTGGCTTGTATTGGGAATTGTTCGCATTCCCATATTCGACGCTTTCTCAATAGAATATCGTTTTTGGAGCAAGATACTGCCGAGAAAGTGGCTATCCTATATCGTGCTTGCTTGCTATTATCCGTTATTTTTTGTTGCATTTCTTGCTTTGTTCTACTTTCCGAATTGGTTTGCTGTTGTTGCGCTCGGAATATGCGTGGGCATTATTCAGCCGCCCATGCCTTCTCGTCACGGTAGTGCAAGATTTCGTAGGATTCTTTCTTATGAACAGCTTTATGATATTTACATTAACAAAGCAGATTTTTGGGAAAGAAAAATTGAACAACGCAAAAATAGTGGTAGAAAGTAATATTTACATAGGTATCGCTGCCAGAATAATTGAAAAATGTTTTGCCCTCCGAAAATCACTTTATTACACATGTTATACATGGGTTCAAGTCCATACAAAAGCTTTTGCAAATATCTTTTTTGTCGCCCTTCACAAGTCATTAGGTCGATTTAGATCCGACCGAGAAAAAACGAGAAAAGCGGAGATTTCGAGAGATTTCTCCGCTTTTTTCGTGCCTAACTTTTTTCGAATTTTTACCGATCCATTTTCGCTATTTTCTCGACACGAAGGATTCGAACTACCGAAAGCCTTCCTCTGAGAGGAAGGTGGCACGCGAAGCGTGACGGAAGGAGCCTGCGCGACTTAAAAATCTGATTAAACTTTACGGCAACGCGCTCTCCCTCAGTCGCTTCGCGACAGCTCCCTCCCGGAGGGAGCCTTGGCAAAAACCGCACGCACAGTGGTTGAAATGTTTACAAATTTGTGGTATAATGAAAGTAGGAAGGCGGTGTTATGATGAAAGAAGATAAGCTTGGTAATCTTTCAATGGAATTATGCGTTAACGTTTTACAGCTGACAAATGAAGATTTATCGCACCGTTCTACCGGGCGCTCGATGGCGCAAATATATCATCTTTAAGGAAAATTTTTATAATGACTATGTTTTTTCGCCGAATGGCTATTGTTTTTCTCTCTATCTTGTGCTTGACACTGTGTTGTTCCTGTAAAACGACCCCGACCTCGGATCCTTCAACCGAGGGTTTGTTGGTTCCCAATAACGCCTCGGATTTTGACTATGATACTTTTGAGAAGGACGGCGAGCGTGTGATTCGCTTGATTCGCTACAAGGGCGAACGCACCGACGTGGTGATTCCCGACACCATTGAAGGGTTGCCGGTGAGAGTTTTACTGGGCGTAACCGCGCAGAATGATAATGGATATACGGGTGTGGTGCAAGGGGTGTTTGAAGATACCGCCATTGAATCGGTGTATATCCCGGCCTCCGTTAGTTCCTTGGGGCTTGGCACCTTTGCTCACTGTACAAAACTTGAGCAGGTAGAGTTTGCTAAGGACTGTGGCATTACATCGTTGAATACGAGCACCTTTGAGAGTTGTACTGCACTCACACGTATAGACCTTTCTCCACTCACTAAACTGAAGGGAACGTATTATTCTTTTAGAGATTGCACATCACTTAAGGAAATTATATTTCCCGAGGGAATGACTATCATAGACGAAGGCTCGTTCCTCAACTGCTCCGCCCTACAAAGCTTGTATCTGCCCGATAGCTTGGAGAAAATCGTAAAGAATGCATTTGAGGGGTGTATCGGCATTGAGTCCATTTCCATCGGAAAAAATCTGCGACTGTCTGAGCCCGGCTTCGCTACCGTCATATTCAACAGCCCCGCGCTGAAGCGGATTACCTTCCGAGAGGGCAGAGAGAGTTTGGATGGCTATGCTCTGGTCTCCATCACCTCGCCCGTCTCTGTTGAGGTGCCCGCTTCGGTGAACGTGGTGAGCGGTAACACCTTTTTTAATTATAATACAATGACGATAACCTTTGCAGGTGATTGCCCTAAAATGGAGAGCGAGAAATGGTTGGGTGATGTCATTGTGCGCTACAATCCCGATAAGATGGGGTGGAGCAACTGTGATTGGTCTGCTAAAGAAGGAACACTTACACTTGAGCCGATCAAATAAAGCAGAACTAAAAAAGTTGAGAAGCGTCAGTACATAGCTTCGTTGCCAGCATAGTTGGAAAATCTCTTTTGGGTGATTTTCGCAACTCATCATCGCCAAGGGATAGGTATACTCTCACGACAAAAATCACGGACTGTTTTTGTACGGTAGCCTTATATGGATCTATTTTGTAGTGGTATCACAACCGCGAAGGCGCGCCAAACGGCGCGCTTTTTTGCCTTTATAATGACTTTATAATAAATATGTAAAAACCCCTTGACTTTCACCCCGCTTGGTGCTATAATCAGTTGGATTTAAAAAAGCGAGGTCTTAGTGCTATGGAAACCCTACTTTGTTTATCTCTTGCCCTCATTGCGGGGCTAATGCTCTCGCGCCCGGCGAAATTGGCGGGGCTGCCCGCGGTGACGGCGTACCTCATTGCAGGCGTGCTGCTGGGTCCTTATCTGCTCGGCGCCCTTGGTATTAAGGGACTTGGCTTTATCAGTGCCGAAAACGTGCACAGCTTTTCCATCATTTCCGACGTGGCGCTGGGCTTTATCGCCTTTTCCATCGGTAACGAATTCCGCCTTGCTGACCTCAAAAAGATCGGCAAGCAGGCAACCCTGGTGGGTGTTTTCCAGGCTGTTACCGCAACGGTTTTGGTAGACGCGGCATTGATCGCACTGCATTTTGCAATGCCCGACAAGCTGCCGCTTCCTGCCGCTATCGTGCTGGGTGCGGTTGCCTCTGCCACCGCCCCCGCCGCCACGCTGATGGTGGTGCGCCAGTACAAGGCAAAAGGTCCGCTTACCAATATCCTTTTGCCCGTTGTGGCACTTGACGATGCCGTGGGGCTTATCCTCTTTGCCATTTCCTTTGGCATTGCAAAGGCGCTGATCTCGGGCACGGTTGACGTGATCTCTATTATCGTTGAGCCCGTGATCGAGGTGGTGCTCTCACTTCTGCTTGGTGCCTTGATGGGTGTGCTCATCACCTTCTTTGAGCGCTTTTTCCATTCACGCTCCAAACGCCTTACCATGTCGGTGGGATTTGTGCTGCTCACCGTGGCACTTTCGACCCTCAAATTTGAGATCGGTGGCGTACATATCGCGTTTTCCTCGCTTCTTACCTGTATGATGCTGGGCACGGTATTTTGCAATCTGTGTGATTTCTCCGAGGAGCTGATGGACCGTCTTGACCGTTGGACAGCGCCAATTTTCCTGCTCTTTTTCGTCATCAGCGGCGCAGAGCTTGAGCTTTCGGTGCTTGCCGATCTTGCCGTGGTGGTGATCGGGATCGTATATATCCTTGCGCGCTCTCTTGGCAAGTATACGGGTGCTTCTCTCAGTGCAAGAGCCACTCATTGCGACCCGAATATCGTCAAATATCTTGGTATCACGCTTCTGCCCCAGGCGGGTGTGGCGCTTGGTATGGCGATCAAGGCAAAGGAGCAGCTGGGCGCTGAGGGTGCAATCGTTTCCAATATCACTCTGCTGGCAGTGCTGATCTACGAGCTGGTAGGACCGATGCTGACCAAAATGTGCCTCCTGAAGGCGGGCGATATCAAGCCCGAGGGCAAGACCAGCGCGCGCGAGGAAGCAAAGCTGAAAATGCAAAAAGCCGCAAGCGAGGAGCAAGCGGCAGAGCCGATGAATGTAAAATAACAAATGTAAAAGATAAAACGCAGGGGCTAGCTCAAATACATTTTGCTGTATTTGAAATAGCCCCTTTTTGGTTTTTTGACAAATAAAGGTCAACGCACAAACCGTGTAGGGGCGACCGTTGGCAGCCCGCTTTTGGGGATAAGATCCCATTCTCGCGGGCGAACACTGTTCGCCCCGACTCAATCATAAAGGGCAACGCACCGCCCTCGTGTCATTCTGAGCGAGCCAAGAAAGGCGAGTCGAAGAATCCCCGAAAACGCAAGAAGCGTTTTCGGCGGAATGTTCGCACGAAATCCTTTACTCGCTCAAATGAAACATTCGCCAAATAAAAGGTTTTGTGCTAACATACCGCGGCGCGATTGTCTTGATCGCGCCGAGATCCTTCGACTCGCCTTTCTTGGCTCGCTCAGGATGACATGGAACGTGTGCGTAAACAAAACGCCGCGCGCCGTATTGTTTTGTGCGAATATTCCTCGGGTCGTCGTGGGTGGTTAGCCTTACCGAGGGGAATGCGAACACGGTGCGGGAGCGTGTCGTTTGGTGCGCGCAGGGTGCGATCTTTGGTTGCGTTGACTTACGCCTCGTAATCAAAGGACAGGCGCTGGCTCATTGCGGGTCTGACCAGCCCATCTGCGATGGCTACGTGCAACGGGTGCTTTTGGTATGCTTCAAGCGCTGCAAGATCGCAAAACGCGGAATCCATCATCACGTCGCCTGCCGAGCAATCGTAGCGCTCGGTGAGGATATGCATTTCAATGAGCCCCTCGATCTTTCCCACAAGCCCCTCAAGCGCCATCTTGATCTCGGCTGCCTTTGCCGCCTTATCAGTGATCTCATCCTTCATTTTCCAAATGATCATATGCTTTACCATAGGTTTTCTCTCCTTAATCTTTATACTGTTATCTTATCACAAAAGTGGTAGAAAATCCAGCCCTTAAAAAAATAAATATAATTACGGGAAACCCCTTGACTTTTACATAAAACGGTTCTATAATCGGGAGTGGAAAGGCGGCGCGGTGGCGCCAAGGTGCTTATAATGGTGGATGCAAGAAAACCAACCGTAGATATGACAAAGGGAGCGCTTTTTGGGAAGATCCTTCTTTTTGCGCTGCCCTTAATGGCAACCAATCTTTTACAGACGCTCTATAACGCCGCCGATATGATGGTGGTGGGGCTTTCGGGAGAGCCCGATGCCGTGGGCGCGATCGGCATTACGAGCTCGTTTATCAACCTTGTGATAAACGTTTTTATGGGGTTTGCTACGGGTGCAAACGTTGTGGTGGCACGCCATCTCGGTGCAAGGGAGGAGGAGCGCGCCTCGCGCGCGGTGCACACCGCGCTTTCGATCAGCCTGCTCTTTGGCGTGGTGGGTATGACCATCGGGCTTTTGGTGGCACGCCCCGTGCTTTCGATGATGGGCGCGCGCGGGAAGCTGCTCGACCTTGCCGTGCTTTATACCGCCATATACTTTGCGGGCGCGCCGTTCCTCGCGCTTACCAATTATCTCATTGCCATCCTTCGCGCCAAGGGCGACACCAAAACGCCGCTGATGGTTTTGTCCGCGACGGGTGTTCTTAACGTGGCGCTGAATCTTTTCTTCGTGCTGGTAATGGGGCTGTCGGTAGAGGGTGTGGCAATTGCAACCGCTGCCTCGAACGTGGTGTCTGCCGCGGTGCTTCTTTTCAGGCTCTCAAGGGACGAGGGGCCGTGCCGCTTCAGCTTGCGCAGACTGTGCCTTGATCGCTTTGCCTCTAAAATGATGGTGACCATCGGACTCCCCGCCGGTGTGCAGGGGTCGCTTTTTTCGATTTCCAATATGATCATCCAATCCTCTATTTTGCAGATCAACAACGCCATTGTGCCCGCGGGGAGTGCCTATCAGCCCGTGGTGAAGGGCAGCGCCGCTGCCTCTGATCTTGAGCGCTTTGCATACAACGCGCAAAACGCGGTCTATCAGGCGGCAATTACCTTTACGGGTCAGAACGTGGGAGCGAAAAAGTACGACCGTGTGTGGCGCGTGATGGGGTGCTGTTACGTCATTGGCTTTGTGATCTCCACGTTCTTTAGCCAGGCGCTCTTTTGGCTGCGAGAGCCGCTGCTTGCACTCTATGACGTGACCCCCGGCGCGGCGGGCACCCTTGAGCAGATAGCCTTTGAAACGGCATTTACCCGTATGCTTTATTTGTACGTTCCGTATTTCCTTCTTTCCGCAATGGAGGTGGGCTGCGGCGTGCTTCGCGGGCTTGGAAGGTCGCTTACCTCAACGATGATGTGCCTTTTGGGCGCGTGTGCATTTCGCATCCTTTGGGTGTATACGGCCTTTCGTGCCGTCCCCACCTTTGAGGTGCTTTGTATCTCCTATCCCATCTCGTGGGTGTTGACGGCGCTGGCACTGTTCCTTTGCTCCTTTGTGATACTCAGAAAATATCAAAGAAACAAAACATAAAAAAGCCGCTTGCAATTTCGCAAGCGTCTTTTTAGAATGATCAGCGGTTGAGGATCAGCTTGGTCAGCTCCACGGGCTCAACGATGGTGTTGCCCTTATAAACGCGCATGTTGCCCGAGGCGATCTCGTCGATCAGCACGACCTCGCCGTTGTTGTAGCCAAACTCAAACTTGATGTCCCAAAGGTCAAGGCCGATGGTCTTAAGGTCGTCGGCAACGATCTTTGTGATCTTCAGCGTCTGTGCCTTAAGGCTCTCAAACTGCTCGGCAGTCATCACGCCAAGTGCGACAAGCCCCTCGCCCGTAACCAGCGGATCGCCCTTTTCGTCGTTTTTGAACGTGCACTCCACGTACCCACCCTCAAGACGGGTGCCGTTTTTGATATACTCGCCATAACGACGCACAAAGCTGCCCGTAGCGACCAGACGGCAAATAACCTCAAGTCCGCCGCCACCCTGTGCCTTGCCGAAGCACTCGGCAGGGAGCACCTCCATGGTTGCATTTTCAATATCGGCGCTGATATAATGCGTTTTAATGCCCGCCTTTTTGAGCATCTCAAAGTAGTAAACAGAGGTTTCAAGATTGGCTCTGCCAATGCCCTCGATGGTAAGACCCACACTGTTCTCACCCGGATCGAACACGCCGTCCTTGCCCGTGCAGTCGTCCTTGAATTTCAGCAGCACGTTGCCGTTTTCAAGCTGGTAAACATCTTTAGTTTTGCCTTGATACACTTTTTTCATATTCTATCTCCTTTTCGTTAGTGGGCAGGAATTTTTAACAATTTTATTATAAGCACAACAGGTTTGTTTGTCAATAGAAATATTGACAAGGAGCCGAATTTTTTGTCATTTTTTTATGGGATCAGTGCAGGATCGATCTTTTGTATTCCTGGGGCGACATATGGACAAAGCGTTTGAAGCACTGTGAAAAATATTGGGGCGTGTCAAATTGCAAAAGCGCCGCGATCTGCCCGAAATTACACCCATCCTCCCGAATGAGGCGCTT
>JAZOCO010000048.1:0-10513 GCA_045596505.1 Eubacteriales bacterium
CAGTCAGCTTCGCTGACAGCTCCCTTTACACAAGGGAGCCTTTGACACAAGATCATTCTACTCTGAATTTTTATTTGCTTTCTGCTCATCGGCAAAGCCTTTATGGAACCCCGCCACTATGGCGGGGTTTTCGTCTTACAAGAAAACGGTGCTTTGAAGTGTTTATGCTTCAAAGCACCGTTTGTCTTATGATTTATACACTGTGCACACCAAGTGCGGCGTCTGCGTTAGCGTCGATGCCGTACTTCTTTTTCTTGCGCTCCTCAAAGAACTTGAGTGCCACCTGCTCGAAAAGAGCGTAGGTGAGAACGTCCTCGTCCTGCTCCATATACCCTGCGATCTTCGAGCGCAGAGTATCCAATTCGGGCGCGAGCTTATCAGCGGGGCGGCAGGTGATGGGCTCCTCGTCGCCGATGATCTTCTTGGTGATGGCGGGATCGATGGGCATCGGCGTTTTACCGTACTCGCCGCGCACCACGCCCTTAAATTCCTTAGTTACCATCTTATAACGCTCGCCGCCGATGACGTTAAACACAGCCTGTGTGCCCACGATCTGCGAGGAAGGGGTCACGAGAGGCGGATAACCAACGTCTGCCCGCACGCGCGGCACTTCGGCAAGCACCTCACCCAGCAGCTCGGACTTCCCTGCATCGGCAAGCTGGCGCATCAGGTTCGAAAGCATACCGCCCGGCACCTGATAAAGCAGCGCATTTACGTCAACCTTCAGTGCCTTTACGTCAAGCTGACCGCTTGCAAGATACTTCTCGCGAAGCCCTGCAAAGTGCTTGGTGATCTCATCCAGCTGCGCGAGATCAATGCCCGTATCGTATTCCGTGCCTGCAAGAGTCGCAACCAGCGTTTCTGTGGGGGGTTGGGATGTGCCCATTGCAAGGGGGGAGAGTGCCGTGTCGATCACGTCAACGCCTGCTTCTACCGCCTTCAGAAGCGTCATAGATGCAAGACCCGCTGTATAGTGGGTATGAAGCTGTACGGGCAGCTTTACTGCACTCTTGATGGTCTTTACAAGATCATAGGCATCAAAGGGCTTTAAAAGTCCTGCCATATCCTTGATACAGATGGAATCCGCGCCCATCTCCTCCAGCTGCTTTGCGTACTTTGCATAGTACTCAAGCGTGTAGCCGGGACCGGTGGTATAGGAGAACGCCGCCTGCACGTGGCCGCCCTCACGCTTGGTGGCGTCAATGGCAGTCTTCAGGTTACGGGGGTCGTTAAGGGCATCAAAAATACGCAAAATGTCAATGCCGTTGGCGATGGATTTTTGCACGAAATATGCCACCACGTCATCGGAATAGTGACGGTAGCCAAGGATATTCTGACCGCGGAAGAGCATTTGCAGCTTGGTGTTTTTCACCTTGTCGCGAATGATGCGCAGTCGCTCCCACGGATCCTCACCGAGGAAGCGCAGGCAGCTATCAAACGTAGCGCCGCCCCATGCCTCAATGGAATGATACCCGATCTTATCCATTTTTTCAAGTGCGGGCAGCATTTCCTCTGTCGTCATACGGGTGGCGATGAGGGATTGATGCGCGTCGCGAATAATTGTTTCTGTAATTTTTACTTTAGACATAATTATTCTCCAATTCTAAAAGTAAGTTGCTTTTAAATGCGGCAAGGCGTGTCAAAATGCCCAAGAAAGGAACACGCCTGCGGCGATCGCCGAGCCGATCACGCCTGCCACGTTCGGGCCCATTGCGTGCATCAAGAGGTAGTTGTTGGGATCGGTCTCACGCCCCACCTTTTGCGAAACGCGCGCCGCCATGGGTACTGCGGAAACGCCCGCAGAGCCAATGAGGGGGTTGATCTTACCGCCCGTGACGAAGCACATAAGCTTTGCAGTAAGAAGTCCGCCACAGGTGGAAACGCAAAATGCCGCAAGGCCGCAACCGATGATAAGCAGGGTTTCAAGCTTTAAGAAGTTCTCTGCTGTGGCAGTTGCGCCCACGCTGATGCCAAGGAAGATGGTAACGATATTGATCAGCTCGTTTTGTGCGGTCTTGGAAAGACGGTCCGTCACGCCGCTGACGTTCAAGAGGTTACCAAACATCAGGCAACCGATCAGCGTTACGGCATCGGGCACGATCAGCCACACGATGAAGGTAACAAGAATGGGAAAGCACACCTTCTCGACCTTAGAAACCCGACGGAGTGTGGTCATACGAATGGCGCGCTCCTTTTTGGTGGTGAGAAGCCGCATAAAGGGGGGCTGGATCATGGGGATCAGCGCCATATAGCTATACGCCGCAATGGCAATAGCACCCAGAAGATGGGGAGCAAGCACCTTGGTCACCAAGATCGCGGTGGGTCCGTCCGCACCGCCGATGATGCCGATCGCCGCTGCCTCCTGCGGAGAAAACACGCCAGACATCAGCGCCACCGCAAACGCCACAAACACGCCAAGCTGTGCGCCGGCACCGATCAGGAGCGTTTTGGGATTTGCGATAAGAGGGGTGAAATCGGTCATCGCACCGATGCCGATAAAGATAAGACACGGATAAATGCCGAGCTTAACGCCGAGGTACAAGAGGTCGATAAGGCCGCCCTCGTGAAGCACCTTGCCGTAATCGATATCCCCTGCCGTCATAAAGAAATCGGAGTGGAACAGCTCAGCTCCCGGCAGGTTGGTCAGCAGCATACCGATGGCAATGGGCAGCAGCAAAAGCGGCTCGTACCCACGCACAACGGCAAGATACACCAACACGCCCGAAATCAGAAACATCACCGCTGTTTGCCACCACATAGGATTGTTCGCAAACAGACGGTACACGCCCGTGCTTTCCAGGAAATTCAAAATACTCTCTAACATATTTTATACTCCGCTTACTGAAGGGTGACGAGAACTTCATCGGTGGCAACGGATGCGCCCTGTGCCGCGACAACAGCAACGACCACACCGTCGCGAGGTGCAACGATATCGTTTTCCATTTTCATTGCCTCAAGAACGACCAGCACGTCGCCTGCCTTTACGCTTTCACCCGCCTTCACGTTTACGCGAGTAACGGTGCCGGGCATCGGTGCCTTTACAGGCTCGCCGCCGGCAGTAGCGGGAGCTGCTGCGGGTGCAGGTGCTGCGGCGGGTGCTGCAACGGGAGCCACGGGAGCAACGGGAGCAACGGGGGCGGCTGCGACTGCTGCGCCAAGCTCCTCGATCATAACGTCATATTGTGTACCGTTTACGGTTACTTGAAATCTTCTCATTATTATTACCAAGCCTTTCTGTTATTTACTTACCGCGGGTGCGGCGGAAGGATACGACGCGGAAGCCGGGGACAACGCCACCGTTTTCCTCAGCGAGCATAAGTGTAACTGCCGCGGTGATGGCGGCAACGATCTCGCAATCGTTTGTTGTAGGTGTAGCAGTCACGGGTGCTACGGGTGCGGCGGGTGCCACCTTGTCTGCCTTTGCAGGCGCCTTGGGCGCTTTTTCCCCACTCTTGCGCTGCAATGCGAAGCGGAACAGCTCAAGCGCGCCCCACAGAATCGCCAGCGCGGCAAATATCGTAGCCATACCAATGAGTGCCATGCGTCCTGCATATGCCGCGCGCTCACCGAAATTCATTGTGGTAAGAAACGTTGTTACCATTTTTCACCTCACAAAAAGCGCGGTGCGCGTCCGTTTTTGCCCTCTAACATATAAAGAGCGGCAATGATGCGCGCGCGAAGCTCTGCGGGTGTGATGATATCGTCCACCTCGCCAACCGAGGCGGCGGCAAGTGCGGTAGCATTTTTCTCACGCCACTCCTTTTCAAGCGCACCGCGGTCAAGATCCTTGGTAATGCGGTCGTTTTCAAGGAAGGCAACGGCTGTTTTAGCGGTGAGTGCCGAGATCTCGGCATCGGGCAGTGCAAACACAACGTCAGCACCCAGCGGCTTGCTGCCACCGAAAATGAAGCCTGCGCCAACAGCTGCGCCAACGATCACGGTGACACGCGCGGTATCACACTCACTCTCGGCACGCGCCAGACGCGCAAGCGCCTTTGCGAGCTTCACATCCGTGTTGCCTGCGGCAAGACCCTCGGAGTTAAGGAGCGTCAGGAGGGGCATTGCGTATGCATCCGCAAAGCGGATCGCTCTTGTCAGCTTTTCCACGCCTGCGAGCGTCAGCGCGCCGTCAACGGCGACAACGGCAGTGGGAACGTCGCCGAGCGTGGCAAATCCAGCCTTCACCTCGGGGGCAACGCCACCGTACAGTTCAAAGAACGCGCCGCCATCGCAAACAGCGGAAAGTGCCGCCACAGCAGTTTCGCGGCTACCCAGTGCCACTGCGCGGTTGGGATCATCTCCCGTGCTTGCGCGATCTGCCGCAGAGCAATTATCATCAGGCAGGTAGGAAAGGAGCGTGCGAACACTGCCAAACGCCTCCTGCTCATCCTCAGTCATCAAAGCGGCAATGCCTGCGGCATACGCAGCATCGGCGCTTCCCTCACCCGTCACGTAAAGGCTTGCATCCTTGGTGACCACGGTGAAATCAAACAGCGCCGCTACTGCCGCCATCGTACCGCTACACGTGCCGTGCACCACAGCGATCTGGGGGATCACACCCGAGGCACTTGCCACGGCATCAAGAAGCACACCGTATCCCGAAAGCGCTGCCGCGCCGTCAAACACAACTGCCCCCGCACTGTCAAGCATACCGACCACGGGCGCACCCACGGACATAGCCTTTTCGTAAAGCATAGCGATCTTTTCTGCATGACGACCGTCCATTGCGCCCTTCATAGCACTCACATCCTGTGCAAAAGCAAACACCAATCTGCCCGCTACAGCGCCGTAGCCACACACAACGCCCTCGTTCTCGTTTTCGTTGCTCGGGCGGCGGATAAACGCGCCCAGCTCCACGAATGTGGCGGCATCAAAAAACGAGGAAAGACGCTCTCTTGCTACTGAGTTTTTTTCCTTCATACAAACCCTCCGTTCGTGATTTTTTTATCAATGTTTTTACTAAAATCAAAAAAGCAAAATCAAATTTATTGTATCACATTTCACCAAAAAAACCCAGTATTTTCCCGCAAAAAAATGTTAATATTTTGTAAAGTAAAAAGATAAGCGCGCCATTTTTTTGAAAAAGTGTTACAATACAATAAGAGAAAGCGAGGTTTTTCCATGCGTATTGATTTTCACTCGCATTGCTTCCCCGATGCATTAGCACCGAGGGCAATGGCGATCCTTACCAAAAACTGCTCGGCGGACGCCGCCATTCACCCACATACCGACGGCACGGCAGCAGGGGCAAGAGCGCTCCTTAAAAGTGTTGGCATCGACCGCGCGGTTGTGTGCAACATTGCCACCAACCAAAAGCAGGAGTCAAACGTCAACAGCTTTGCCATTTCTATGGCGGAGGATGATTTTTTCTCTCCTCTCGGCTCGCTTCACCCCGACAGCGAGCAAATGGAAGGCGAGCTTGACCGCCTTGCGGCAGCAGGCATTTGCGGCATCAAGCTGCACCCCGATTACGTACACATTCCCCTATCAGACAGTCGCTTTGACCGTATTTTGTCGCTTGCCGAGGAGCGCGGCTTTTTTGTTGTGGTGCACGCGGGGCTTGACCCCATCTCCCCCGACTTTATCCATGCCACGCCCGAAATGTTTGCGCTGGCGGCAAAAAGCCACCCAAAGCTCACGCTTGTTGCCGCGCATATGGGCGGCTTTCGGCGGGGCGATGAGGTCTTAAAGCATTTGGTTGGCACAAACGTCTATCTTGACACTTCCCTTTCGGCAAAGCGCCCCGCGGAAAAGGAGCTGCTGTTTAAGATCTTAAGGGAGCACCCCGAGGATCGGCTTTTATTTGCCACGGACACGCCCTGGAGCAACCCTCAAAAGGAGATCACTTTTGTTGAAGAAGCGGAGCTCGATGCAGCCAAACAGGACGCTGTTTTTTACAAAAACGCGAAGCGTTTGCTGAAATTATAAAAGCAAAGCGCAAGGGGGCTGTCGCAAATGAAAATTTGCGACAGCCCTCTTATATTTTCAAAACGCAAAAAGTGAACTCAACGCCACGGGCGATATCCTTTTACGGAACAGTAATAATTACTCCATTTGCGTCAAGAGTTACATTCCAAGATTCCGTTACTGCAGTAGTAGGGGCTACCTGCACGCCGGTGGCAAGAAAAGTTGCAACAATGTTTTTACCCACAGGAATTAAAGAATTTCCATTCTCATCGACAGGAGACAGCTTTGTAACCGTTACAGGAAGATCCTCGGTAGCATCATTAGCATCAACGGGTTTCTTGTAGTAGTAATACCCGTCGCTTCCCTTTAACCACTTATCGGAAACATCGGAAACCGAAAAATCCGTTCCTTCTACGGCCGCCTCGCGCCACACGTTTCCACTCTCATCTTGGTAATTCACCACAACAGCAACGCGGATATAAGCGGCAGCATCACTATCACTTGAGTTGGATACATTAGAATCATTCACGGTCAAGGTAATCGTGCCGGGATTAAAGGTGTTGATCAATTCTGCGGTTTTTACCACAAGAAAAGCCAAAGTTCCTGTTATGCCCACAGCAAGAACCAACGAGAGTGCAATGATGGCAATGGCGGTCTTTTTGGAGTAGCGCGCAAAAAGCTTTTTAAACATATCTGCACCTCCTCGCTATTTAAAAGCATGGCCGAAGAGCCATTTTCCACTTTGGATGTACGTAAAAGTAGCCGTGGCGCTTCCCTCCACAGGCAAGATTTTATCTTGCGAGGTCGTCGTTGTACCCCATAACACATCCCATGTTGTTTTAGCAGTTACTATATAGGTTTCATTTGCTGCCAAGTTTGCTATCGTTACAGAACCATTTGCAGGTACCGCTACAATGATAGTGCCAAAATCCGCAATAGAAGTGCTAGTCACCTCATAAATAAAGCACTGTCCTACATCACCACCCACCGTTGAAATGGTCAAGCCGGCAACGGGTGGGATATAGTAGTTGATAAAGGTAACAGAAGTCATTTGCGAAACCGACATGGCAGCGCTTATCGTTTTGGTATCTAAAAGTTCTCCTGCCTTATCTTGTAGCGAATACCGTTGTTTTTCGTTAATGATCGTTTCTGTTATAGCATGTTCATACACAACACCATTTGCAGCATCTTTATAAACATCCAAGCCGAAGAAACAGAACGCTTCACCTGCGGCAAGCAACAGAGTTATTGTTTCAGTTGTGGTATCAATTGTGATAAAATCATAATTTTCCGTGCCCAAGGTCCCGGACACTGTCTGCATCTCCCAATCATTATCTGCTTTTTGAACATAAACATTTGCTTCAAATGCAATATCAGGCTTATAAGGAATGGTTAACACAAACTGAAAATCCACAAAGCTTGTTTGTCCAACCATTGGCAGAGTTGATCCGAAGGGTGATCCGCTTGCCAAAACCACGCGGTTGTGAATCGCGAGATCGTTTTGTTCTTGCTGCAGTTCTGCAGATATCTCCCAAATCGCATAAAGCGTTGTGGAATTTGTAATTGTAATC
Organism: Eubacteriales bacterium; assembly: GCA_045596505.1. Taxonomy (GTDB): domain Bacteria; phylum Bacillota; class Clostridia; order Oscillospirales; family CAG-272; genus Firm-07. The sequence goes on from JAZOCO010000048.1 coordinate 7,479, forward strand.
TCGGTATTAGGCTGGATAAGAAGATCTGTATTAGGACAAGTCGGTGCAGTATACCAGCCTCTAAAGGTAAGTGTTCCGGTCACACCGTCGGTATTTGTAACATTTAAGGTCGTGCGAGAAGGCGCGGCTCCAACGGTAACCTTTATTCCGTCATCGTCATCATCGGGATTCTCGACCACGATCTGTGCATCAGGCAAAGTAACGGTTTGGTTGGTTGTAGTATCTCCCAAATTCAAATTGTAACCCAAAACATAGGAGTCTCCACGCACAACCGCAACGTCTACGTGCCAAACGTTATCCGTCATATGCTTAATAACATAAGGAATAAGTTGAAATTCCTTCCAATAAACGTGCTGACCATCAAGATCTTGACCATTATCTTTATAATATTGTACGGTATAGTTCTCGTTCGGAGAAAGATATACGGTTTTTACCGAAGTGGATTGATTCCCATTAGCATCTGTTGCTTCTTGATGATATTTTACTGCAATTCTATTACTACCGTTATTGTAATTTGCTATAATTTCAGCTATTTGGTCCCAATCTATAGTTTGCTGACCGTTTACAACAAAGGCTTCTTTTGTCAAAACGCCGGTAGGATCAACAAGACCGGCAATCTGCGAACCGGCAGGATCATATTGGAACGCGGGCGAAGAAGCAATTACAGATGCGTTTAAATAATTGTTAGCTTTAGCATGAAAATTTCCACTTGTAGCACCCGTATATGTACCATTTCCATCGGTATCCGTAATGTGGTAATAAGTACCGTTTGTGTTTGTCGGCTCAGACGGAAACTTTCCATCCAAATTTGCCTGATTCAAAATCGCAATCATAATAGCACTTTTTTGAACGTAGTTGTTGACAACAGTATATCGAGAAGATACTTCTATCTCTATTGTTGCGGTATACGAACCACTGCCAAAGAAATCGTTATATTTATATGTCGCTGTATATGCGATTCGAGCACCAACAGGTGCATCTGCACGAATTGCAACAGCGTTTCCCTCCATGGTAAAATAATCATCTGTATCAGACGCTGCGGAAGTTTGGGTTAATGTCGCATCACCATTTCTCCAAATGCTTCCCACAGTAAATTCCAATTTGGTTCCCGGCTCTACATAAAATACACCTTCTTCGTCGCTGTCAGAAAGACGCGTGCTTTTCGCATTACCACCTGCAAAGACATAATAATCCGAAAATTTATCGGTTTTAAAGGAAACACGGCCTTTTTTTACATCTAACGGACCAATTTGCTGATATTCTTTACTGCCATCCGTGTTTTGGTGTATATGAAGAATGTAAACTTGGTCGCCGGTAAAGCATCCCCATGCAGCGGCATTCATTACAACAGTAACGGAATTACCTGCGGCAGGCTGCCACTCCGTCTCACCTTGCATAACTTTAATATCGTATGCTCCTAAAAGCTTACCCACATTTACGGTAATATGATTTTCCAATTCGGAATCGTAAGCATCTTGGGCAACAAGCGACATTATAAGTTTTGCATCGGAAGGAATAGCGCCGTCGACAGAAACGGTAAAAGCACCGATTTGAGCCGTAGCGGTATTTTGTAAGGGCGAGATGTTGGTAAGATAATGTTCTGGCACATAGCGGCGATTATCAAATTCGGCAGGCCAATCAGTATTTGTAATATAGTACCAACCATCCGAGGCTTTGGTCACAATCAGTTTTGAGGGGAACTGTGAGGTATGCGTGATAGTTGCCATACCATTAACTGAGGGATACAGCCACACGCTGCCGTTCGCCCAATTTGCACTATATAACGTGTCGTCGGGCTGGGCGATGACGGTCAGGGACATGGCGCCAAACAGCATTACCAGTGCTAACAAAAAGGAGAGCTGCCTTATTCGTGTTTTGGTCATATGTATCCCCTTTCGTTAGTTGCTTGCGGTGGGCCAGCCTGCGGCGGTTTGCGCTGAGGTGCCGTTGCCATTTGCTTGTGTCGCCTCCGAGGTGATGCGGAGAACGAACTTTTGGTTGGTAAATTGATTGCCCATTGCAGGCGAGAAGTGCACCGTATCAAACAAGGCTGCGCTCTCCCCCGTTTCAAGGGCTTTTTTATAATAATAGTATCCGTCGTTTTTCAAGATCCAATCGCTGTTGCACGCATCGCTTTCGCCATACGTACAGCGAATGAGATCCTTCCAATCGTCGGGCTTATTGCTTTCGTCTTCAATGGTCATATCCAGCTTGATGCGGATATAAATAGGAAGGTCGCCTGCGTTTTTCACCGACACCATTTTACTAACCGACGTGGCGGGCATGATGCTGACAGGATCCATATAAGCGGTGATCCCATCTGCGCCCTGCATGGTTTCAATCAGTAAAATATCAACGTTTCCTGCTTTGATCGTGCTGTATCCGGCAGTAACGTTTTCGCCAAAATAGGCGACAGTCCAGGCCGAAAAATGTATTGCCGAGGCGATTACCAGGGCGATCAAGCAAATAAACGAGCGTTTAAACAGCTTCTTTTTCAGCTTGAGTGACGAAGCGTTTTTATGATCCGTTTCGGCTACCGTATTCGTGGAGCTTACGCGTTTCTCTTCCATTTCCCGACCTCCCTTCTGTTAAATTTGGGCATAAATCCTATAAACGTATTATTTTTTGCGCGCAGCTTCACTGCGTGCCATTATGGGTGAGCGAATAAAAATTTGGTTTTAGTGCTTCCCCTCTGCGGCGCGGCGATGGCAGGCGGGAATGCAGCTTGACTTCTCATTGGCTACAATCCCTCAGTCGCCTTGCGGCGCCAGCTCCCTTTGCACAAGGGAGCCTTTCAACATTCTGCGGCGCCGCAGGGGGAAGTGAGAGTTTAATTAATCGAAAATCGTGCCGAAGTCAGTTGCAAAAGCAGTCTGAATAGCGGTCTTTGCATTAGCAAAGCCTGCAGTCTGTACAGCGTAAGCTTTAACAGAAATAGACAGCGTCTTGCACTTTGCCATCTCATCATTATCCCAAGTTGAAGGAATCTTCACCCCGGTGAAGAAAGGAACAGCAGTTGCACCGCTTGCCAAAGC
>JAZOCO010000049.1:0-33556 GCA_045596505.1 Eubacteriales bacterium
GGCAGGCGCCCTTATGCCAAGGGCAAGCTTGGTGATATCCTCGCCATGGCGCGAGAGGGGGAGCTAAACGAGATCGAGCAGATCGCCGTGTTTGTGGTGGATGGCGTGCACGTCCCAGCCGGCATTTACATTGATATTGACGGTAACGTAGAGGAGGTAAAGAAAAATGGCACACGCAAGAGCAGAAAGCAAAGAGCTTGAGGGGCTGCCCGAGATCCCGGCGGCAGTGTACGAGCAGATAGACAAGGCGTTTCACAAGTATTTATTTTTTGAAACGGTGAAGCCGGGGCACAGGCGTTACACGTGTACGGCGTGCCATAAGAGCTTCGTGGAAGGCGAGCTGGTCTTAAAGGATCTGATGAACTCCGAGGACTTTGCGCTCTTTCATGCCGGGCACAACGATGATGCAGAGTGCCCGCTGTGCGGTGCTGTGGCGACTGTAAAAAATGTGAAGATCGGCGATATCTCGAAATTTTGGGAAAGCAACTGCGCGGCGGTGTTTCTTGCAAACGGACCCGATGACGTGTGGGTGCGCTGCATCTACGCCGATCGCGGATACCGATATCGCCCCAAAGAGGACGTGCGCTATTTTGAGGGGCACACGTTGAGCTTTGAAAGCAACATTTACCATCTGCAGCCCGGCAAGGCGGTGGGGTGGAAGCGGTTCTCAAAGGACAGCGACCTCTATCGCACCAACATTTTTGAGGAGCCCTTTTCCTGGAACCACGGCATGTTTATGGAGAAATACGATTATCACCTGATCTGGGCGAGCGAGGGTGGCGTTGACGCGACCTTCCTTCGTTACAACGGAGCAAATGCAGGGGACTACTGCCGCTACGGCTACAACTACCCCGTGCGGTACCTGTGCCACTATGCCGAGCACCCACAGCTGGAGATGCTGCTAAAGCTTGGACATACGAGCACGGTGCAGGACGTTGTGATGAGGAACTGCGAGAACGTGCGCATCCTTGACTGGAGCGCCAAAAAGCCGTGGGATCTCTTTCGCCTTACGCACAAGGAATACAACCGTTGGGGAGCGGGGCCGCGTTATAAGCGCTTTGATATCGACATTTTAAAGGTTTACAAGCGTATGGGCGGCAAGGGCGAGAGGGACTTTGACTATGCCGAGGAGCTGGAGAAAAGCTTTTGCAATCTCAAAAACGCTTATGCCTTCATTGCCAAGGTGAAGCGCTTGAAGCTGGATATCCGTGAGGTGATCAAGTACGTGCACCGCGTGCAGGCAAGCAGTATGGGCGGGTGCCACCACTGCCCCGGGATCACACTGGGTGCGGCATATACGCTTTGGGAGGACTACATAGATCTCGCCGACGGGCTGGGGCGCCTCGGCACCGCATCTCTTATGCCCAAGGACCTTAAGGCCGAGCACGATGCGCTGCTGGAGATCATGAACAAGAAGCGTGAGAGGGAAGCCCGCCTTGCTGCCAAGAAGCGCGCGGCGGATGCCAAAAAGGAGCGCGAGCGCTTTGAGAGGGAAAAGGAGCTCTCCATCCAAAGGGATGCGCGGCGTGAAGCCAAGAAGCTTGAAAAGACACACCCGAGCATTGCCAAGTTTTACGAGAAGATCGCCGCCAAGTATGCATGGGGGAATGAAGAGTACACGGTGGTGGTACCGACTGGCTCTTACGATATCCTCTACGACGGCATGAAGCTGGGGCATTGTGTTGGCAACGTTTACAAAAGCGGGTGGCTGCGTTATCTTGACCGCACGCGTGCCGGGGAAAGCTTTTTGCTGTTTTTGCGGCACGCAAAGACCCCCACCGAGCCCTATTGCACCCTGGAGGTGGAGCCGGGCGGCGTGGTGCGGCAAAAGCGCATTGCGGGTGACGCAGAGGTCGGCGATGAGGTAAAGGCGTTTCTCACGCTTTGGCAGGCACAGATCCTACCCCGCATGAGCAAGAAGGACAAGGAAGCGGCGGCAAAGAGCCGCGAGGTGCGCCTTTCGGAGTATGCCGAGCTGCGCCGCACCAAGATAGAGGTACACACCGGGCATCTGCGCGGGCAATTGCTTGCCGACGTGCTGGAGGCGGATCTGATGGATATCGGGTTTGCCGCCGGTGTGCATGACAAGAAAACCGATAAACAGGAAAGAGAGGCAGTATGATGGCAAACGAGATGATAGTAAAGGGAAACGTGGTGGCGGTGGTGCCCGCGTGCCGAGTGGAACGAGCGCCGACGTGCTCGCGGAGCGAGAACAGCGAGAGGAGCGCGGAGGTGATCGCCGTGGAGATCAACGTGGAGAAGAGAAACACGGCACTCACGGTGATGCAGGCGTACATAAAGATCGGCGGCTTGCTTTGTGAGGTGAAGGAGCAGATCCCGCACGGTGAATTTGGGCAGTGGTTAGAGGACAACGTGCAGTATTCGGTATCGACCGCAAACAACATGATGCGCGTATATCGGGAATGGGCGGAATACCAGCAGCTGGATATGTTTAACTCCGAGAGCTTTGAGGAGTTATTTCAAGGTATGTCGCCCACCCACGTGCTGGCGCTCTTACCTGTGCCGCGTGCGGAGCGTGCGGCGTTTATCGAGGAGACGGGGGCAAAGGACGCTTCCGTACGCGAGATCCAGGAGGCGGTGAAGGCACGCGAGGAAGCCGAGGAGCGCGCGAAGACTGCCGAGGAGAGGGAACAGGCTGCCGTGGGGCGCGCCGACGCCGCAGAGGCCGAAAAACAGGCGCTGGCGGATAAGCTGGAGGAGACCGAGGTACAGCTGAATCTGATGAAGGCGATAGGTGCCACGCCCGAGGAGCGCGCGAAGATCGAAAAGGAAGCCGCCGAGAAGGCAAAGGCGGACGCCGATAAGAAGATCGAGCAAGCGAAGAAGAAGGCGGAGAAGGACCTTGAAAAGGCCCGCGCCGAGGGTGCGGAGCAAATTAAAAAGGTGGAAGCCGAGAGGGATGCCGCCATCGAGAGGGCGCGTGAGGAGGCGAAGGCCGCGGCCGAACGGGATGCTGCCGCGAAGATCCAAGCCCTTGAGGACAAGCTGAAGCGCCAGGTGGTTGCCGCCTCGCCCCATATGGAGCGCTTTAAGGCACATTTGGAGGCGTTTCAAGAGGCCTACCGCCGCATGCTTGCGGTGGTAAACGATGCCGAGGGAGAGGCACCCGATATTGCCGCACAGCTGCGCCGTGTGATGGGGGAGCTGGTGAAGAGGTTGGTGGCGTCAGGAGAGGGCGAGAACGGGGCGTCGGGGACGCCGCAAAACGGGGCGTCGAGGACGTCGCCCCCTACGGGTGAGGGGGCGGTGTGATGGCAACGGGAAAGCGGTTTTATTGGATCAAGCTTCGAGAATCGTTTTTTACAGATCCTGACAATGAGGATGCGATAGACTTTTTGATGCGCCAAAAGAACGGTTCTCAGTATATTGTGCTATATTTCATGCTGTGCCTAATGACTGCCAATACGGGTGGAGTGATGGCAAATACGGTAGGAGAAGTCATTATACCGTACGACCCCGAACGAATACAAAGCAAGTGCAGGTGGTTCAGTCTTGATACGATCATTGTGGCCTTAGAGCTTTACAAGCGTCTTGGCTGGGTCTATCAGCAGGAGGACGGTATTCTGCGAATTATCGATTTTGACGGTATGGTTGGCAGCGAGACGGATTGGGCACAAAAGAAGGCAAAGCAACGTGCTTTAGGTGGGGACAATGTCCCCGAAGTGTCCCCACCAATGTCCCCCGAATTGTCCCCTAAGAGAATAGAGGATAGAGATAAGAGTACAGAGACTATAGATATTCAATCAATCACTCTTACCGCGCCCGCGTGCGCGCAAGAAAAAGAGGCAAATTCGACTGAAACCGAAGGGGAGCTCTCGCCCGAGGAGCAGAAAAGGCGGTTGCAGCAGACCTATCTCGGCGGCGATCTCGGAGAGGGGCTGGTGCTTATAAGCATGGAGCAGTTTGACGTGCTTTGCGAGCAGCTGTCGCACGAGGAGCTTGAAAAATATTTCAAAATCGTAGTTGATTGCGAAAAGCGCGGCAAGAGCTGGAAGAAGAAAACGCATTATCAGGCGATCCTCGATATGGTCGCCCAAGATCGGAGGGTGTAGGCGTGAACAATATGTTTGAAATGCGCGAGCGCGCCAAGGCGGCTTTGCGGGCCGTGATGGCGCACGCGGAGGAAGGCACGATCACCGCGCTTGCCGAGTGGCTGCTGCATGAGGGCGCCAGCCCCTACGAGGAGGCGATACCGTGAAGGTTTACATAGCAGGGAAAATCGCAGGCGATTGGCAATATCGCGAGAAATTTGAGAGTGCAGCGGAGCTGCTACGTCGAGAGGGGCACGTGGTGCTGAACCCTGCTGTGCTTCCCGAGGGGATGAGCGCCGCCGATTATATGCGGATTTGCTTCTCGATGATAGATGTGGCGGACAGGGTGGTGCTGCTGCCCGACTGGAGCGAGAGCCCCGGCGCGCGGCTTGAAAAGGAATATTGCCGCTATATCGGGAAGGGGATGGTGGAGCTGTGAGAGATAGGTTGATTGAGTTGATTTCGGGAATAGTAAGTTGCGCCGAAGACGAGCGCACTTTTTCGGAAATTATAGCGGACGGGCTTCTTGCCAACGGCGTGATCGTGCTGCCTGTGAAGGTGGGGCAGAAAGTTTGGTTTCTGTATGTAAATCTTGACGAAGTAATAGAAGCAACCGTTGTCGAAATAGCATACAACCATTTTACAAGTCCGCAAGAATGGATAACGATTGAGTATGCTTCTCCGGTTATCGGAAAACACACCTACACAAGCCGAGTTGATCTTATGCTTGGCAAAACCGTCTTTCTCACCCGTGAGGAAGCAGAAAAAGCACTTGCGGAAAGAGAGGGCAAGGGATGAAAAAGAGATATGACGATCTGACCATCGAGGAAGCAGAAAATCTTATCCAATGCAGAGATGAAAACGGAGAGTGTCTTTGCAGAAAAGGTTGCAAATTTCACTTTCAAATGCCGTGGGGTGGTTGTTGTGCAAAGAATATGTTTTTGAGTTTTCTTTTCGACCTTTGCAACGAAAAAGGCTTGCTCACCGATGAATCGGGCGAGTGGGAGATTGACTTGGAAAGGAGCAACGAAAATGCCCAATGAATTGAAGCCGTGTCCGTTTTGCGGTGGTGAAGCGGTGCTTGAACATTTCAAGTCAAGAAAGGGCTATGAAGCAACAATCCAATGCAACGGAGAATGCGTGCTTTATATGTCAACCATCACCCACAATACCGAACAAGAAGCAATAGAAGCCGTTACAACGGCTTGGAACAGGAGAGCAAACGATGAATGAATTGAAGATTGGCGACAAGGTATACGCAAGCGATTGGTGCTATGGCACTATCGTTGATATTGACGGATATATCGTCCTTGTTGAGTTTGAAACAGAAAGCGGCGGTGGAACTGTCGGATTTCTTCGGGGAGAGGTAAGGAGAGCAAACGATGAACAAGCAGATTGAGGAAATGGAAGCACTTGTGTGCAGAAACTGTGCTTGCAGAAGAGAAGAAATCGCAGATTGTCATTTGAGCGGTGTGTTTTGTGACAAGTGCAAAAGAACTGCTGAAGCCATTTACAACGCTGGCTACCGCAAGGCAAGCGAAGTGGCGAGGGAGATTTTTGCGGAGATCGATGCATTGCACATCCACACAAGTTCCGCTTATGTGTGGAAAAGATATGCCGAACTCAAAAAGAAATACGAAAGCGAGGGAGCAGACGATGAAAATAATTCGTAAACCGCCATTCGTCACATTCAGAGCAACTTGCCAACGTTGTGGATGTGAGTTTGAGTACGATTTCAAAGACGTGGATGGACTTGACTCTACTGTTCGTTGTCCTTGTTGCGACCATTTTGTTGTTCACGATGCCGAAGATAACGGTGTAGAAAGGAGCAAAACCGATGAATGAACTGAAACACGAAGATGTGATGAGGGCGTTGGAGTTGAAGGTGCAACGCCACCTTATGCCGAATGTTGACATTGACGGAACTGTGTCGGTGGAAGATGCAGAACGGTGGTTTTTGAAATTGCTCAAAGAGGAACTTGCGCCCTATGTTTCTGCCCTTCTCCGTGAAAAGGATGCGCTTATCGAGGACTACCGCCAAGAGCTTGGCAGGGCAAGGGTGGCTCTTAACGATGCCAACGTGGAGATTGAGAGGTTGAAAGCCGAGAACGCGGTCTATGTAAACGGCGTGGAAAAGGTTGCCGAGAACTACCACCGACAAGGCAGAGCCGAAGCCATCACCGAGTTTGCCAATAGGATGAAGGCATCTTTGAACGACGTAGCAAGGTGGCAGATGCACGGAGTTGAGGACGAATATTTCATCATTGGGAAGTCGCTGATTGACCAAATCGCAAAAGAAATGAAGGAGGTAGAACAGTGAGTGCATACGAAATTCTGGAAATCATTATGCTTGCGCTTCTGCTCCCAATCGGCATTTATGCTATATGGGGGAGAGAGAGCAGAGCAAGAGATGCTACGCGCGTGATTGCCGTCGTGCTTTTACTTTGTTTAGTGATCGGTTCGCTTGTCTTGCTCGGAATGTCGTTTGTCAAAGATCGTGTAGTCGAGCTGCGTGTGTGGCGGCAAATGGTGGCAGCGGGGGAAATTGAGGTTTATGACGACGTGGGGCATCTCACTTATGAAGCAACAAAATACAACATAGAGGTTGCTCTTATGCAGGAGGGCATCAAGAAGCACGGACGTTGGTCTCAATATTACGGAACCGGTGCGGAAACCCTGCTGCCGATTACGAAGGAGGATAAAAATGGCAGATAGTATGAGTGCGGCGGAGCACCGCAGGAGGTTAGAGGAGTGCGCGACAGTGTTGCGCAAGATTGCAGACAGCAAGCAGTTGGGTGACGGTACTCGCGAAACGTGGGTCTGTGGGATCTCATCGGGGTTGCTGAAAGAATCGTTGGAACGCAGTGAGGTTACGTGTGCCACGTGTCGGCACTATGAGAGGGTAAACGGGCGCATTGTGGAGGCGCGGTGCACTATGACGAACATATCCTTTACGAAATATCGGTATGACATAGCCCCGATAGAGCCAAGCACGTTCTTTTGCGCGTATGCCACAAGGAAGGGAGAAGGGAAATGAGCCGCCCGGAAATTATCGTTTGCGATCGATGCGGAAAAGAAATTCCTGTTTTCTGTGCAAAGGATAATTCTGCGAAAATACATTTGTGGGGCGTTGGTGTCAATAGATACTCCCACGAGCAACGCATTGATTTTTGCGCGGAGTGTTACGAAGAGTTTGTGAACTTTTTGGAATGTTCGCAATGATATCAAGATATCAGAAAGGAGATAAGGACAGTGAATAAGCAAGAGGCGATTGACGTGTTGATCGCGCTGGCGTGCTGCACGATGGCGGGGCTTTCCTGTGAAGAGTGCCCGCATTACGTGCCGGATGCGGAAGAGGACGAGGACGTCTTGACGAGCGAAAATAACTGCCATGCTTGGAGCGACGATGAGGTCGTGGCAGCGGTTCACACATTACGAGAGGGGGATTTACATGCCTGAATATGTCGAAAAAGAAAAGCTGCTGGAAAGAGTGGCGGGGATTGAGCTTCACGTGAGCTTTGGTAGATCGCCTGGGAAACGCTTTTTGCGGAAACATTAAACTTTTATCGAAATGCGGTGCTGAAAGCCATAAAGGAAGCCCCCGCTGCCGACGTGGCGGAGGTCAAGCGTGGGTGTTGGATAACGACCGACAACAAAGGGCTTGAAAGGATCGTTGAGTGTTCGGTATGCCATTCAAAGGATTACTATCCACCGTGCCGTTTTAACGAGATAAGATACCCCAACTATTGCCCCGATTGCGGGGCGGTGATACACAGCGGAAAAATGCTCAAAGAATAGGAGGAGAGGGAAATATGACGAAAGAGGACGTACGTCGGGAGCTGGCGCAGCTGCGGCGGTTATCACAGAATGCGGATGCGGTGTGCCGCGCCAGAGACCGCAGGCGGCGGCGCATGGAGCTACTGCATCGCAAGGAGGATCCTGCGGGGGATAACGTGTTTGCTGTGTTTGAAAACGAGATTGACAGATTGGTTGACATGGAGGCAAGGTATATTGCTGCCAGCGGATATTTTGAGGCCATAGACCGCGAAATTTTGCTCGATTGCCTGATCGGCGGGAAAACATATCGCGCATTCAGCGACGAACGAAAATACTCTATAGACAGCGTTCGTAAGCACGCCCAGCGTATAGTAAAGCGCTTGACGGAAATTTTATAAAAGAGAGCCGTTGCATTTTGGGTGCAACGGCTCTCTTTTTGTGTCACGCTTTTACCACGTGTTGTCCACGTGTGTCCACCATTGTCACACATTTACCACGCTTTCCCGAAAGTCTACCACGCTTTCCCAAAAGTCTACCATCTGTGTCCATTTCAAATATGCTACAACAAAAGAAGGAAGCACGAGAGGAGGGGCGAGGTTGCCCAGAGGTAAGAAATACAACGACGACGTGCGTGAGAAGGCGCTTGCCCTTCTTACGGTGAATAACAGTGTTTCTGCGGTTGCGGGGGAGCTTGGTATTCCCGAGGCAACGCTACGCAGCTGGAAAAAGGCGGCCGACGAGGATCCCGATGGGGAGTTTGCGAAAGTTCGCGCCATAAAAAAGGGTGAGTTCGTGAACGATGCCTGGCGGGTGATCGGCCTTGGTGTCAATCTCTTGGGGCGGCGCCTTATGCGTGCGCTTAAAAACGAGGATCAGATCGATGCGCTGGAGCGTGAGGCGTACGCCGCCGAGCGTCTTGGCGTTGACAACAGGAAAAAGATCGCCGCAAATCTTGCCGCTATTCGGTGTGAGGATATTGCAAAGGTCAGCGCCGTGATCGGCACGCTTTATGATAAGCAAGCGCTGCTCGCAGGCGATGCGGCGCGTAATGAGCCGCAGGTGGTGCAGGTGATATTTGCAAATCCCGAGGACGCGGCGTATGCCGAATAAGATCTGCTATGCGGGCGAGCCAAACGAAAAGCAAAGGTTGTTTTTTCTCGATAAGCACAAGTTTGTGGCTTACGGCGGTGCGCGCGGCGGCGGCAAATCGTGGGCGGTCCGCAAAAAGGCATTTTTGCTGTGTATGCGGTACGCGGGGATCAAGGTAGGCATTTACCGCCGCACCTATCCCGAGCTGCGAAACAATCACGCGGTGCCGCTGCAAAAGGAGCTTTTCGGTTACGCCAAGTACAACGAAAGCAAGAAGCTATTCGCCTTTCCAAACGGCTCGACGATCGAGCTTTGCTATGCGGACAACCTAAATGACCTCAACCAAAAGTTTCAGGGCCAGGAATACGACGTGCTGTTCGTGGATGAGGCGACGCAGATCCCCGAGGAGTGGTTCAACATTATGAAGCCGTGTGTGCGCGGTGTAAATCCGTTTCCAAAGCGCATTTACATTACCTGCAATCCCGGTGGGGTAGGGCACAACTGGGTAAAGCGCTTATTTATCACGCGCTCCTATACCGAGTTTGAGAAGCCCGAGGAGTACAGCTTTATTCAGGCGCTACCGAGTGACAACACGGCGCTGATGAACGCCAACCCCGATTACGTGCAATATCTGCGCTCCCTCCCGCCAAAGCTGCGGCAGGCGTGGCTTTACGGCTCGTGGGACGTGTTTATGGGGCAATTCTTTGAGGAATTTACCGACGACCCCGCGCATTACGCAGACAGGCGCTTTACACACGTGATAGCCCCCTTTGAGGTGCCATCATCATGGAGCATTTACCGATCCTTTGACTGGGGCTATGCCAAGCCCTTTTCCTGTGATTGGTGGGCGGTGGATCACGACGACCGTGCCTATCTTATTTTACAGCTCTACGGCTACACGGGTCAGCCCGACGAGGGTGTGAAATGGACCGCTGACAAGGTGTTTGGTGAGATCGCACGCATTGAACGCGAGCACAGATGGCTGAAGGGCAAAAGTATTTCGGGTGTTGCCGACAGCGCGATATGGGCGGAGGATGGCGGCGAGCCGATCATTGCCTCCGCACGCCGTCACGGTGTATCCTTTCGCAAATCGGACAAGACGCGCATCCCCGGGTGGTTACAGGTGCATTATCGGCTTGCCTTCGACGAGGAGGGCTTGCCTAAAATGTATTTTTTTAACACCTGCACCAACGCCATCCGCACGCTGCCGCTGCTACAGTTCAGCACGACACAGGTGGAGGATCTTGATACCACGGGAGAGGATCACTTTGCAGACAGCATGCGCTACTTTTGCATGATGCGCCCGACGGCGCCGCGTGATGTGATCGGCAAGAAGGCAAACATTGCATATGATCCTCTCAATCAATTTACAGACAAACAGCGATACGGGAAATACAGGAGGTAGCATGAAGAAAGGGCAATTTAACGTTGGTGCGACGGGAAATGACGCACTTCAATATTTTTTGCAGGGTAACCCCGCCTTGAGGGTGATGCCCCCGCAGGGGAATGTCGCACAAGAGCCGATAGCGGCAACGCCCGAGGAGATGCGCCCGCCCATAAACGGTGAGAGTATCCGAGAGGCGGCGGAAATTATGCGCAAATACCGCGCGGGGAAGGTGCAGCTTGAGAAAAAGATCGTTGCCGAGGAGGAATTTTGGCGCCGCCGTCAATGGAAGTACATAGACGGCAAGCAGGAGCAAACGAGCTTTGCGACGCCCTGGCTCTTTAACTGCATTCTTTCCAAGCACGCGGACGTGATGGACTCCTATCCCGCGGCAAATCTTTTGGCGCGCCAGCGTGACGACACCGAGGAGGCGAAGAAGCTCTCCTCGATCATCCCCGTGGTGAACGCACAGAATGACTTTGAGGAGACCTATTCCGATATGGCGTGGTACACCTTAAAGCACGGCGGCGGTGTTTACGGTGTCTTTTGGGACAGCGCGAAGCACGGCGGCCTTGGCGATATCGCGGTGCATCGCGTAGATTTTCTTAATTTCTTTTGGGAGCCCGGTATTTCGGATATCCAGAAGTCCGCGAACGTCTTTCACACAGAGCTGGTAGACATAGAGCACATAAAGGCACGATACCCCGAGGCACAGGGGATCGGCACCAACGCCTTTACCGTAACAAAGTACATTTACGATGACAATATAGACACCTCGGGCAAGGCGCTTGTGGTGGATTGGTATTATCACCGCACCGCCCCCGACGGTCACCGCGTGCTGCATCTTTGCAAGTTTGTGGAGGACGTGATCCTGTTTTCGACCGAGAACGATCCCGACAATTACCCGAACGGCTGGTACGAGCACGGCGAGTATCCCTTTGTGGTGCAGACGCTTTACCCCGTGGAGGGGAGCATTTGCGGCGAGGGGCTGATATCCATCGGTGCCGAAACGCAAATACAGATCGATCTTTTGAACCGTGCTACCATCAATAACGCGCTTTGGGGCTGTCAGCCGCGCTACTTAAAGCGCAAGGATTGCCGTGTGAACGTCGAGCAATTTGCCGATGCCACACAGCCCATCGTGGAGGTGGATAACAGCAATCTCGGTGATGAGGATTTTCGACTGATCGACACCAAGCCCCTGAACGGCAACTACGTGGGGCTTCTTGACAGCAAGATCACGGAGCTGAAATATTGCACTTCAAACCAAGATGCAAACAACGGTGTGCCGCCAAGCGGTATCACCGCTGCCTCTGCCATTGCGGCGCTTCAGGAGACGGGCGGCAAGAACAGCCGTTCGATCAACAAGACCTTCCACCGCGCGTTCCGTGAGGTGGTATATCAGGAGATCGAGCTGATACGGCAGTTTTACACGGCGCCTCGCGAATTTCGTATCGTTCCCGACGTCCTGGAAAGGGGAAGCGAGCAGTACGTGACCTACGACAATAAGCAGATCGCGCCGCAGGCCCAAATGGTGGAGGGCGTTTTACGTGGCTGGCGCCGCCCCGAGTTTGACATTGAGGTGACGGTGGAGAAGGAAAGCCCCTACAAGAAAATGGAGATCAACGAGCTTGCACTTAACTTCTACAAAATGGGCTTCTTTAATCCGCAAATGTGCGACCAGGCGCTGGCAACGCTGCGCATGATGGACTTTGACGGCAAGGAAAAGCTGATGCAGGAGATCGGCGCTGCGGGCACGATGGCACAGAAGCTGCAGATGCTCCAGCAGGTGGCGTTTGAGCTGGCAAGGAAATACGAGCCGCAGCTCGCCATGCAGCTGGCGGCGCAAATGGGGGGTGCTGTCGGTGTGCCTGCGGCCGGTGGCGAGGTGACGCTTGGCGGCGAGCAGAAGGAGCCCACACGGATGGAAAATGCGCGCGAGCAGGCAAGAGCCAGCACGGAGGCAAGATGATGCTGAGCGTTCATATTGCCCCCCTGCACATTAAAATAAACGGTCACGCGAGCTTCGCGGAGCCGGGTCGTGACATTGTTTGCGCGGGTGCATCCGCCCTTGCCATGACGCTGTATCTGGCGCTAAAGGAAAAGCTGGAGGCGGGGTGGCTGGAGGCTGCCGTGCTTGACTGCGACAGCGGCAATGCGCATTTGTATGCCGTGCCGCAAGAGCCCTATGCCTTGGCGATAAGGACCCTGTTTGAGGCGTTTTCAAACGGGCTTCGTGCTATGGCAGAAGCATATCCCGAATACATCAAGGTTTTGCCTTGACGTAGATAAATGAGTTCACTGATCTCATCAAAACAGAAGTTTGAAAGGAGATTGTATGAGCAATCTGAAAAAAATGTTTCTCCAGCTCTTTGCCGACGGCGGTGCAGGCGGTACCGCCCCCGCAGGGGATGGAGGAGCAGGCGGCGATGCCGCCACGGGTGTAATCGGTACCGAAAATTCGGACGCGAATGACGACGTACCCGCCTCCGTCCCCGAGAAGGCAAGAGAGATCTATCGCAAGGCGATAAAAAAGCATCGGGCAGATCACCGAGAAGCCGCAAGCGTGCCGCCGGCCAAAAGCACGACAGCGGAGGGAAAGGCCACCGATGCGCCAAGTGAAACCGCCAAACAGGAACCCCCACCGAAGCGCCCGACTTATGCCGAGCTGATAAAGAGCCCGGAATATAAGGAGGAGCATTCACGCTATATGCAAAACGCCATCAAGGAGCGCTTTAAGGGCGTTGATGCCCGAACCGCGCGCACAGACAAGATCCTTTCTGTGGTTGCGACCAAGTACGGTCTTGACCCGCAGAGCGAGACCTTTATTGACGATCTTGAAAAGGCGACCGAGCAGGACGACGCTTACTACGAGGCCTATGCCGAAAAGCACGATATGACCAGCGAAGAGGCACGCCGTGTGGTGAACCTTGAGCAACGCCTTGCCGCAGCCGAGCGGGAAGCCACGATGCGCCGTGAGGCCGAGGAGAATGCACGTGTCATTGAGGCACTGCGCCCGCGTGCTACGGAAACAAAGAAGCGTTATCCCGCGTTTGATCTTGATACCGAGATGAAAAATCCCGCGTTCGTGCGTATTTTAAGCGCCACGCAAGGGGATACCACCGCTGCTTATATTGCAGTGCATCACGGCGATCTGATCCCGCAGATGGTGCAGCGCGCCGCAGACGATGCCGTGCGTGCTACCGTGAACGATATTCGGAGAAGCTCGGCCCGCCCTGCCGAAAACGGGGTTTCCTCACCCGCTCCCGCCGCCAAGGCGGAGGTGGATTACTCTAAAATGAATCTGCAGCAGATACGTGCAGAAGCAGAGAGGTTGAAGAGATTACAGGGCAAATAACGAAAAGTGAGGATGCCTAAATGAAGGAAATCAAAAATTTTGATCTGCAGCTGTTTGCCGATGAATTTCCGGCAGAGAGTGTAAGAAACACGCAAAAGACCACCACTGCGGGTCTTTCGCCCACGATGAAGACCTTTTACGACACGGCGCTTCTTGAAAACGCACGAGAGTCGATGGTCTTTTCCCAGTTTGCCAAAAAGCAGCGTGCGAAGGGAAACAAGGTCGAATGGCGCAAGTTCAACCGATTTGAAAAGGCGCTGACGCCCCTTACCGAGGGTGTAGTGCCCAGCGGTAAGAGCTTTGGTATGACCAAGATCGAGGCAGACGTTAACCAGCACGGCGATTACACCACCGTATCCGACCGCCTTGAGATGGAGTCGTACGACGACGTGATCTTTGGCGCTACCGAGGAAATGGGCGCTGCGATGGGTGAGACCTTTGACACCCTTACCCGCAACGGTATTTCTGCCGGTAACTGCGCGCTGTACGCCGGTAACAAGACGCGCTCTACTCTGACCGCTGCCGACGTGCTGACCCCGACGCTGGTCAACAAGGCGGCAACCTGGCTGAAGAAAAACGGCGTGCCCAAGATCGACGGCTCGTATATTGCACTGATCCACCCCTGTGTGGCGGAGGATCTGCGCGAGAGCGACGCGTGGAAGGACGTACATAAGTATGCTTCCGTGAAGGAGATCTTTAAGGGTGAGATCGGTGAGCTGCACGGTGTGCGCTTTATCGAGACCAACAACGCCAAGATCGTGAAGGGCGGCGCTGACGGTGCCGTTTCCGTATTCTTTACGATGTTCTTCGGCAAGGATGCCTACGGTGAGGTGGACGTTGAGGGCGAGGGTAAGGAGATGATCATCAAGTCGCGCCACGATATCGGTGGCCCGCTTGAGCAGTACTCTACCATCGGCTACAAGTTCTGCCACGCAACCGCGATCCTGTATCAGGAGAGATTGCTCCGTGTGGAGACCTCCTCCTCTTACAGCACCGAGGACGCAAACTGATCTACCATCAAATAGCCCCACAGGTGGCATAACTGCCTGTGGGGCGGAAGGAGTATAGCATGAGCAACGAAAAAAAGACCACCACCGAAAAAATGGTGAAGATCACGCTGCCGCGTAAAAGGGAGCTTGGCAAGAACCAGCAGGAGTTTTACTCGGTAAACGGCAAAAATTACATGGTGAAGCTTGGCGTGCCCGTAGAGGTGCCCGCGGCTCTGGATGAGCTGATCCGCGACAATCAAGCCATGGAGAATGCCGCCTTTGAATATGAAAGCGGACTTTCCGAGGCAAGTTCTCCCGAAGAGGAGGAATAAGCCCCATGACGATCCGTGAGGCGATCACGCTTGCCGATGCACAAAAGCCCAATCAAGTGGGAAAGGAGCTAAAGCTCAGGTGGCTTTCCGAGCTTGACGGGCGCGTTATGTGCGAGATCATTGCGCCCCTGGCAGAGGAACCCTTTGTGGGGTACGCAAGTGACGTGTCGGAAAATACCGTGCTGAAGGTGCCGTATCCTTATGACGCGATATATCCCGCATGGATCGCTATGAACGTGGCGCGGATGAACGGCGAGAGCGCAAAGTGCAACGATTATGCAGACGTGTGCGAGGAGCAGCTTGACGGCTTTCGGCGTTTTTATGCGCGCACGGGGCCCGCTGCCACCCACAAGCTGAAATATTACTAAAAAGAAAACGGCAAAGCTCTCGGGTTTTGCCGTTTTTAGGCAAGATTGCCTAAAAGGAGGAGATCTGATGCGTTTCCCGAAAATGAGAGCTGCCGAGCAGACGAGGGAATTTATACAGGAGTTTGGCGGGCTTGACCGCCGTGTGCGCATTGAGGAGAACGCATTTGCCGAGATGCACAATATGTCAAGCGATTTTTATCCCGCACTTTCCCCGCGCCGAGCGCGCGGCATTGTAAGGCGTGATATGCTTGATTGTTCTGCGCTGGTGGTTTGCGGCAAGCCCGCCTACATTAAGGGCAACACACTTTACTGGGGCGAGGGCGAGGATGCCGTGACGATGGAGCTGCGCGCTGACGTGACCGAAGGGCGCCGGCTGGTGACAATGGGCGCTTATCTTGTGGTGTTTCCCGATAAAATGTATCTCAACACTGCGAATGCCGAGGATAAAGGCGTATTTCACGTGACGCGTGAGGGATCGGACTTTGTCGATGCAATGATTACCCTTTATTGTAATAACACCGACTTGTCATCCGTGTCTGCGCAACGTGTGTTTACAGGAGTTGAGGTGTATGGACGGTGGGGAACCGAGGAACGGACATACCGCGTGTTTTTGGCACCACAAAGTTATGTGTTTGACAGTGCGGACCTTTGCTTGATAGGTGTGCCAAACATAGAGCTGGGTTGCTTTGCGGATTATAAGGTGACAAGTGAAGGCGTTGAGCTGATCCGTAAGGATACCGAACCGTATATGTATATTTCCGACGCGGAAGCATCGGGAACAGTTACCGTGACCAATACCGTAACGGATATGACGGTTACCCACAGGGTGACGAATTATAGAAGCGGAGGAATGGTAAGTGTGTCGATTCCGAGTCTTGAGAGCGGATACTGGTTAACCAAGAGTGGATTTTATCATATCAGTGCTTTGAGCACGCAAACCAAGCTTGACACAAGGCTCCGGATAGATGCACCCTGCTTTGCTAATATGCCCGACGGTGAGATCACAAATCTTTCACTAACGGTAAGCGATACGGAATATGCGCCGATATCGGTTAAAGAAATCATCGCAGAAATTAAGGGCGGTGCTCTATGGCTCGATAACGCGTTTCTTGTGGGTACGCCCAAATACGAGCTTGGTGCCGACGCTGTGTGTAAATGCTCGTTTGATGCCGTGGTGCCCAAAATGGACTACATAATCGAAGCCAAAAACAGGCTGTGGGGGTGTCGCCACGGGCAGGATGCGAACGGAAATACCGTAAATGAGATCTATGCCTCGGCACTGGGAGACTTTCGCGAATGGTATCTTTTCAGGCACATTTCGACGGACAGCTTTAGCACTGCTGTTGGGCACGTGGGAGATTTTACGGGCGCTGTCAATTACCGTGGCTATCCGCTTTTCTTCAAGGAAAACGTCATGTATAAGGTCTACGGCGACTATCCCGCGAATTTTCAGATCATATCAGACGAAAGCATGGGTGTGCAGGCAGGGTGCGACAAGAGCCTTTGTGTGCTTACGGGCTTACTCTATTACAGATCCCCCGACGGATTTTTTGTATATGACGGCAGCTCCACGGCGCGCATTGATGCCGCACTTGGCAAGGAGCGCTTTGAAAACGTGGTGTGCGGCGGCATGGGCACAAAGCTTTGGGTGTCGATGAGAGGCGAAAACGAGCCACACACGGGACTTTACGTATACGATACGGAAAAGGGCATGTGGCACATGGAGGACCGCACCGAGGTGCGATTTTTCGCGCCGTACGAAAGGGACTTGTATTTCCTTGACACCAAGGGGCAATTGTGCACGGTGCGCGGCAGTGCGGGTGCCTTGGAGGCGACGCCGATCGCATTTGATGCCGAGACCGGCATTATCGGATACAGTACACCCGACAGCAAATACGTATCGCGCCTGGCGCTGCGTGTTTTCGTGCCGCACGAGGGGCATCTCAATATCTTTATCGAATACAATTCCTCGGGTGTTTGGGAATTTAAGGGGAGCATCGAGGGCAACGGCATGCAAAGCTTTACCGTGCCCGTTGTGCCGCAGATGTGCGACCATTTTCGCATTCGCTTTGCGGGCGAGGGGGATTGCCGCATTTTCGGCTTTTCCAAGGTTCTTGAGGAAGGAGGGGCGGTGTGATGGCGATAGAGTTTACCGCTAGGATCAATCCAATCGGCACCACTGTAGAGCGCCGATTGGAGAGCACTGTTTCGCAGCTGCGCCTTCAAAACGAGCAGCTGCAAGCCATCATCAAGGATCTTTACCGTGAGATCGAAAATTTAAAGAAAGGAAACGGCTGAAATGAACGAAAACGAAAAGAAATATCAAAAGCTAACGGAGGAGGCGGATGCACTCCAAAACGAGTTTAGCTCTCGCAAATTCTCCTACGATCTCGAGGCGGATGCCGGCTATAAGGAATATGCGCGCTTGGTGCGCGAGGAGGGGAAGAAAGCCATGGAGGATACCGTTGGCAAGGCTTCCGCGCTGACGGGCGGCTACGGGAACTCCTTTGCGGCAAGCGCGGGTGCGCAGGCATACGGCGACTACGTAAAGCGTGCGGCTGATGCGAGCCTTGCCTTCCGCCAGCAGGCGCGGAGTGAGTTTGAAGCCGAAAACCAGGATATTCTTAATCGATTGGGAATTATCAACAACCAGCGTGCGGCAATGTATGCTGACCCCTCGGCGGATCAGATCGCGTATGCGAAGGAGGCATACAAGGCGGGAGGCGAGGCGGCACTTGACCAATATACCGCGAGCCTTACGGGCGTTGACGTTAGTGCTATTCTTTCGGCAATCGAGGAGGATGAGCTCAATTTCAAGAAGAGTTTTAAAATGGTTGATGGTTCTGGTGGCAAGAACTTTGGGGGCGATGACACCGTAAACTATAACGCAGAATTTACCATGACCAACGAAAAAGGCGAAGAAACAACTAAAACCGCAAAGGAGTGGATAGACGATCTGGTTGAGAATAAAGGAATGACCAAGGATGAGGCAGAGGACTTTATCATTGAACTCCAAAATCGACAAGCAGGCCTCGTGGGTAGTAGGTGAGTGATGGCAACTACATACCGAGATTATTTATCGCGCAAAAAATACGGCGAATATAAAAAACGCCGTCAAATGGAGCGCGACATCGGCATTGATACCTACGATGCCGATTTTGAAGGCTTTGTAAATTCGGTAGGTGAGGGTGGCAGTGCTTACCAAAGCGCAGAGGGGTTTGACAGCGCCAGGGCAAATGCGGCAGCACTTTTGAAGCGCACCGAGGCGCTAAAGGCGTACGTGGAGCGCTATGGTGGGGATGCAAACAGTATTGCTACCAATATTGGGTGGCTTACCGGGCAAAAGCAGGACCTTGACAGCTATACCGACTGGGCGCAATATGAAAAGCTGCACAATTATGATTTTGATGCCGCAGCGGCACAGCTGGCAGACCTGAATAAGCAGCTGGAGGATGCCCCCTCGGGCTTTCGGGGCTTTATGCAGGATGTGGGCACTACACTTGGCAATATGGTAGAGCTCCAAGAGGGGGGCGAGCAAAAGGAAACCAATGCCGACCGCCGTGCTGCTATTGAGCAACGTATTGAAGCGCTTAAGAAGGAAATGGGCAGGGCGCGTGTGATTTCGGCAGAGGGCGTTGAGGGAATACCGTTCTTTTATGCCGATTCGCTGGCAAGGAGCACCAATCCTTACAAGGACGGAGAATACACGTTTAATGATATTTGGAATAATCCGGATATAGATTGGCGGCACGAATATATCAACGGCTTTTTTGATGGAAATCAGGCCGTGTGGGACGAGGGACTTTCTAAAACGGAAAACGTTGCCCGCATGGAAGCCCTTGGGTATATGAGTGACACGGAGAGATCTCGCTATAACTATTATTACAATACGCAAGGCAGAGAGGTTGCGGGGCAATATTTGGACGGCATTTTAGATACGCTTGTTCAGAGAATGGCACAGGACGGTGCGGCATATGCTGCGGATCATCCTGTGCTCGGCACTCTCGGTGCTCTTGGGGGCGCTTTTTTGGGGACCGTGGAGGAGTTAGACCACTTAGCAAACGGCACCACGGGGAATATTAATATCTTTACGCATATGGGTGATAATATGCGTGCGGGTGTAGCGGATAGCATCGACAGCGACGTTGGCAGGTTCTTTTATAACACCGGGGTGAGTGGCGTAGAGTCGCTTATTGCGGGGACTCTGCTTGGCCCTGCGGGCGGTGCTGTACTGGGGCTTTCTGCTATGGCATCCACGCGCAACGACCTGTTGCAGCGGGGCGCCGATGCCAAAACGGCTACCAAGGCGGGGCTTGCCGCGGGCATCTTTGAAGGGCTGTTTGAAGCGGTATCCTTGGGTCAGTTAGGTGCACTCAAGGAGGTGCCCGTGCACACTCTGAAGGACCTTGCCCTCAATTTTGCCAAGAGCGCGGGTGTGAATGCCAGTGAGGAAATGGCAACCGAGGTGGCAAACGTGCTTTACGACACCCTTGCCAACGGTGATTTTTCCAATGCACAGATGATGCTTCAGCAGTATACGTCACAAGGCATGAGTGAGAGCGAGGCAAAGCAACAGATTGCCAAGGAGTTTGGCTTGCAGATCGCCGAGGCGGGTGCATCGGGCGCGGTGATGGGCCTCGGCTTCGGCGCTCTTGGCAGCGGTGCATCGGGTGTTTCCAACGCGGTAAATGCTTCGCGCATCGGCAAGGCGCTCAAGGCGGGCGAGGGCTCGTTTGGCAGTGTTTCAGAGCTCGCGAAGTTTGGTGAGAAATATGGCATCAAGCAGACTGCAAGGGTCAAGGAAAAGGGCGCCAAGGCAAGCAATCGCGCGGTGGGGGATCTTTCGCGCCGTGTCTATTCTGCCATAATGAAAGAAAACGAAGCAACTATCGCCAAGGCCGTTGAAAAGCGGCTCGCGGATCTCGGCGCCGAAAAGACGAAGGCGGGGGAGCTTGCCGACGTTGTGCTAAAAAAATATCTGCGAAAATCGCTTTCCTTTAAGGAAAGCTCGTTGCTTGACAGATCCAAGATCGCGCGGCAGACGCTGAACGAGATGCTGGAGGATGCCAATTCCAAGTGGATCAACGACTTGAAAGCCACGCTGAAGGGCGAGGCCAGTCGTGATATATCCACGATCGGCGACAAGGAGGTTGCCGAGGCCGCAAAGCAGGCGGCAGAGATCGCGCGAAGCGAGGGGAGAGAGGTGCAGGTAGCCGCCAGCGGTGAAAAGCTTGGAAGCTTGCCGCAAATTGCAGCCCTTGGGGTTGACGGGGTGACGCTTACAGCACCTTCGGGTGAGGTGGCGCTCGGTGACGTTGCCATGACCGAGGATAAAGCAATGCTTTACAGCTTGGCGGGGCTCTTGCCCTCGGCGGATATCGCCAACGCGTTTGTAGAAAACTGGAACGGTGCGACCGACCCCGACGCGTATTTCCGCGCCTTTCAGATGATCTACACCTACGGGCGCAATCACACGGGGTACAGCGACGCCGAGATCGCGGAAGCGGGCAGAAAATCGGGTCTTAGTGAGGCGCAGATCGCGGCGGCTTTCAAAAGCGGCGTGAGATCGCTTGCCGAGGAGCGGCGCATAGAGCGTGAGCGCCTCGATGGGATCGTTCAAAAATTCCGCGAAAGCGGCGCTAACCGCCCCGAGGGCAAATGGGATGCCAAGGGTCTACGCGGTGTGGATCTGAAGCGCGTTGCCAAGGAGAACACAGGGCTTCGTGATATTGAGCAATTTGTGGCTTTTCTGCGCATGGCCACCAAGGCGTTTGGCTGGAACGTGCGCGTGATCGCCGACAATTCCGAGGGACATTCCAACGGTGGCTACAACCCTGCCACCAACACGCTGACCTTTAACATTTATTCGGGCACTATGATCGGCACCGAGCTGGTGCGCACGGCAATGCCGTGCACCATTTCTCACGAAACGTTGCACTGGATGAAGGAAAACGCGTCCGAGCAGTATCAAGCGCTGGAGGATATGGTGCTTGCCGCGCTGAAAAATTCAAACGACTATGATTTTGGCGAGGCGGTAAAAAAAGAGTACGGCAAATACAAGGAGAAGCACGGGCAGGATATTGACGATCCCACCGCGCGCGAGGAGATCGTGGCGCGGGCTTGCGAAGATCTGTTCGGGCGGAGTGAAGCTATCAAGCAGTTTCTTGCGGATTTTGCCGAGAAAAACAAAGAAGCCGCCACGGGTTTTACCGCAGCGGTGAAAAAGGTGCTTGCTAAGATCAAGGCGTTCTTTGAAAATTTAATGTCCGGGCACGGCTCTCGCACGCTTGAGGCAGGGATCGTTCGCAAATGCGGTGCCGAGGTGGTGGACGGCTTACAGGAGCAGTACGAAAAGACCTTCTTTGCCGCCCTTGAGGGCAACGCCGCCCGCAATGCGCTCGGCGAGTTTGAGCAGGGCGGGGAAAGGTTTTCAGAGGAAAGTGATAGTAAAACTACCAAAGGTGTTATCAAACCCAATGAAAGTGTTACTGAAAATGCAAAAAATGTTGGTGATTCGAATGAAAGTGTAGGGGACATCCTTAGTTATCAACAGTTTTCTGCTACAGATTACTACACTAACGGTTTGGTTTATTCGTATGATTTTCTTGTGTCGCAAAAAGATATGCAAAGTATAGACTTGCCGGAATTATCCGAAATCAGAAATGCAAATCAAAAAATCGACAAGGCCAAAGTGGTGAGCAAAGGGCTCGCAAACGCTGCATCCGTCGGATACGCACAGGACGGCAAGATATACGTTAAAAACGCATATACAGGTCGCTCTTACAGGGTAGATGCTCAATCCATTCGACACGGATTGAATGGGGAACAAAATCGCCTTTTGACCAATTCCAGATTGGGTGCAGTCATAGGTGACGTGGTAAAAAACTCCATACCTATCAATGGGTTGAAAAATACAAACAATGCGGCTGTAGGAACCTATGCGTTGGCGGGCTATTCGATAGATTCTAAAGGTCGGGAGTTTGTTAGTATTGTTACGGTTGAGCAACATTCTGGCGATGTTACCGGGTTGGCCGTATATGATGTGACACATTCTTTGAGTGGACGGCAAAAAAATAACAGAGGTAATCGGTTTGGCACGAAGCCACAGGGAGTTAACCCTAACACGAATACCTCTGTCACTATTAGTATAACCGATTTTTTGCAAATTGTCAATAGCACGCATCAAAGTATTTTATCTGATGATGTTCTCAATCATTTGGGAGAAATGAGAAATTCTGGAGGATATTATTCCAATCGAGTGTTGTTTTCCGACCCCGAGGATGACGTGAAGTCCGACCGCGAGATCCTGGCTTCTCTGCTGATGGGGGCGGCCGCTAATCCCGTGGAGCGCGATGCCTTGGCAGAGTATCAAAAGCGCGCAAGACGGCTGGATAAGCTGAATGCGCGATTGCACGAGGTGGAAGGCGATATCAAGGATATGATGTTTGCGCGCGGGAAGCGCGACGATTCTTATCGCGAGAGGTTGGATGCCTTGCAGCGCGAGAAAGAGCGCATAAGCCGGGATATTGACCGCTGGGACCGCAAACTGCTGACCTTGGAGCTGACGACCTCGTTGCAGGAGCTGCTTGACCGTGAGAAAAAGAGAACGGCCAAGCTGTGGATCGAGGCCGGGCGCAACGCCATCGGAAACTACCGTGAAAAGCAGTTGTGCCGCATCTATTCGGAGAAGATCGAGGAGAAGGCAAAAAATCTTGGCAAGATGCTGCTTGAGAACAGCGAGAAGTATCATATCCCCGATGCGTTTAAAAAGCCCGTGGCGGCGTTTCTGTCGCTCCTCGACTTTTCCTCACAGCGTGCCTTGCAGGGCGGGGAACTCACCCGGAAGAATATGGAGCTGCAGGCGGCATTTGCCGAGGTTGAAGCGCTGCTTCAGTCACTGACCGACGAGAACAGCGACGAGTATCTGGCGGGCCTCGATTTGCCACCCGATGCCGTGGATGAGTTTGTGGCTCTTTCAAAAGAGGTGACGCAGATGGCGATCGAGAGCAGCGAAAACGGAACGATGGTGCTGCGGCGCATGTCCTCGGAGCAGCTGAAGGCCCTGAACACGACGCTTTATGCTATGACGCGGGCGGTGGGGCAGGCAAATAAGCTGTTTGTCAACGAGAGGTATCAGCACGTTTCGGAGCTGGCGCTTGATTTTATCGACAGCAGCGAGCAGTATGCTGCAAGAGCGCAGCGAAGCAAGCTGAGTGATTTTCTTTCCTTTGAGAACATGGTGCCGTACTATGCCTTCAAGCGCTTTGGCGCGGCAGGCGAGGCGCTTTTCAAGGGCTTTATGCAGGGGCAGGATAAGTTTGCGTTT
This sequence comes from Eubacteriales bacterium, assembly GCA_045596505.1. Classification (GTDB taxonomy): domain Bacteria; phylum Bacillota; class Clostridia; order Oscillospirales; family CAG-272; genus Firm-07. The sequence continues at coordinate 23,676 of JAZOCO010000049.1, forward strand.
CTTGTCAAGGAGATCATCGACTTTACCGACAAGCTCTACACCGAGGATGAGGTAAAGGAATGGTCACGGCAGGTACATACCTTTGAGGGCACCAACGGCAAGGTGTATATCACCACGGCGCAGATCATGTCGCTTTACGAGCTTTGGAAGGATGCGGATGCACGCAAGCATATCCTTGGCGGCGGTGGCCGCATCCAGGATATTTCCTTCGGCGCCAAGAAAAAGTATACCAACGACCCCAACGGCACCGCTATGGGAGATCTCCTGGTGGATGCTATGTTCGCGAGGCTCACGCCCCGCCAAAAGGCGGTTGCCGACAGCTTGCAAAAGTTTATGGCCGAGGAGTGCGCCAAGTGGGGCAACGAGGTTTCCTATAAACGGTGGGGCATTCGCATGTTCGGGCTTGATTATTACTTCCCGATCGAGAGCGACAAGAACACGCTCAAGGCCGACGTGGAGCAAAGGGCGAAGGAAACGGGACTGTTTTCGCTGCTGCATAAGTCCTTTACTAAAAAGCGCGTATTCAACGCCAACAACCGTATTATGATCCGCAGCGTGTTTGACGTGTTTGCCTCGCACGCCACCGATATGGCAAAGTACAATGCCTTTGCGTTACCGCTGCTTGATATGCAGAAATTTATCAATTTCAAGGAGATCGTGACGAAGGAGCAGGCGGCGGCAGAAGCATATGAAAGTGCTGAGGTGAATGAGGACATTCTACAGCTCGTTGGAAAGGTTAAGAAAGGACAGCACAAGGATAACGATTTTGTTGATTTGGGTGTTGTTGCAGGAGACGTCGCGCAAAAAATCAAGCCCATCACGGGTCAAGATTTTACAGGGTATAAAATTGCAATTGAGGCAAGGCAGATAGAGCATATTATTATAGATCACGGTGAAAACGGTCAAAGCGATCATTCGATGGCGGATGATAATGATATTGCTAAAATGCTATATGCCATTGCATCCCCTGACAATGTAAGCGACGGTGGAACCACAAGGGCATATTTCCATATGGTGAACGGGAAAAATCGTCCTGCCAAAACTGCTTTATATGAGCGATCTGTCGGTGATAAATCGTATTACGTTGTTCAAACAGCGGTAGATACAAAGAAAAAGACGCTGCACATAGTCAGCGCCTTCATTGGTAAAAGCGGGTATAAAAGAGGAGCCCCGCAACTCACCAGTGCACAAGGCCTCGGCGCAACGTCCAAAAACGCCATCGCGGGAACTCCCACTAACAGTATAGCACAGCCGAGCGATATTGTCAAGATGGGAATTTCTCCCGATGGCGAGCAAAAGGACACGTCCTTTACCACCAAGGAGGTGCGCACTTCAATGGAAAAGGCGTTTGGTACGGCGGCTTACAAGTACATTGAGCAGTTTCTCATTGATCTGAACGGCGATATCGGCGGCAGGAGCGCCGCGGAGGGGATCTTGCAAAAGGGCATCACTGCCCACAAGATCGCGGCTGTGGGTGCGAACCTGCGCGTGGCGCTTTTGCAGCCCACGGCATACGTGCGTCTTTTAAACGTGATGGAGCCCAAGTATTTCTTTGGAGGGCTTGGTGTAGCCGGGCGCTTAAAGGCGTGCATTGAAAAAATGCAGCGCTATTCCGGCATTGCTCTTTGGAAGTCGCTCGGGTATCGCGATGCCAACGTTGCCACGCCCCTCCAAACCAAGATCAAGCACGATGAAACGTGGCGGGACAAGGCCGTGGAAAAATCTATGATCTTAGCGGAGCTTGGGGACAAGGTGACGTGGGGGATGATCTGGCACGCCTGCGAGCTGGAAACGCGGGACAAGCACGCCGAGCTGAAGGTTGGCGGTGAGGAATATTATCGCACCGTCGCGGAACGCTTTACCGAGGTGATCTATCAAACGCAGGTTGTGGACAGCACCTTTACCAAGTCGCAGATTATGCGAAAAAAGGACTTTTTCTCAACGCTCTTTACGGCGTTTATGTCCGAGCCGACGCTTTCTTATAACCTGCTTGCATCGAATGCGCTTTCCTTGCTGGATACCAAGCGGCGTGGCGGGAAGATCACGTGGGTGGGCGCCAAACCGTTTGTGCGTGCCGTGGGAGTATTTGCGCTGAGTGCTCTGACACAGGCGCTGGTTGCTTCCTTGGTGGATGCCGCGCGTGACGACGGTGAGGATGAGGAATATTGGCAGAAATACGGAAACGAATTTCTATCAAATATCTTGCAGGAGATCGTTCCCTTTAATCTTGTGCCTATCCTTAAGGATATATGGTCTATTGCGCTTGCCACCATGCGCGGTGATTATTACAATTCCTCACGGATGGATCTTGAAATATACAATCGCATTGCGAAAGCCACCAAGGCGATCGGAAAAATGTTTGAGAACGGCGAGGTGACGTATTCCGCTATTCACAAGATCCTTTCGGCGCTGTCCTCTGCCAGCGGCTTGCCGATCAGCAATCTTTTGCGCGACGTGGTTGCCATTTGGAACACGATCGTGGGCAGCTTTTCAAAGGGGCTTATTGTAAATTAAAAGCAAGGCGGCGATCAGCCACCTTGTAAATAAAAACGAAAGAGGAGGAAAATATGAGCAAAAAAATTGTGACACACCGTCTGTCGCTGGATCTTTCCGATCAAAAGCTGCAGGCGACGGTAACGCTGGGCTTCGGAGATCTCGCGACGCACCGTTTGGTGGTGGATCTGCGCCATGGTGCCGACGTGTTGGAGCTGCCGCCCGGGAGCTATGCGATTGCGGTACAAAACGGTGTTGACGTGCTGGATAGCGTGACGGTGTACGGCTCTAACGGTGCGTATCCGAATTGCATCGTTTACGACATAACCACTGCCGTGACGGGCGTGGAGGGCGTACATGAGGCGCAATTCAAGATCAGTTACGTGGATGAGGTGGGTGCTTTAAGGTCGCTGACAAGCCCGAAAATTGCCCTTGTGGTGAAAAAGGATATTTTGCTGAGTTCCAACGTGGTGCTGTCCGAGCCGTATTCCGCCGTTGTGCTGGCACGGGAGAGGGCAGAACGCTTTGCACAAAATGCGGAAAGTTGTGCCGAAGCAGCCGGGGTGAGCGAGGCGAGTGCTAAAACGAGTGAAGAAAATGCGGCGGCGAGCGAGGAAAATGCGGCGAATAGCGCCGCTGCCGCAAAAACAAGTGAAGAAAATGCCGAGGCAAGCGCAACAAATGCGGCCAGACTTTTAACTCGTAGTAATCTTATTAACGTTATAGGTCGTGTGATCGACAACTACGGTACTGCGTGGCAAGAAGGTGTCGGGCTTATGACGGAAACCCAGTCAAAAAATCTTGATACTCTTACCAAGCTGCTTAGCGAAGATCACGAAGGAACCATCAACACCATCGAAGAAGTATTTAAGGTATTTAAAGGCTATTCGGAAGAGGTTAACATGGTCAAAATATTAGCCGACAAAGCTGATGCTTCAGACTTGTCTGAACTTGGGGAAACCGTATCGCAAATGTATATAAAACCCGGTGGGGGCGAGTACTCTATCGTACAGTTTGACGACTCAGACGATCCTGAAGCAAACCCTCCGAACTATACCGATGCCACACATGCAGCAGTATTTGGTAATAATAACATTATTAAGATCACACCCGCCAACGAGCCAACAAACAGTTTCATTGGCGGTGGTCTTGGCAATGAGGTTTATGCCAAGAATGCCTTTATCGGCGGCGGCAACTACAACACTATAGGCGATCAAAAAACCAATATAACTCGTGCGGGTATTATAGCGGGTAATAAAAACAAAATTCAAGGTGCTTCTTCTTATAGCTTTATCGGCTCCGGTAACGTAAATACTATAACTAATGGTTTGGCTAGTGCTATTGTTGGTGGACAATCTCACAGTATCAATAATCAATATAGCTTTATTGGCGGAGGAAACACAAATAACATTTCAGGTTCTTCGTCCGCTATTGACGGTGGAAATAGTAATAAGATTGCGAATAAGTGTGGTTTCATAGGAGGCGGTGAGGCTAATTCTGTTCTTAAGGACTGTGGTGCAGCTATTGCAGGTAGTGATAATACCGTATCCGGAGAACGAAGTGTTATAGCAGGGGGGTATTCTAATACTACAAAAGGCTTGAAGTCTTTTGTGGGTGGCGGAGCTGATAACGTAGCATCAGGTGAAAATAGTGCAATTATTGGAGGTGCCAACAGTGCTGTTAGCAATGAGAGCTCTGTAATAGCAGGTGGTTACGCTAATGTCCTTAAAGGTAAAAAAGGATTTATTGCTGCGGGCGACCATAATACCGTTAATGGTATTGGGCCATTTGCACAAGGCTATAGAAACTTCATAAATGCTTCTGTTGGTGTAGCTATCGGTGCAGATAATAATATCGGCAGCGAATACGGAATGGTATTCAGAACATTCGCAATAGGCGAAGGTTTATGGTCGGACGTTGACTATCAGACGCTGTTAGGTAGGTGGAATCAACCTGACAAGGATGCTGCGGTAATTATCGGCGGTGGTGAGGATGGCAACAGAAAAAATATACTCACAGTTCCCCGCACGGGCGCTACAAGACTCGCTGTTAATAGCGACGTTGTGACGGTCGGTTCTTTCCTTGGAGTTGCTAAGTCAAAAATTCCAAATGCAGAGTCTGTTGCAAGCGGCGAAGCCGGTTTTATGACTCGAACACAATCTGATAGACTGCAAGCACTGCACAACCTGTTAGGGGACAATCCGGACGAGGTAGTAAACACCATCAATGAAGTTTTTAAAATATTTGATGGGTATCCCGATACGGCTAATATTGTCAACACGTTGGCGGCAAAGGCGGACAAGAAGGCGGTAGAAGATTTGGTTGGAGATATTTCCTCTGCACTTGACGAGCTTCATACATATGCAGAAGCGTTAACGAATGGAGGTAACGTCTAATGACAATAGCAGAAAAGCTCACAAGAGCAAAGAATGACTATGACAAGGTTTTTGAAGCAGGGAAAAAATCAGAGTATGACAGATTTTGGGACACGTATCAGCAAAACGGGGAGCGAACAGCCTATCAAAATGCTTTTTCAGGCGTTGGATGGACTGTTGAAACATTTAAACCAAAATACAGTTTAATTGTGAAAGGCACTGCTGAGAATATGTTTGCAAATTCCCTGAATGGTGTTGATCTTGAACAGCTTTTATCCGAGCTTGGATTAACGCTTGACACGTTCGGTGTCACTGGGTTTCGAAATTTTTGTTACAATGGAAGTCCATCTGTACTGCCTGTTATTGATACCAGAGGAGCGTCGCATATAAGCAATCTTTTGTACTTCACCGATAATCTGGTAACCGTACGCAAGGTTATTTTGAAGGACGATGGTTCGCAGACTTTCACGTCCGCTTTCATATACAATTATGCGCTTGAAAACATTTCGTTCGAAGGTACCTTTGGAAATGACGTTTCGTTCGAGGGCTGTAGTCGTTTGACAGAAGAAAGTATAAGGGATATAGTAAATCATCTTTCAACTACCGCCAGCGGAAAATCTGTTACGTTTTCCGAGGCTGCCGTGAACGCCGCTTTTGGGATAACCTCAATGAACGTACGTTGGTTGAGCCTTATTGAGTCCAGAAGCAACTGGACGGTAGCGCTAATATAAGGAGGGTAATATGGAACACAAAAAAATCACCGCGAGGGAAGGAATGCTACTTACCGACGGTGTTATCTACGGTAAAGAGATCTACCTTTCCGAGTCCGATAGTGAGAACAACTATCACGAAATTACAGAAGCTGAATATAGAGAGCTTTTGGCAGAACAGGAAAACCGAAATGGTTGACGGGGAAGGGGTGATGAGATGAAGCTTATACATTGCGAAACGACTGCTTTTATTGCCTCAAGCGTGCTCGAACTGGTTTTGGAGGATGGGCTTGCGATTGAGGTACGGGATCTGTGCGGCGAAGCCTTTGACGGGGACTTGACGCTAAGGAAATGTGAGGAAACGGACGAAATTGTTTATCCTGTCACAGACGGGACCTGCACGCTGCTAAGTGCGGCATTAGAGGTGGGGAGTGAATACAAGGTCTGCCTTGTATGCGGCGACAGGCGAGTGTCAGCGGGGGCTATCAAGGTTTTGAATGAAGCTGTTTTGGGTAAATGTGTTTATGCCTTGCGTGATGATGAAAATCATATTTGGCGTGTGTGCATGGCTCTTGTGGACCTTCTAAGAGATATGCGCCAAAAGTTGGATAATCACGTGGACGGAACCGAAGTTATTTAAAGAAAGAGAGGGAATGAAAATGAAAAAAACGTTTTTTGCTTTGACGATCGTGCTGCTTTTGTTGGCATCTATTCTTTTGGTGGGGGCAAGCGACGAGCGTGCTGTTTACGTGTGTGAGGAAGCCGGAAATCGAATGGAGGTGACGCTGCTTGACGATACAAACTGTAGTTTGCACGTGCTGTTTGCGGGCGGCGGGGAAGGGACTCTTACGGGTACGTATGCATGGGAAAACGGGCTGCTTGTCTTACTTCTACCCGACGGCGAGGAATTGGGGCGCTTTACCGTGGATGGCTTTGTGCTTACCGAATACACCGAGGGTGATACGGGAAGCTCCGAGCAGACGGTCGGCGGCATTGATTATGCTTTGTTGGCAAAGCAGTTTGTTTCTTACATACAAAGCGGACAGGCACCTGAGGAGTTGGTTGATTCCGTGATTGCCATGGGAGAGCAATTAGAGCAGATGAAGGAGGATGGCTACACCCTGCAGGAGCGCTTGCTGCAGCTGGTATCTCCCGAAAACCTTTTAACCACTGCGACGGCGGCGTTTTTGATCGTTGGTGCAATTGTTTTATTTATCTTGCGTATCAAGCAAAAGAACAATGAGCTCGATATCGGGGATATTCTCGCGGCGGTAGCGGCAATTCAGAAAAACCAAGAGAGCGAGAGCAAAGACGCGACAACGCGCCAGGAGGCATCGCAGCAGGCGCAGGAAGAAATGGTTGCTCTTTTGAAGCGGGTGCTTGCATCCGTTAAACAGAACGCCAACGCGGCAGAGCGTGCTGGGAACGGCTCGGCGGCGGTTGCCAAAATGGTGAAGGACGTTTTCCTTAATTCTCGCACGATCGACGCGGACGGTAAGCAGTTGATGATCCGTAATTATATTGAGGCGACCGGTGAATTGAATGGTGGCGAAGATGAACGACAAGACGAAACGGCATCTGTATGATCTCGCATCGCGTGTCGTTGCCGTTGCACCGCCTGCCGCAATGACGCTTCATTATGTCCCACTTTTTGTAAACAGATCCTCGGGGGCGACCTTGTCGGGGCTTTGCTTATTCCTTCTATTCGTTATAATGGTCCCGTTTTGGCGTAAATTGAAGGATATCAAAAAATTCTTTTTTAATGCATCGACCCCCGTGCTGTGGATCATAGTAGTCGGCGTGTTCTATTTCCTTGCCAAGATCGCGGATGAAGCAATCGGCATAGGCGTGGCGGGGTGTGTCGGCTCTTGCCTCAGCGCGTGGATATCACACGTTGGCAAAAAGAAATGCGGTGACGTAGAAGGAGGGGATAAAGCATGAGCAGGGAAAGAGAAAGAGAGCGCCGCCGCGATGACGGTGCTCATACGGATCCCCTCTTGGGATATGAGGAGAGTAAGGCAAAAATGTCTGATCGCCTCCTCGTTGCACTGGTAGCCATCGCGGCGATCGTAGGATTTACGGATCTCACGTTTAACGTGCAATCTCTGTTAAAATTCTCGGCGCTCACCGCGTTCTTGTATTGCTTGACAACCGTCACTTATCGAAACAGATACGATCACGGGAAGCTAAAGGGAAAAAACGATCCCGATTACAGGGAGGCGGCCGAGGGGTATCAAGATGTCATTGAAAGCATTCCCGATTTTTGTACCGAGGATATGATATTGGCGTATTGCGAGCGCTACAAGGAGAGGGAGCTTTTCGCTTATCGCCGCGATCTGTTGATGCCATTTCGCATCGAAGAGAAGGAGTATCAAGAAAAATATCTTGATATGCGCTTTTGGCAGGTTGTGCGCTTGAAAAAATCGTGGAAATTTCGGTGCACGATTTTAAAGTGCAACCGTGCCAAGCCCATCCCGCTAACACCTACTATGATTTTGAACGAGAGCGGCGACAGCCGAAGCCGTCGCCGTGCGCTCGGGCCCAGTGGCAAGCAACGAGAAAAACGTGACAAAAGAAAACAGGCACTTTCGCGTGCGATCGTGTCGTTTGGCGGAGGAGCCATTGCTGTTTCTTTGATTTTCGATTTTTCGTGGCACGCGCTTGCACAATGGGCGGTGCGCATTCTGCCGATCGTCGCTGCTATTATCAATGGTGATAGTGACGGGTATGATGATATTGCCGTAACCGAGGCCGAATACAAGCGCGATCAAACCAAATTCATCAAGCGCATGGTAGAGGATATCAAGCGCGAGAACGAGAAAAAACCAGTCGATTGCGAAAATGATGTTATGCTTTCTGGCGTTGTGCTTACCAACAAAGCAGAGGGGGAGCCGGGTGCTTGATCGGTTGCCCAAATAAAAGAAAAAGGGGAGGGTGACCTCTCCTTTTTTGTGCCCAAATGCCTTTTTTTGAACGTGTTTGTGCCTAAATTGTGCCTAAACTCAAAGCAAACACAATATTTTGTGGCTAAAATAGCAAAAGCACCACAAAATATTGTGGTGCTTTTGCTTGGTGGAGACAGTTGGGATCGAACCAATGACCTCATGCATGTCAAGCATGCGCTCTAACCAGCTGAGCTATGCCTCCGTTGTGCAACGTGACATATTATAGCATACAATTTTGAAAAATGCAACCCCTCTTTAAAAATTATTTTAAAAATGGCAGTCAACTGACATGTGTAAGATACGCTTGCAGGATCTTGCGGCAAATTTTCTTTGGTAAGTTTGTGGAAATTTGGTACAATAATAAAGACAGCAAAATCCAAAGGAGAAGCAAAATGAAAAAAACAAAAAAGATGATAAACACGCAGATGCTTGCTTGCTTTGAGGAGCATCTGAAAAGCGAGGAGCGAAGCGAGAGGACGATCGAAAAATATATGCGCGACGTGCGCGCCTTTTTGCTATATTTGAGAGATGAACCGTTAGATAGAGAAAGGGTTCTTGATTACAAAAGCAAATTAAAAGAAACTTATGCGATCACCAGTGCCAACTCAATGCTCGCAGCCTTAAACGCATTCTTTCGGTTTTGCGGATGGCACGGGCTTTGCGTGCGGCAGTTCCGTGTGCAGCGAGAGGCATATTGTAAAAAAGAGAAGGAGCTGACGAGGGAGGAATATAAGCGGCTTTTGTCGGTTGCAGCCTCAAAGGGCAAGGAACGCCTTAATCTCATCATTCAGACCATTTGTGGCACGGGTATTCGTGTCAGTGAGCTTCGTTATATTACGGTAGAAGCGTTGCAAAACGGGGAAGCAACGGTGAACTGTAAGGGGAAGGTACGGCGTATTTTCCTTGTCCCGGAGCTTTGCCGCAAGCTGCGTCGCTTTGCAAAGGAGCAGCATATTAATACGGGCAGTATTTTTGTGGGGAAAAGCGGGAAGCCGCTTAACCGTTCCAGCATTTGGCGACAGATGAAGGAGCTTTGTACAGCGGCAAAGGTGCCCCCCACTAAAGTATTTCCGCATAATTTGCGACATTTGTTTGCCAGAACCTTTTATGGTCTTGAAAAGGATATTGCAAAGCTTGCAGATATTTTAGGACACGCCAGCATCAATACCACGCGCATTTATATTGCTACCACGTACGAGGAGCATAAGCGCAAAATGGCGAATATGCGCCTTATCCTATAAAAACAAAAAAGAACGGCAAAGCCGTTCCCCATGACATAACGAGTGTTATGTTGCCGTAACATGACATAACGAGTGTTATGTGGTGTAAAGCATGTAATGCACATAACTGCATATACA
>JAZOCO010000050.1:0-6063 GCA_045596505.1 Eubacteriales bacterium
GGCATACCATCAGCTCGCCCGTATTCTTACCCTGGCGCAGATACAAATGGCGCAGCAGACCCTTGCCGCTCTCCTCATCGTAGGCAGCAACGCGCCGCTTGGTGTAAAACTCACAGAAAAAGCGCAGAATTTCGCCAAACACAGCGGGCTGAAGCGTACAGCAATCAGCCGCCACCACGCGGTGCGTTTTTTGGGCATAAAAGCCGCCCACGAGTCCGTTTTTCGATGCCGTGATGGGGTATTCCGCCTTATTGCGATAACCCTTTGTTTTGCCCGTTGTTTCGGTTTTCAAAACCAAAACGTCAGCAAGTCCCGCCTTGCGAAAGCAATGCTGCACGTATTCCCTTTTCAGCTCTAACTCTCTTTCGTAGGAAAGATGGCGGTAAACACAGCCGCCGCAGGAAGGGGGTGCCTCGCAAAAGCCCTCCTCGCGATCGGGCGAGGGGGCAATGACCTGAAGCACCCTTCCCACGGCATAGGTCTTATTGACTTTGATGATCTCGGCTAACACTCGATCGCCCGCGACCGCGCCCGAAACGAATACAGCTCTGCCATCGGCGGCGCGGCCAACGCCGCAACCAAGATTATTAAGATCCGTGATATCAAGCACGATCTCTTGCTTTTTGTGCAAATTTTCTTTACCGGTGTCGCAGGTTTTAGGATCCTTTATCATCAAACGTAAAACTCCTCACCCGTTTCAAGGCAAAGGCAAGCCAGCTTTCCGCCATCCTTCGCGCCGCAATCAATGCGTATGAGATTCCCCTCGCGCTCGATCCTGCCGCTTGCCGTTGGTGTGTGGCCCACCACCACGGTACGATCGTTATAATACACCTCGCTATCTGGCACGGCAAAAAAATCGGCAGGTGCGTACTCGTCAAGGGACTTGTCAGCATCAAAGCCGCAAATGCCCGCGTGCACCAGTACGTATTCCTTGCCACCCGCTTCTACCTCCTCGTAAAGCGAGAACTCCGCAAGATAGTCAAGCAGCCCCTCACGCATCTCGTCATCCAGCGCGCGGAAGCCCTCAAGCGTCACCGCGCCCCCCTCGCCAGCCCAAGCGGTCATTTCAGCGGCGAATTCGGGAGTGGGCATGTCGCCCGTTTTTAGCATCCTGTCAAAACCCGTAAGCATACGAAGCGCAAGAAAATCATGCTCGCCCGCCACGGGATAAACATTTTCACACATACTAAGGTCTGTGAGCAGTGCTACGGTATCCTCGCCGTAATCAGCGGTATCACCAAGAACATACAAAATGTCCTTTTTGGAAAAGCGTATCTCAACGAGAAGCCTTTTATAACGATTAAGATCACCGTGCAAATTGGCAACAACGTAGGTCATAGTTTGCTCCTTTTCTGTGTTTTTGATAAAATGCTGTTAAACGGTACGTATTTTTGCCGTTTCAAAAATTTCCACGGCAACCGTGGGATCTGCCGCAAGGGTCAGCTCTGCAAGATGCTCGCAAACGGGAAATTCCGTGGCATAATGCCCCGCCTCAAGGGTCAGCATGCCGTTTTCCGGCGCATCCAGCATGCGGTGATACCCAATGCGACCCGCGAGAAACAGATCCGCGCCAAGCGACGCTGCCGCCTCCACAAAATCGCCACCCTCCCCACTGCAAAGCGCGATCCTTTGCACCGTACCACCGCCCGAAAGCAGCACCGCAGGTGCGCCAAGCGCCTTTTTGACTCGCAGGGCAAAATCAGCGGCATCAAGCGGCGCGGAAAGCGTACCGATCCTGCCGCAGAGCACCCCGCCCTCGGGGGCGAAGGGTGTGACGTCACGAAGCCCCAGCTTTTCTGCTAAAATATCGTTTACGCCACCTTTTGCGACATCAAGGCGTGTGTGAAAGGACATTGCCGCAACACCGCCAAGCACCAATCGGATCAGCTTCCTTGGCACGGTGCAGGCAGGCGTTAACGCCTTAATGCCCCTGAAAAGCAAGGGGTGGTGCGTCAGCAGCACGTCAAAGCCGCCGCTGATCGCACGCTCCACTGCCTCGGCGGTGGGATCAAGGGCGACCAGCACCCTTCTGACCTCTTTTGTAGGATCGGGGGCGCAGGATAGCCCGTCGTTATCCCAAGAGGCACACAAGTCCCTCGCGAATTTATCCTCAAAAAAACAAAACAGCTCTTTTACTGTCATCATAAGCTCCATTCTCAAAAAGCCGCACTCGCCATACGAGCACGGCTTTTCGTAGGGCGCGACCACAGGTAACAAGACCACCAAGGGCCATTTGCGATCATTGCGCCGACAAAAATTCGTTCAGCTTTTTTACAAGCGCATCGGCATCGGTACCGTGCACCATGCACGCATCAGCAATGCTCTCTCCGCGTGCAGAGGGGCAACCAAGGCAATGCATGCCGATCTCGAAAAAGAATTGCGCCGTAGCGGGATTGTGATCCAGCACATCGCCGATAATGCTTTCTTTGGTAACCGTCATGTTCGTGACCTCCTTTATATTACTGACATTATTATAAACTCTTTCTATTCTTTTGTCAACAATATGTATGCATATAATTCTGAAAAAAAAGAAGGAAAAAGAATGGAAAAATAACAAGAGCTTAACAAACTCTTCCATTTGCTCACTTGTATTTTTTCCACATTTATGTTATACTATTAATAACATTTGGATTTTGAGGCACAAAGGAGGCAATCATGATCGTACTGAAGATTCTTATTACGGTGCTCGTCGGCTACCTTGTGGGTGGCATCAATCCCTCTTATATCATTGGGCGTATCAAGGGAATCGATATTCGCAAGCAGGGCTCGGGGAATGCGGGCGCATCAAACGCGACCATCGTGCTTGGCAAGTGGATCGGCATTTTAAGTGGTATTTTTGATATCCTCAAGGCAACTGCCGTGATGCTGCTGATGCCACTGATCTTCCCAGGGGTACCGTTTGTGGCGGAGATCGCAGGCGTTGCCTGTGTGATTGGTCACATCTTCCCCGTTTTTATGAAATTCAGGGGCGGAAAGGGCCTGGCTGCCTTTGGCGGTATGATACTTGCCATCGATCCTCGCTTCTTTGGTCTGATTCTCGCCTGTGAGATCCTGCTCCTTTTGGTGGTTGATTATATTTGCATCGTGCCGATCACGGCAGTGATCATCGTTCCCATCGTTTACGGAATTTTCGGTGCCCATGGGCTTAACTGGCTCTGGCGCGCCGCCGGCGGCTGGTGGGGGGCGGCTATCATCGGCATTGCCTCGGTGGTGATGCTGCTTCGCCATATGCAAAATATCAAACGGATCCTTAAGGGCAAGGAAATGCACTTCAGCTACATTTGGATGAGCGAGGAAAACAAAAAAAAGGAGCTTATCCGCATTGGCAAGCTGAAGGAAAAAGAGGAACTTAACGGCAAGTTGGAAAATTGATCTTAACACAAAACACCGCTTAACCGCGTATGCTGAATTAAAGGCCGCGGCAAAGCGTTGCCCGAAAAGAAAGGAGTAAATATATGAACATTACATTATACGGCGCTGCGAGTGATCGAATCGATCGTGCTTATATAGAAGGCGTGGAGGCGCTTGGCCTTGCTATGGCAAAGCGCGGACACACAATGGTCTTTGGTGCGGGCTCGACGGGTCTGATGGGTGCTGCCGCACGCGGCATGCATAAGGGCTACGGCAAGATCATTGGCGTAACGCCCCATTTTATGCACACGCTTGAGCCCGTGAGTGACCTGTGCACGGAGCTGATCGCCACGGAGACCATGGCGGAGCGCAAGACTATTATGGAGGAGAAGGCGGATGCCTTTATCATCACCCCCGGCGGACTTGGCACACTGGATGAGTTTTTCCAGATCCTCACCTTAAAGATCCTTGGCAGACACGACAAGCCCATCATTCTTTACAACATCAACGGCTACTGGGATAGCCTGCTTGGTGTGATCGGCGCTTATATCCTCAAGTCCTTTATCTCCCCTGAGGTGGCAAATGATTTCTCCATTTGCGAAACGCCTGAATCGGTATTTGAGGTGATCGAAGCACCCACACCGAAGAAGGTATAACAAATTGCAAAAATTTATCCCCATCAAGGGCAAATGTCCTTGATGGGGATGTTTCTGTATTAGAGCGATTTTTGCAAAAATACAAGCTCTGCGCTTGACAACTTAAAATTTTTGTGGTAAAATAACAACGGATATATAACGATTGTTATTTAGGAGATGCAGAATGCCACCAAAGATAAGGATCACAAGAGAGGATATTGTAAACACGGCAGTTGAGCTGATACGCGCGTCGGGGGCAGATGCGCTCAATGCGCGCGCCATCGCTGCATGCCTTTGTTGCTCCACGCAGCCCATTTTTTCTAATTTTCACACTATGGAAGAGGTGCAACAGGCAACCGCCGCTGCGGCATATGAAATTTACCTTGATTTTCTCAAAAGAGAATCTCAGAGCGGGAAATACCCGCAATATAAGTCCTTTGGTATAGCTTATATCCGCTTTGCAAGAGAGGAAAAGGAGCTGTTTAAGCTCCTGTTTATGTGCGACAGAATGGGCAAAGACCTAACACCCACGCCCGATTTTAATGCCTCGGTGGAGCTTATTATGAGTGCCAACGGCATTACACGGGAAAAGGCAGAGCTGATGCACCTTGAAATGTGGGCGTGTGTGCACGGGATCGCGACAATGCACGCCACCTCGTTTCTGACCCTCGGGTGGGAGCTGATCAGCGATATGCTGACCGACGTGTACGTGGGCATACGGGCAAAGCACAAGGGACAAGGGGGATCTTAAAATGGATGCAATTAAAACAACGGGGCTGACAAAGCGCTACGGTGACGTTGTTGCGGTTGACGGACTTTCGCTTCGTATTGAGGAGGGTGAGCTTTTCTCTCTTTTGGGCGTGAACGGTGCGGGAAAAACCACCACCGTGAAGATGCTTTCGTGCCTCACAAAGCCAACGGCAGGCGATGCCTATTTGCTTGGAAAAAGCATCACCGAGGATGCTGCCGCCGTAAAGTCACTCATCGCGGTATCTCCGCAGGAAAGCGCTATTGCGCCCTTGCTTAGTGTGCGCGAAAATCTTGCGCTGATCGCGGGTGTTCACGGCTTTACAAAGGATAAACAAAGCAAGAGGATAGGAGAGCTTGCAGCACTTTTGGGGCTTGAGACGGTGATGAACAGAAGAGCAGGCAAGCTTTCGGGCGGGTGGCAACGGCGCCTTAGCATCGCGATGGCGCTGATCAGCGAGCCTAAAATACTCTTTCTTGACGAACCGACACTTGGGCTTGACGTGATCGCAAGGAGCGACCTTTGGGACACGATCCGTTCTCTAAAGGGCAAGGTCACCATCATTTTAACCACACATTATATGGAGGAAGCCGAGGCGCTTTCCGACCGTATTGCCATTATGAAGGATGGCAAGCTGCTTATTACCGATACCGTCGAGGGGATCAAGCGTGCGGCGGGTGCGGATACGCTTGAGCTTGCCTTTGTGCGGATCGTGAAGGGGGTGGCAGAGTGAAAATGCTGACGTTTGCAAAGCGAAACACCAAGGAGATCCTACGCGATCCCTTGACGGTACTATTCGGTCTTGGCTTCCCACTTGTTTTGATCCTGCTACTGAGTGCAATTCAGGCAAATATACCCGTGCCGCTTTTTGTGATCGCGCATCTCACCCCCGGCATCACCGTCTTTGGGCTTTCCTTTATGACGCTTTTTTCCGCAATGCTGATCGCCAGGGACAGGGGAAGCGCGCTGCTCCAAAGGCTTTATACCACACCTCTCACACCCCTTGATTTCATACTTGGCTACACACTGCCTATCGTTCCCTTTGCCGTGGCACAAAGCACCGTTTGCTATATTGTTGCCCTTTTCCTCGGGCTTGACGTGACGGTCAATATCCTGTGGGCAATTCTTTGTATCCTTCCTGTTTCCCTGCTTTTTATTGCCCTGGGCTTGCTTTTTGGCAGTGTTTTAAACGACAAGCAGGTGGGCGGTATCTGTGGCGCATTGCTTACAAATCTTTCAGCATGGCTCTCGGGCACTTGGTTCGATCTTGACCTTGTGGGGGGTGCATTCAAAAGGATCGCATACGCACTTCCCTTTGTGCACGCCGTC
>JAZOCO010000051.1:0-22439 GCA_045596505.1 Eubacteriales bacterium
TGCAAAGCACCTCTCGGCTGAAAGATTTTTAGCAGATCTTGTTGTGGCGCGGCGCGGTAATGTATTACCTTACAAGCCGCGACGCGGCAAAAGCTGCAAAAATATTACGCCGAGAGGCTTGTGTGTTCGGTTCTCTTCGGCACAGATACATATTCAGCCGCCGCGCAAAGAGGTAGGATAGAGTTTTCTACGATCAACAACAAAGACAAAGAAAACATTTTGTGTAACAACGCGAAAGAATTGTTTGACCTATAAATTTAAAGTGGCTGCCTCAAAGATGCATTTGAGGCAGCCACCTTCTTTATATTTCGATCAGTGACACGATCGGGTAATGGTCTGAAATATAGATCCCGTTTTCGTGCTTATCCTCTACGGTGCGGGAGTCAAGAGACTTAAAGCTTGTAAAAATGTAGTCGATCTTAGAATTTGTGGTTTTTCGTCCATAGGAATGGAATGTGGCGGGAATATTTGCCGTAGCATCCACCACGTTTGGAAGCGTCAGGATCTCCTTAATACAATCGCTTGTAGGCTGCGCGTTCATATCTCCTGTAAGGATGAAATTGCCACCGTTTTGTTTGATGTGCGCAATGATATCACGCATACCGAGCAGACGCGCCTCTTTCCCTCTATGATCAAGGTGCGTGTTGTAAAAATGAAGTGGCTCGTCAGTGCCTTCGGCGTGAAGAACGGCGTGGAAGGCTACGCGCGGGCAGCCGCTTTGATCGCTATCCTCGTAGAACGACCCCGGCACCTGAGGCGTGCTTGAGAGCCAGAAGATATCAAATGAGATCAGCTCAAACAGGTCGTTGCGAAAGGCGATCGGTGCGGATTCGCCGCGGTAGCCCTGATAGCGACCGCAGCCGATCATTGTATAATTGTGCGGGAGCACCTCGTGCAAAAATGCACGGGTCGTATCGGGTGCTTCCTGAAAGCCAATGAGATCGGGCGCTTCGCGCAAAATGGCGTCGAGCACATTGCCCTTTCTGTTTTCAAAGGTGTTGATGCCATCCTTGTTGTAGTTGGGGATGCGGAGATTAAAGGACATGACCTTAAGATTCATAATTATTCCTTTCTTTTTTGGGGAAGTATATCAAGAAATTTATGCTTTAAGGGTTTATCGCGCCTCGCCGGTGGAACGGAGAGCCTGTTTTCTGTGCCTCCCCTTTTGCGGCCCTGCCGCAGCACTGATTTTCTTTCTTTGCTCCGAGTAAAATTATATAACCATCCTCGGTGCTTGTCAAGCCCTTTTGCTTGAAGACTGAGTTTTTTGGGGAAAACTATTGTGTTATTTGCGGGAATATGTTACAATCATTACGGTAATATTTAGTTGGAGGCGCGTTTATGGAATCGTATATTGAGCTTGATAAAAATATGGCGACAACCGACGCTGCGGATGAGCGGGAGCTTGCGTGGTATGACGTACATGAGGCACCGTTTTCCTTGCACGGATTTTATGAGCCGAAAAAGGGAGAGATGTTCCGTCGTCTCCCTGCCGAGGTGGGAGAGGCAACCTCGCTGCGCGTAGAGCGCTTTAGTCGCGAGTCGGCAGGCGGGCGCGTGCGCTTTTCCACCGATTCGCCGTACATTGCCGTTCGTGTGAAATATCGCGCGGTAGGGCGCACGCCGCATATGACGCTGATCTCCAGCGCCGGCTTTGATATTTACGTGGACGGCGAGTTTGGGAGCTATTTCGTAAAGGAATTTCGCATGTCCTACAAGATGGAAGACAGCTACGAGAAGACCGTGAAAACGGGCACTATGCAGATGCGCTCTTATACCGTCAACTTTCCCGTACATGCAGCGATCGAAAGCTTGGAGATCGGTCTTGCGCCCGACGCAAAGCTGAGGGAAGCCCGCCCATACCGTGATGTTAAGCCCATTGTTTTTTACGGCTCGTCGATCGTGCACGGCACGGCGGCATCGAGGCCGGGTACCACGTATCCCGCTATGATCAGCCGCGAGCTGAACGTGGATTATATCAATCTCGGCTTTTCGGGCAGTGCTAGGGGAGAGCCCGTGCTTGCCAAGTACATGGCAACTCTTCCGATGAGCATATTCGTGTGCGATTACGACTTTAACGCCTACGACGTGGCAGAGCTGGAGCAAACGCATTACCCGCTTTACGAGGCGATCCGCGAAAAGAATCCCGACGTGCCTTATATTATGATCACGCGCCCCCATGGGCTGATGCACCGTACGAAGGGATGGGGAGAAGCGCTTGCGCGCCGTGATGTGATCATGAAGTCCTACTTAAAGGCACGCGCCGCGGGGGATAAAAACGTATATTTCATTGACGGCATGAGCTTTTTTGCAACGGCGGCGCATCAAACGGACTGTCAGGTAGACGGTCTGCACCCCAACGATGTGGGCTTTATGAGAATGGCAGATAGCATTGGTTTTGTCATTAGGCAGATCCTTGAGCAAAAATTTTGGAAAGAGTCCCAAAGGGAGTAAAAGTATGAAGATATTATTTCTTGGAACGGGTGCTGCAGGCTCGAAAAAAAGATATGAGCACGAAATGGACGGCAACAAGCGCCGCTGTGCGTCGCTTATCATTGACGAAAACGTAGTGGTGGATATGGCAAAGCAATCCTTTGACTATGCCACGAAGCTGGGCGTTGACACCACCGCCATCACCGACGTGTTTATTTCACACCCGCACGTTGACCATTACAACAAGGAGGCACTGCTTGGTTATGTTAGTGCCGCCAAGGCAAAGCTGAACGTTTGGTGCCATAAGAATACGGCAGGTCGTCTTTCGCTTTCCGAGGAGGAGCTTGAAAAGGTGAATGTGTGCCCCCTTGAGGAGATGCAGGAGTTTGATGCGGCGGGTATGCACGTGGTGGCGTTGCCCGCCAACCACGCATCGGGTCAGGCGCTCCACTTTGTATTTGAAAAGGACGGCAAGCGGCTTTATTACGGGCTTGACGGTGCGTGGTTTACGCCAAGAGAATGGCGGTATCTGCACGGGAGCGGACTCTCGTTTGATGGCATGATTATAGACTCGACAAACACCTCGCACGATCCCATCAAGTACGGCAATTACGGAGAGCATAACAGCTATCTGTTGCTGCCCGTCGTGGTGAAAACGCTGAAGGAATCGGGCGTGGCGGGGGAACATACCAAGCTGATCGCGGATCATATCGGCGGCGATATGCAAAACGAATGGGCGAGGGGCTTTTTAACGGATCTTGGTATGATCCCCGCCTACGACGGATTTGAGATCGAGATATAATTACTTATAAAGGAGAAACGGCATGAAGATCTTATTTTTGGGAACGGGTGCGGCAGGCAACAAAAAAAGGCACGAGTGTGAGATCCCCGAGGGCACCCGCCGCTGTGCGTCGCTTATGATCGACGAAAACGTAGTGGTGGATATGGCGCTTCAGTCCTTTGACTACGCCACGAAATTGGGGGTGGATACCTCCGCCGTTACCGACGTGTTTATTTCGCATTTTCACCGCGACCATTATAACAAGGAGGCGCTTCTTAGCTATGTGAACGCTGCCAGGGGAAAGATAAATATTTGGTGCAACAAGGTATCTGTGCCCACGCTTGACTTTACACAAGAGGAACTTCAACGGGTGAACGTGTGCCCCATTGAGGCGATGCAGGAGTTTGATGCGGCAGGCATGCACGTGATGGCACTCCCCGCCAACCACGCAGGCGGCAAGGCGTTGCACTATATATTTGAAAAGGATGGCAAGCGCATCTTTTACGGGCTTGACGGCGGCTGGATGAGCGCGAGCGAATGGCGCTATATTTTTAAAAATCAGGTCTTTTTTGACGCCGTGATCCTCGACTCCACCTTTATGAGCCAAGACCCTGTCAATTATCGCGGCATGGGCGAGCACAACAACGTGCTGACGCTCCCGATTTTGGTCGAAGGGTTCAGGCAGGTTGGAGCCGCCACCGAGGTGACTAAGATCATCGCCGATCATATCAACTATAAGGCGTATGACGAGGAGGTGCTTGCGTTTTTAAGAGGTCTTGGTATGATCCCCGCCTATGACGGATTTGAGATCGAGATATAAGCGGCGTTTGGGAAAATGCCGCAAAACGGTATAAAAAGCAGGGCATCTCAAATGCGAATTTGAGATGCCCTGCTTGAACTTTATAGCCTATCTTTATCTGTCAACCACGTCGCGCGAGAGCGCGCCAAGAAAGCCCGTGGCGGTAAAGAGCTTATATTCGCCAATCGTTTCGCCCGTATCGATGGGGCGAAAATATTCGGTATGTCCCGCAAAGATCTCCTTTGTAACGGGAATTACGATAAGCACCTTTGTGCCCTGTGCCTCGAAGCTAAAGTCAAATTGCGTGGTGTAGCGGAAATATTCGACGCGGCGAAAGCGGAAGCTGTGCAGGCACTGCACGATGCCTTTTTCGGAAAAATACAAGGGGTTGCGGCGGTTGAGTGTGCCGAAAAGCTTGCAGAAATAGGTCTTTTCACCGTGCCCTATGGTGAAATTCACTTCATTCGTTAGGCGGAAAAGCGAGCGATAGGGGCGCTTGATGGGGGAAAGCGTAACGTGCAGCTCACGGCAAAGGCGCTTTAGCCTTTTTAAAAAATTGCGGCGTATCCGTACGGCGCGCCAAAGGCGGGTGAAGAGCACCAGTAAAACAAGCCCCCCGATCAACAAGGCTGGCAGCCACCAACGA
The DNA here is from genome assembly GCA_045596505.1 of Eubacteriales bacterium. GTDB lineage: Bacteria > Bacillota > Clostridia > Oscillospirales > CAG-272 > Firm-07. Next base: position 4,660 of record JAZOCO010000051.1, read on the forward strand.
ATCGATGCGATGGCGCGCAGAATGTTAAAAATGGATGCCACGATCTCAAGAAAGTAAGTAAGCAGAAAACCGCCCACCGCGTAAATGGCGGCGATGAACAGCAGCTTCAAGATAAGCGTGACCCAAGGGCGTTTTAGCTCCGCCGTTCTTTTCTCATCGCTCCACCACAAAAACGAATAGTAGCGCGCCAGTAGCCAAAAGCCGAATAGGAGGGGCAGTACCACGCCAAGGGTTGCCGTCTTTAAGAGAACGCGCGGCACGGCGGCGGGCGCTTCAAAGAGCAGCGCGGCAAAGGCGGTGTAGCCTGCCTCGACGGGTAGCAGGATGGGCACGAGCAGCAGCACGGCAAGCTCGATAAGAAGCTCCTTTGAGGTGAGGATCAGGCAAAGTATTTTGCGCGTGGAGCGCTCCAGCCCATCTGCTGTTTTGCGGTAGGCAAGGGCAAGGCTGCCGATATGGCGGCCGGTCTCACCAAACACGCGCACGGTGCTGTGAAACGTGAGCACGGAAAGGATCGCCACCGCAGCCGGGACCTTGCCTGCGCAAAGCCCTGCGATGCCCGCAATGGCGAGATAGGAAAAATAGAGCACCAGCGACCTGCAAATGCGCAGGTATATGGACAGATATTTTTTAAGCTCCTCCACACGCTCGCCTCCCTTGCCGTCTTATTTGCATTCAGTATAGCATATAAATTTTATTTTGTAAACAGAAAACTATGCAGGGAGAGGAGCTTATAAACGCGCCTGAGAGATGTTTTTTGAAAAGTGGCAAATTTCTATTGCAAATCCGCGCATCATTTGGTATAATAATAGAGTAAGCCGTAAAATAAGGCCATACCAGCCGGGGGAGTAGCGGGGCCCTGCACCTGAAATCCGCTATACGCAGGGGTGGATCCCTTTCTTGAGGACCGAGGCAATGCGGTCCGGCGCGTATTCTTTTGTGTTGACGAGTGGGTCTTGCGCAATCGGTGGCCGTGAACCATGTCAGATGGGGAACCAAGCAGCATTAAGCGGTTCTCCCGATGTGCCGCGAGGGTGCCTGCTTTGAGCAGAAGATGCGAATGCCGCGCAAAGGTGACGTTCGATTTTAAGGTGTATGGTCTTATTTTGCGGCTTATTCTATCAAAGGATCAAGGGGGTGAGTGTTATGCATCAGGCTTTATATCGGAAATGGCGACCGAAAAGCTTTGACGACGTGTGCGGGCAGGAGCACATCACGTCGGTCCTTGAGTACCAGATCAAAAACGGCACACCCAATCACGCGTATCTGTTTTGCGGCTCGCGCGGTACGGGGAAAACCACCTGTGCCAAGATCTTGGCAAAGGCTGTAAACTGTGAAGCACCCGTGGGGGGCAATCCGTGCGGCAAATGTGCCGCGTGCCTTGCCATTGAGAATGGCAGTGCTACGGACGTGCTTGAAATGGACGCCGCCTCTAACAACGGTGTGGAAAATATCCGCGACATCCGCGATGAGGTGGTGTATACACCCTCGCTGCTGAAATACCGCGTTTATATCGTAGACGAGGTGCATATGCTCTCGTCAAGCGCCTTCAACGCACTTCTTAAAACCTTAGAGGAGCCGCCTGCGCACGTTATTTTCGTGCTTGCCACCACAGAGCTCCATAAGCTCCCCGCCACCATCGTGTCGCGTTGTCAGCGGTTTGATTTTCGCCGCATCGCGGCATCCGTCCTCGCGGCGCGGATCTCGTACATTGCAAAAGAGGAGGGAATCGTGCTCGACCCTGCCGCTGCCGAGCGGATCGCGCGTCTGTCACAGGGCGGTATGCGCGATGCCATCAGCCTGCTTGAGCTGTGTGCGGGCGGTGGGCGGCAAATTAGTATACAAACGGTAGACGAAATGATGGGGGCTGTGGGCCGCGAGGGCGTGCTTTCCTTGGTTCGCGCCGTTGCCTGTGGGGATTACGATGCCATTTTTGCTACCGTTGACGAGGCAAATGCCGCCTCGCGCGATCTGCAGATATTCTGGCAGGAGCTGATCGGTGTGTACCGTGATATGCTGGTGATAAAGACCACCAAAAATGCCGATCGGTATCTGGATCTTTCCGATGCTGAGGCGAAGGAGCTTGCGGCGCTTGCGGCACGCTTTGAAAAAGGGACGCTGCTGGCACACTGCCACTTGCTTGAGGATGCACTGTTTTCGATGCAAGGATCAAATGCGGTGAAGCGCACTGTGGCGGAGCTCACGCTCATTCGCCTATGCGATCCGCGACTTGACACTTCGGGGGCGGGGCTTGTTGCCCGTGTGGAAAAATTAGAAAATGCGATGCTGACGGGGCGGATCTGTAAGGATGAAGCGCCGGGGGCGACTTCCGCGCCTACGGGCGAACAAAAGGAGCCCGTCCCTCCTCGCTCGCGTGCTGTCGATGCACCCCCCGCAAAAAAGGACCTGCAACAGCAATCATCACCTGTGGAGAAGCCTGCGGCTCCTCCGTGCCCCACCCCCACCCAAAAGGCGACGGGAAAGGGCAGGATGCTTACGCGCATTCGTGGGTATGCTGACTGTGTGGCACGCATTTCAGAGGAAAATTCGTTTGTGGGCTCCTTCCTTGTTGGCTCGCGCGCGTTTGTTGACGAGCAGGGACGTGTGGTGGTTGTGCTGCGCGATGGCTTTGCCGAGATGATGCTTGAGCGCCACAATGGGCGTGACATACTTCGTCACACGCTTTCCCTTGAGCTGAAAAAAGAGGTGCGCGACAACATGTTTTTGATCGAAACGGCAAGTGAGGAGCAGGAAAAAGCAGATACCGTGATCGATGATATTTTATCCGCCGCTGATGGCGAAAATCAAGAATAAGACGATAAAGGAGTAAGATATGAGAGCAAATTACCCGAAAGGAATGGGCGGCGCCGGAAATATGAGCGCAATGCTGCAGCAGGCGCAGAAGATGCAGGAGGATATGGCGGCAAAGCAGGAGGAGCTTGATGCTCGCGAGTACGATGTTTCGGCGGGCGGCGGCGCGGTCAGCGTGAAAATAAACGGCAAAAAGCAGATCCTTTCTCTTGATATCGCGCCCGAGATCGTCGATCCCGACGATATTGAAACGCTTTCCGATATTTTGCTTGCTGCTGTGAATGAAGCGATCAAGCGCGTCGAGGATACCAACACCGCCGAGATGTCGAAGCTGACGGGTGCACTTGGTATGCCCGGTATGCCGGGGCTGTTTTGATGAACAGCGGGATCGAGGCGCTGGACATCCTCTCCGAGCAGTTTGCAAGACTTCCCGGTATCGGTCGCAAGTCCGCGCAGCGCTTGGCGCTGGCGCTGCTTGACTACCCCCCTGAGGATATTGCCGCATTTGTAGCGGCGATCGGCGATGCAAAGGCGAAAATACACCGTTGCCCCGTTTGCCAGAATCTCACAGACCGTGAGGTTTGCACCGTGTGTGCCAATCCCGCGCGCGACAAGAGTGTCATTTGCGTGGTGGAGGATGCCCGTGCTGTGATGGCGTTTGAGAGGGTGCGCTCCTTTAATGGCGTGTATCACGTGCTGCACGGTCTGATCTCGCCGATGAGTGGCATCACGCCCGACACGCTTTCCTTGCGTGAGTTGCTTGGGCGCTTGCAGGATGAAACGGTGAAGGAAGTGATCGTTGCCACGGGTGCGACCACCGAGGGTGAGGCGACAGCAATGTATATCTCGCGTCTGCTTTCTCCCCTTGGCATAAAGGTCACGCGCCTTGCGCACGGTATCCCCTACGGTGGGGAGCTTGAATATGCCGACGAGATCACGCTTTCGCGTGCGCTTGAGGGCAGAAGAGATTTTTGATTTTTTCATAAAAAAACACAGTTTGGCGGCATTTGCGCCAAACGGTGTTTTTATCAAGGCGCGTGCAACAAGATGCGCCTGCTTAATTGCCTTTTGTGCCTTTTTGCAGGTGCTCCTTTAAAACCAAATTAATGTATTGCGAAACCGAGCGGTCGCAGTCCTCCGCGCGGACCTTAATGGCGGCAATAACGTCGCTGTCTAAAGTAATGCTGATGCTCTGCTTTAACGGTTTCATAATTCCTCCATCTATCACAAGGTATGATATATTATAATATAAAACAAAATATAATATTGACAAATATTATAAAATCGTGTAAAATAGTGTATCATAGGAGGTGTGAAATGGAGCTCAGAGATGAACTTTTACTGTATACATTACGTTTGGAAAACAAGCGGGACGAGAAACACGAGGCACAGGTGATAGCTACACTGTGCAAAAAAATAGACACGCTATCCTTGCGGCTACTTGCACGAATCCGAGAGATCATTCGCGATCCGGATCTTGATGATGGCGCATGCTTTGAAAAGATCGAGGAGATCGTTTGTCTGTTTGAGGAGTATGGTATTGCTGCGGGAACGCGGCATGATTTTGGCTAGGTGAAATACGTAAAAACCCAAAAAGTAACACCGTTTGGCGATATTTTCGCCAAACGGTGTTTTCATGTGAAATGAAACGCGTTAGTTGATGGTGCCGCCAAACGTACATTCCCGAGTCATCCTGACAAGCGCGCCTCTCTCGGGTCATCCTGAGCGAGCCAACAAAGGCGAGCCGAAGGATCTCGACCGAGGCAAGAAGCCGAGGGCGCGGTGTGTTAGCACAAGTCCTATATTTGGCTAAATGTTACATTAAGGTTGGAAAGGGTTTCGTGCGAACATACCGCCGAAAGTGCCACTTGCACTTTCGGAGATTCTTCGACTCGCCTTTGTTGGCTCGCTCAGGATGACCCGAGGGGGTAAGCCTTAGAATGGCGCAAGGGGGTGTTAAAATCCTCAGAATGACCCGAAAAAAGAGGAAAGTGAGTGCGAACAACGCTCAGAATGACCCGAAAAAAGAGAAAGGTGGGTGCGAACAACACGTAGAATGACCCACAAAGGGATCGGTGCTTAGGATGTTCCGAAAAAGATCACTGCATAAAACCGCGCCCTCGGCAAAAAGCCGAGGGCGCGGTCTATTCTGTTTTGCACAGAACGTGCGGATATTACAAACGATGAATAGACAAATATTAAAACCTTGTGTTTTCCACTTCCTTGCGGCTGCGTGACGTCATTCCTCGTCAGGGAAAAAGCTGTGCTTTTTTTCAAGCTGCGCCGCAAGCATCATATCCTTTACCTTCATCAGGCGTGTTACGTTGCCGCGCTCGTTTTCCTCAAGCTTCATTTTGATGGTCTTAATTGCCCTCACGTAGTCGGGGATCATAATATGCTCAAGGGCATTTACGCGCCTGCGTGTGCGTTCGATCTCCTCGGCGAGCCGCCCCGCTTCCTTTTCAAGCTGTGCCATTTTCAGCATAGCGGGCAGGATCTCTCCAAACGCATTGATAGCGTCGTCAAGCTCGCCCGAGGTAAAGGCGTAACCATAGTTGGCGCTGTCACCATCGCTTTGATAGTGTACCTCAAAGGCGGGGACGGTCACGCTCATACGGTTTTTGAGTGAAACGTCAAGCGCTATCTCGGTTTTGGGAAGGATCAGTGCCGCCTCAAGCATTTTTGGATGCGTTGCCGCGGCTGCTGCGGCAAATCGGCTGTGTGCTGACGAGAGCGCCGCTTCCACCTGCGCGCGCACCTCTTTTGCCTCACGCACGACCAACAAAAGGCAGCGCATCAGCTCATCGCGCTTATCTTTTAGCAGCTTGTGTCCGCGCCGTGCCGTGGCATAGCGTGATTGCAGCTTTTTTAGCTCCATGCGCGTTGGATTTACACGAATTTCCGGCATAGCAGCGTTCCTTTCTTACTGAGCGGGCCAGTATTTTTCGATCAGTTCTGGCTTGATGCGCTTCATCTCGCTCTTTGGTAGGATGGAGAGCAGCTTCCACCCAAGCGTGAGGGTTTCTTCAATAGTACGATTCTCGAAGAAGCCTTGGTTTACATATTCTTCTTCAAAAGCATCGGCAAATTTGGCATACAGGCGATCAACGGGTGTGAGTGCTGCCTCGCCCAGCACCACCATCAGCTCCTTTGCCTCCTTGCCGCGCGCATAGCTGGAAAACAGCTGGTTCATCGTGCCTGCATGGTCCTCGCGCGTTTTCCCTGCGCCGATGCCCTTATCTTTAAGGCGTGACAGGGACGGGAGCACATCAACGGGCGGCAGATACCCCTTTCGGTACAGCTCGCGGGAGAGAATGATCTGACCCTCGGTGATATAGCCCGTAAGGTCAGGGATGGGGTGAGTTTTATCGTCCTCGGGCATGGAGAGAATGGGGATCATCGTGATCGAGCCGGCGGCGCCGTGCTTTCTGCCAGCGCGCTCGTACATGGTGGCAAGGTCGGTGTAAAGATAGCCGGGATATCCGCGGCGACCGGGCACCTCCTTGCGTGCGGCGGATACCTCACGCAGTGCCTCGGCGTAGTTTGTGATATCCGTCATGATGACCAGCACGTGCATATCGCATTCAAAGGCAAGATGCTCTGCTGCGGTCAGCGCCATGCGGGGTGTGGTGATGCGCTCAATGGCGGGGTCGGAGGCAAGATTGATAAAGAGCACGGTGCGGTCGATGGCGCCCGTTCTTTTAAAATCGGAGATAAAGAAATCCGCCTCCTCAAAGGTGATGCCGATAGCGGCAAACACCACGGCAAATTTCTCATCCGTGCCGCGCACCTTAGCTTGGCGTGCGATCTGTGCCGCGAGCTGTGCGTGGGGCAGACCCGATCCTGAGAAAATGGGCAGCTTTTGCCCGCGCACCAGGGTGTTAAGACCGTCAATGGTAGAAACGCCCGTCTGAATAAATTCCGAGGGGTAAAGGCGTGCCGCGGGATTGATGGGTGTGCCGTTGATGTCGCGGGTCTGCGCACTTGGCAGGGGCACGCCCCCGTCGATCGGTTCACCCATGCCGTTCATCACGCGCCCCAGCATATTTTCCGACACGGCAAGCTCTACGCCGTGTCCCATAAAGCGCACCTTGCTTTCGGCAAGACTAAGGCCGGCGGCGCTGTCAAAGAGCTGCACCAGCACGTTTCTGCCGTTCACCTCAAGCACGCGGCAGCGGCGCACCTCGCCGCTTGGCAGCTCGATCTCGCCAAGCTCGTCGTATTTCACGCCGTCCACCTGCTTTACCAGCATCAAAGGTCCTGCAACCTCTTCAATGGTTCTATATTCGCGAATCATACCGTGTCCTCCTTGGCGGTGAGTGCTGACAGCTCGGTGTCGATCTGCGCGCGGATCTCCTCAAAGATCTGCCCGTATTTTTCGGCATCTGCCGATTTGGCGCGTCCAATGCGCTCTCGGACAGGCAGGGTGGCAACGTCGGAAATGTCAGCGCCTGCGGCGATCGCCTCGCGCGCTTTTTTATCAAAGGTAAGCACTAAGTCGATCAGTGCGTATGCCTTGGGAAGCGCTGTGTAGCTGTCGCCCTCCTCAAAGGCATTTTGCTGTAAAAAGTCCTCACGTATGGACTGTGCCGTTTCCATAGTCATGCGGTCAGCGGCAGAAAGGCCGTCAACGCCGATCAGCTTCACGATCTCCTGCAGCTCGTTTTCCTTTTGCAAGATCTGCATGAGAGTATCTGTTTTTGCTATCCAGTCCTTTGCTACGTTTTGCTCGAACCAGTCGCTTAAGCGGTCGCGGTAAAGGGAATAGGAGTTTAACCAGTTGATGGCGGGGAAATGGCGACGGTAGGCAAGCGAGGCATCAAGCCCCCAAAAGACCTTTACGATACGCAGGGTCGCTTGCGTTACCGGCTCGGAAATATCGCCGCCCTGCGGCGAAACTGCACCGATGGCGGAAAGTGTACCGACGCGCGCGTCCTTACCAAGGCAGATCACCTTGCCCGCGCGCTCGTAAAACTGTGCAAGGCGGGATGTGAGATACGCGGGGTAGCCCTCCTCGCCCGGCATTTCCTCAAGACGCCCCGACATTTCGCGCAGTGCCTCTGCCCAGCGCGAGGTGGAGTCGGCAATGACGGCTACGGAAAGACCCATATCACGGTAATATTCGGCGATGGTGATGCCCGTGTATACCGATGCTTCACGCGCCGCAACGGGCATATCCGAGGTGTTGGCGATCAGCACCGTGCGCTCCATCAGCGACCGCCCCGTGCGGGGGTCGATCAGCTCGGGAAGCTCTCTTAAAACGTCGGTCATTTCGTTGCCGCGCTCGCCGCAGCCGATGTAGATCACCAGATCCACGTCGCTCCATTTGGCAAGCTGGTGCTGTACCACCGTTTTGCCTGAGCCGAAGGGACCCGGCACGCACGCCGTGCCGCCCTTGGCAATGGGAAAGAGGGCATCGATCACGCGCTGTCCCGAGATCAGCGGCTCTGTCGGGGGCAGCTTTTCCTTGATGGGGCGCGACCGACGCACAGGCCATTTTTGCATCAGGGTAATGGGCGTAATGTCGCCGTTTTGCTTTTTTAATTTTCCGATCGCGTCCGTCACGGTAAAGGATCCCGCGTGGATCTCTGCCACGGTGCCGCGCACGCCGGGGGGAACCATAATTTTGTGACGAATGACGGGGGTCTCCTCAACGTATCCGTAAATATCACCGGGTGCGACCTCCTCGCCATAGGATACCGTGGGGGTAAAGATCCAGCGCTTCTCACGGTCAAGGGCGGGCTCGTCGATGCCGCGAATGATATTTGTGCCGTATTTTTCAAACAGCGTTTCAAGCGGGCGCTGGATACCGTCGTAAATAGACGTGATAAGCCCGGGGCCAAGCTCGACGGAAAGGGGCGCACCCGTGGAGATCACGCGGTCGCCGCGCCCAAGGCCTGCCGTTTCCTCGTAGACCTGGATAGAGGCGCGGTCGCCATGCATTTCGATGATCTCGCCGATGAGCTTTGCTTCACCGACGCGCACCACGTCGAACATATTTGCCTCGCGCATACCCTCGGCAATGACCAAGGGTCCCGAGACCTTTAAAATTCTTCCTTCAACCATTTTTCCTACCTCTTGCCTATTCTTTAAAAAGGATATCCGCACCTACGGCACGCTTCACGGCGCTTTGCAGTGCCGCCATACCGTAGCCACTCGTGTCACCCTTACCGGGGATCACGGTGATGGCGGGTAAGGGAAGATCCTTATAGCGCGCGAGTGCTCCCTCCATCTCAAGATAAAGTCGCTCAGTGACAAGAATGACGGCATACGCCTCGCTTTTCACCAGCCCGTGCAGGATCTGTGTGGCTTTTTCCGCCGTGCTTGCCTCGTGTACCGAAAGCCCAAGCGCGATAAAGCCAAGCACGCTTTCGCGCTCTCCAATAATACCGATCTTATACATAGCTATCCCTCACTCTCTGGCGAAGTGTATCGCTATCAAGCCCTGCACGCTTGCCTGCCAGCAGGATGCGAATGTTTTTCAGCGATGCATCAAGCCCCAACAGGTACGCCAAGGGGATCTCGGCGCCAAAGGGCAGATATCTTGCCTCGCGCACCAGTCCCATTACGTAGTCGTCGACTCTTTTTTCGATCTCGGAAAGGGAAAGCCCCTGTGCCTCCTTGACTACTCGCGCATAGGGCGATTTTGAAAGGAGCGAAAAGAGCGCTGCCTCCCCCTCGGGGAGCGCCGCTTCAAAAAGTGCGGCGTCAAGCGTGCCTGCGGGTAGGGCGGCACGTGCAAAAAGCGGGAGGGCAAGCTGGGGGTTTTTGCCTCGCACAAGGCGCAAGCAAATGAGAAGATTGGTCAGGTCCGCGCGTGCGGCAACCACCTGCTCCGCAAGGGGAAGCCCCGCTGCCGCCTCGGCAAGATCCCGAAACAGCGCGCGGTCGATGAGAAGATCGATCTCGCGTGGGTCACCCGTTTTTGCATACGCTTGCCTTGCGACAGGGATTGCTGCCGCCATGTGTGATGGCAGGGGGGAAAGCTCCTCCGCTTCAAGTGCCTTGACAAGAGAGGGGAGCGTAACAGACCCCGCGTCTATGAAAAGCGGGGTGGGGTCAACGCCCCGATAGGTGCATTTGAGATATGCCTTGATGTTATGGCAGTCGTAGGGGTAGGTGACCACGTGCGTGAGTGCTTCGTCGGGTACGGACCGCTTTACGGTATCAATGCCCTCTTTTAGCAGCGCGAGAAGTGCCTCCTCTACGTCGGGCGTGTCCTCCTTTGGCATAAGCCCCTCAGCCCGTAAGGCAGCCAGCAGCTCCTGCTCGTCCTTAAGGGAGAGAAGGGAAGCCAGCTTGTCTTTGCCAAGCAGTGAGCTCTCACGCGCGCGAATACGCGACGAAGCGTAAAGATATTCTGTCGGTGAATAGCGCGTTTGCATAAAAGCCACCCCCGATCAGTTTTCCTCACTTGCGGCCACTTCGCTGGCAAAAAGGATCGCCGAAACCTTAGCCTCAAGTGATTTTCGCATTTGTGCCATCAGCATAGAAAGCGAGCAGTTTACCTCAATGCTGCCGTAGCAAAGGATCAGCCCGCCATCAATGGGAACGGTTTTTTCCGAAAGGCGCACCTTGGCGGTACGCTCCTCGCCGATGCGTCGGAGCACCGCGCGCTTTGCCGCCTCCACCACGTCGTGTCCGTAGGCGGCGCGGTCGCTTTCGTTCATTTGCACCTCGTAAGCGTCAAACTCGGTGACCTCGTCACCGTACGTAAGCGTTCTTTTGGCGTTTTCCGCTTCCTCGATCAGCGCGGAGGTGAGCAGGGCTGTCAGCAGCTCGCGGTATTTACCGAGATCCGTGTCGACCAGCGCACGCTTTGCCGCCTCGAACGCCTCATCGATCAGCGCGCTTTTTGTTTGCAGCAGCAGGCTGCGGCGGTTCGTAGCGACAGTGGATCTCGCACGCGCAACCATCGCTTCGCCCTTTGCTTCCGCCTCGCTTGTGAGCCTTGTGCGGATCTCTTCTGCCTTTGAGGCATAGTCCTCAGCCAGTTTAAGGCAGTCGGACTTTGCGGCTTCAAGAATGTCGCGCGCCTTTTCCTTTGCGTCGCTAAGGATGCGGTCTATGATCTTATCAAGTCCCGTCATTTGGCAGATCCTTATACGGATGCAAAGAGCACCAAAAGCAGGGATACCAGCACGGCAAAGATAGCATAGGTCTCGACCAGTGCGGCTGAGGTGATCGCCTTACCGACCTCGTCGGGGCGCTTGGCAATGAGGTTGATGCCGGATACCGCTACCTTTGCCTGCTTGATCGCCGAGTAGAAGCCGACGATCGCAATGGGCAGGGAAGCCATAAGAAAATACGCACCCTGTGCCACGGTCAGCTCAACGGGCGTGCCGAGAATACCGATCTTAAAGATGATGAGAAATGCGGTGATCAGACCGTAGATGCCCTGCGTGCCGGGAAGTGCCTGCAAAATAAGTGCCTTGCCGAACTTAGAGGGATCCTCGGTCAGCAGCCCCGATGCTGCCTCGCCTACCATACCAACGCCCTTGGCGCTGCCCATGCCGGCAAGTCCTGCTGCGAGTGCCGCGCCGAGCAGGGCGAGATTGCGTCCCGAAAAGATGCTTGCAATGATTTCCATAACTGTTCTCCTTTGTGCTTTATAATAGGGTTTTTATTTATACTGCCTCGGATGCCGCCTCGGGTGCGGTGGAGTTGTTTTTCGGTGTGTCACTCTCCGCCTCCTCGAAAAGCTCCGTTGTATATCTGTCAGAAGCCTTGATGGGCACGAACGGTGTGCCGCCATCCTCGTAAAATCTGCCGAAAAATTCAATGTATTGCAGACGCGAGGTGTGCACGAACGTACCCAACACGTTGATCACAAGATTGAGGACGTGGCCGATCAAAAAGACCACGATCATGAGGAAAAAGCCGATAAACGATGCGCCCTTCATTGTGGCGAGAATATTTACCACTTGGGCAATGACGCCTGCAGCAAGCCCAAGGGCCAGGATGCGTGAGTAGGAAAGCAGATCCGAGGCGTAGCCGATCAGCGCATAAAGTCCGCCAAGACCGCCGATGATCTTGCCTGCTACGCCCTTTCTGTCCCGTCCTTGTGTTGCAAGGATCAGCAGCACGCCCGTAAGGAGCAGGACAATGCCTGCCACCTTATGGAAAAACACCGTGCCGATGCCCGCAAAAAGGATATAGTAAGAGCCAATGTCAAAGAGTGCCGCAAGCACCCTTCCCTCACGACAGAGGATATACGCCTTTACTGCCATGCCTGCCAGTAGGTGAAGTGCGCCTACGGCGAGGGATACGAGCAAAAATCCCATGGGATTTTCAAGAGGGTCGAACAGGATCGCCACGTTTGCTTGCAGGGAGGGGACAAGGGCAAGATTTGGCATCTGCTCGGGGGTAAGCTTTAATACGTTTTGCATAAAGGCAAGGGGAAAGTTGCCGAAATACGCGCCAAACAGCACCCCAAAGATGATGCATGAGATGCCGCAATAGCCAAACATCAGCAAAAACCGCTTCATACCCTCACGCGGGGCAAGCCATCGCACCGCCCCAAAGCAAGCGACCACCAGCAACAGACCGTAGCCTGCATCCGCGAACATAAGACCGAAGATGATGAAATAGAAGATGCTCATAATGAAGGTGGGGTCGAATTTGCCGTATCTCGGATAAGAATACATACCCAGCACCCATTCGAAATTGCGCGCAAAGGCGTTGTTTGAAAGGAGAACGGGTACGTCGTCCTCCTCGGTGGGTGGCGAAAATTCGTATGCCGCAGAATAGCGCTCAAGCACGCGTGTCACACGCGCGCGCTCCCTTGTCGGGCACCAGCCCGTCAGTACCGCACATTGCTTTGTGGCAAGCAGCTTTTTCTTGTTTTCCTCGGCGAGGTGTTTTGTGTGTGCAAGATCCGAGAGGACCTCTACCTCGGTGAGGTTTTCGGCAAGCACAAAAAGGCGCGCATCGAGCCGTGTAAGCTCGTCCTTTATGGTCTTAGCGCGTGCCTCGGCGGCATCAAAGACCGCGGTGGCGTACCCATCGTTTTTCGCGAAGGCGGCGGGTAAAAATCCAAGCGTTCCGAGTGCGGCAAGCGCCACTCTTTCATTTTTGCGGTGTGTGATGGCGCTGATATACGTGCCGCGGCTGTCCGCCGAAAGCACCTCGATCACCAAGCCGTGCTCCGCCGCAAGCGTTAAGAGACGCTCATCCCTCACGCTGCCGGGCAAGCATCCGAGGATAAACTTGGTGGTAGCCGTGCCGGGGTGGTTTAGCGGAAATTTGAAGCTAAGGTAGGGGAGCAGAGATTGCATCAGCGCCGTTTCCTTTGCCAGCTCCGCTTCTGCTTTGGCGGTATCAGATTGTAGCTTTTCAACCTCCGAAACGGTCTTCAGTGCCCGTTCTTCATCGCCGGAGCGCCGAAACTCCGTGGCATCGAAGGCGGTAACGCTTCCAAAAAGAGGCTTTTTTCGGTGCGAGCGTTTGACAAGAATGGGAAGCACCGCATCTATGCGTGCCGCCTCAGCTGCCGCCTCGGCTGCCTGCTCGCGGAAGGAGATCGCCTCGGGCAGCCCGTCAATCTCCTCCTTTGAGAGGGAAATGCATCGCAGTCGCATCAGCTGACGCAAGAGCGACGGAGCATCGTCCTTTGGCAGGATCACCGTCAGCTTTTCCATTTTGCTTACTGACATTTCTCAACGATCCCCCAAATGATCAACTTTACTGCCTCATCCATATGCGTGCGTGCGAGCGCGGCAAGCGCTTGTGCCTCTGCCTGTGCCTCGGTGAGCTTTCTTGCGATCAGTGCCTCGGTGCGTGCGCTGACCGCTGCGAGCTCCTCGGCATATTCCGCTTTTAGCTCCGCTTCGGTCCTTTCACAATGCGCTGCGCCCTCTTGCTCGATCTTGCTGCGCATTTCAGCCGCGCGCTCTCCCGCCACGCGGCAGAGCACCTCCGCCTGTTCTTCCGCGCTGCGGATCGCGGCGATAGCATCCTTTGTCATGATCCATTCCTCCTTTTCGGCAGGATTTTTGAATAACCAGAAATGATGAAATAATAACTAAAAATGATATATGATATTTTATTTTATCACACTTTTCCTTGTTATGCAATAGTGTGAGTGAAATTTTTGATCTTGTCACGGCTTTTTTCGCGCTTGTGGCGAGAACGCACTTCCCGGGGGGCTTTTTGCAGCTGTATGCTCTCGCTGCTATCCCAGTACATGGTCTTCGTGTGCGATAGGATAGGCGAATCGCCATTGCAAAGTATCACCGCGAGCGTTACCTCAGTGCAGGTCTTATGGTGTGTGATATTCAGCGAAATGTCGTACGTATGGCAGGTAAAATCAAAAAGCCTGCCGTTTTGCACGGCGGTGAGCAGTGCCTCGGCGGCGATCCTTGCAGCCTCTCCTTCGCCAAAGTCCGCCAGTGCATTTATCAGTGCCAAGGTGTGTGTTGCCGCTGCAGTTTCCCCTGTCACGGTAGGGTAGGTGAGCCGCAGCACCTCGCTCCCCCCCTTGTGGGAAAGTATGCGGCGCTGCTTTTTATCCTTTGCTTGCAAGCACTCCATATCGTTGCTCCCCTTTTTGCTTTTTTAGGCACAGCCGACAATCCCGAAAATCCCGAGATTTCGCCATCACAGGCGGGTTCGGACTTGTCGGTTGTGCCTAACAGTATATGCGGCGGCTTGCGAAAACGTGACAGCGAGCCCCGCCTTTTCAATAAAAGCGGCAAACGGTGTGTTTTTCACACCGTTTGCCATGCTTTACCTGTGCTTCATTTCGGCAAGCGCCTTGAGCGCCGCATCAAGACCGCCTACCTCGTCTATCAGCCCAAGGGACACTGCCTCGCGTCCGTCTACGATGCTGCCGATATCGGTGGAAAGCTCGTCGGGCTTCATCATCAGCGCCGAAAGGCGCTCCTTTTCGACGCGTGAATTGCGGCAGATGAAATCTACGATCCGATCCTGCATATCTCTGAAATAACGGTAGGTCTGCGGTGCACCGATCACCACGCCGCTGATCCTGACGGGGTGCAGTGTCATTGTGGCACTGGGCACGATGAAGGAGCGCTTTGCTGCCACCGCCAGCGGCACGCCGATGGAATGCCCGCCCCCCAAAACCAGCGAAACGGTGGGCTTTGTCATGGATGCGATCATTTCCGCCAATGCCAGTCCCGCCTCCACGTCGCCGCCCATAGTGTTTAAAATGATCAGAACACCCTCCACGTTTTCGTTTTGCTCCATGGATACCAGCAAGGGGATCAGATGCTCGTATTTGGTTGCCTTTTGGTTGTCGCCAAGGATATAGTGCCCCTCGATCTGTCCGATCACCGTCAGGCACTGAATGGCGTTATCCCCCGTCACACTTCCCGTTTTTAAAAGCTCCTCCGGCACGTCACCCGCGTCCTTTTGGGTTTTGTTTTCTTCTTCGCACATAAGTTTGGCTCCTTTTTGTTTTTTATTAGTATGTGCCAAAAATTTTCCGCTATGATTTTTGCATTTTCTTCGCTTTTTGCATTTACATTTAGAAAAGTATATGCTATAATAACTGTGTCTGTGAAAACTTATAAACGGCGCTTTGCGCCTAAAACAGGAGAGGTAGAATGGAAAACAAATTTATCGTTGAGACCTCGGCACGGCACATTCACGTGACTGCCGAAACGCTTGCCGCCCTTTTCGGCAAGGATGCAGTGCTTCATAATAAGAAGGATCTTTCCCAGCCCGGTCAGTTCGCGTGCGAGGAAAGAGTCACGCTGGTAGGCCCTAAGGGGCAGCTGGCGGTCAGCATTCTCGGACCCACCCGTCCCGCCGATCAGGTTGAGCTTTCGTTTACCGATGCGCGCACGCTTGGTCTTGCAGGTGTACCGATCCGTGAGAGTGGCGACGTGGCAGGCACGCCCGGTCTTAAGCTCGTGGGTCCTGCCGGCGAGGTGGAGATGAAGGAGGGTGTGATCGTTGCAAAGCGCCACATACATATGACGCCCGCTGATGCCGAGGCATTTGGTGTATCGGATAAGCAGATCGTTAAGGTCAAGCTCGACACCGCCCGTCCCGTGATCTTTGACGACGTGGTGGTGCGTGTTTCCCCCAAGTTCGCGCTTGCTATGCACATCGACACCGATGAGTGCAATGCAGCCGCTGCCTTTGGTGCTGTTTTTGGGGAGGTTATAAATTGAAAAAGCTGAGGATTCTGTTTCAGGGTGACAGCATCACGGATGCCGGTCGTGACAAAAGGAATTATCATAACCTTGGCAACGGGTACCCCAAGTATGCTGCCGCGGGGATCGCTGCCGATTTTCCCGAGGTAAGCTTTGAGTTCATCGATCTCGGCATCGGTGGCAACCGATCGGGGCAGCTGTTTGATCGTTCAACAGCCGACGTGGTGGATATTCAGCCCGACGTGGTGTCGATCCTGATCGGCATCAACGACCTGTGGCACCGTTACAGCAAGTCTGCGGTTCCCACAACGGACGAGCAATTTGAGTTGAATTATCGCTGCTTGCTTCGCGAGATCCGCAAGAGGACGAACGCGAAGATCATGATCATCTGTCCCTTCCTCTTGGATGCTGAGAAGACACAGCATCTGCGCCCCGATCTTGACCGTATCATCCCCATTGTAGAAAAGCTTGCCGCCGAGTTTGCCGACGTCTACATGCCCCTTGATGCCATTATGACAGAGGCAATGAAGACTCAGCCCGAGCCGCTGTATTATTCGGCGGACGGCGTGCATCCGAACCAAAACGGAGCTGCCTTTATCGGCGAGGCGTATCGCGAGGCGATCCGCCCCTTGCTGAAAACGCTGTCTTGATACAGCATGCCACATTTACAGCTTACGGGTGATCCCGTGGCGAAATATATCGGTTAATTTTAAAAAGGAGATAAAAATATGAGCAACGTAAGTGAAATGCCTTACGCACAGAGCCTTGAGGTTCAGCATATGTGCGTGGTAAAAAAAGGCTGCGACCACGGCCCCGCGCCCATTCCCGAGGAGGGCAAGTGGGTTCAGGCAAAACAGATCACCGACATTTCCGCATACACCCACGGTGTAGGCTGGTGTGCACCCCAGCAGGGCGCGTGCAAGCTGTCCCTGAACGTTAAAAACGGTATCATCGAGGAAGCACTGGTGGAAACCATCGGCTGCTCGGGTATGACACACTCCGCTGCTATGGCAGCAGAGATCCTGCCCGGCAAAACGCTTCTGGAGGCACTGAACACCGACCTTGTGTGTGACGCCATCAACACCGCTATGCGCGAGCTGTTTTTGCAGATCGTGTACGGCCGCAGCCAGTCTGCCTTCTCTGAGGGCGGTCTTGTCATCGGTGCGGGCATGGAGGACCTTGGCAAGGGCGAGCGCTCCATGGTGGGTACGATGTACGGCACCAAGGAAAAGGGCGTGCGCTACCTTGAAATGACCGAGGGCTACTGCACCCGTATGGCACTTGACGAGCAGGGCGAGGTCATTGGCTACGAGTTCGTGTCGCTTGGCAAGATGACCGATATGATCAAGAAGGGTATCGAGCCCAATGAGGCATACGAGAAGGCAAAGGGCACGTACGGCAGATTTGCCGACGCCGCTAAGTACATCGATCCCCGCAAAGAGTAATAGGAGGTAACGTATCATGGCAAAATTTGAAGGTTATGAAAGACGCGAGGCGAAGATCCTCGCAGCTCTTAAGGAATACGGCATCTCCTCGATCGACGAGTGCATGGATATCTGCAAGGCACAGGGCATTGATCCCTACAAGATCGTAGAGGAGACCCAGCCCATCTGTTTTGAAAATGCAAAGTGGGCGTACGTTGTGGGCGCCGCTATCGCAATCAAGAAGGGCTGCAAGAAGGCGTCTGACGCCGCTGCTGCGATCGGCATCGGTCTGCAGGCATTCTGCATCCCCGGCTCCGTTGCCGAGAACCGCAAGGTGGGTCTTGGTCACGGCAACCTTGGCGCAATGCTTCTCTCGGAGGAGACCGATTGCTTCTGCTTCCTCGCGGGTCACGAGTCGTTTGCC